>JBCDFD010000034.1:0-18775 GCA_039178645.1 Pseudomonadota bacterium | reverse complement strand
GCGCGGTCCATCAGTTCCAGCCGGTCGCGCAGGATATCGTAGCAGCCGATGAAGTCGCGGCCCAAACCGATGGGCCAAGAGGCGGGGGTGACGTCAATGGCGAGGTTTTCCTGGATCTCGTCGATAATCTCAAAGGTGTCGCGGCTCTCGCGGTCCATCTTGTTGCAAAAGGTCAGGATTGGCAGATCGCGCAGGCGGCACACCTCGAACAGCTTTTGGGTCTGGCTTTCTACCCCTTTGGCTCCGTCGATCACCCTGATGGCGGCGTCGACGGCTGTGAGCGTGCGATAGGTGTCTTCGGAAAAATCGCTGTGACCCGGCGTGTCCACGAGGTTGAACCGGTAGTTCCCGAAATCGAACGACATGGCCGAGGCGGAAACCGAAATGCCGCGATCTTGCTCCATCTTCATGAAATCAGACCGCGTCCGCCTCGCTTCGCCTTTGGCACGCACTTGGCCCACCATTTGGATCGCGCCACCGTAAAGCAGGAACTTCTCGGTCAGCGTGGTCTTACCTGCGTCCGGGTGAGAGATGATCGCAAATGTCCTACGCCGGGCAATTTCCGGAGGCAGGGCAGGCGCGTTGTGGTCTCGGTCTAACATGGCGGGCGTATAGGCCCTGCGCGAGGACAGAGCAATTGGCAAGCGTGTCTTGAGCGTGACACGAATGGGTGGCACGCTGCATTTTGGAACAAGGGGGACAGACCATGACGCTCAAAGAACTTGCAGAAGAACTGATCGCAGCGAACCGGGAAAACCGCACAGATGGGTTGTTGGAGGCCCACTATCATCCCGACGCAGTGTCGGTGGAGGCCACGCCGATGCCTGGGACAGACACGGCGGAGTGCGTCGGTTTAGAGGGTATCAAGGGAAAACACGCTTGGTGGGATGCTAACATGGAGTTCGTGGAGGGTGCCATTGAGGGTCCCTATCTCCACGGCGAGGACCGTTTCGCGGTTATCTTCAACTCCACCTTCAAGGAAAAGGCCAGTGGGACCCTGATGCCAATGGCGGAGGTCGCGGTGTACCATGTGGCCGATGGGAAGATCGTCCGCGAGGAGTTTTTCTACACCATGTGACCAACGCTGCCTGGATGGCTTGCACCCAAGGCCGGGCCTGTTACCTCTGGTGCCAGGGAGGATCGGGCGATGAATTTGGGAATTGCGGGGAAACGGGCACTGGTATGCGCGTCATCCAAGGGTTTGGCCAAGGGCTGTGCGGCGGCTTTGGCGGCTGAAGGCGTTGATTTGGTGCTCAACGCCCGTGGGGCCGAGGCATTGGAGGCAACCGCGGATCAATACCGTCGCCATGGAGTAAACGTGGAGGCTGTCGCCGCCGACATCACCACCGAGGATGGCCGCGCGGCGGTTCTAGACGTGGCGGGCGACGTGGACATTCTGGTGACCAATGCGGGGGGACCGCCTCCGGGCCTCTGGAAGGATTGGGCGCGCGAGGACTTCATTAAAGCGCTTGATGCAAATATGCTCACGCCCATCGCGCTTATGACCGCTCTGTTGCCGGGAATGTGTGATCGGGGTTGGGGCCGGGTGGTGAATATCACCAGCCAATCGGTGAAAGCGCCGATTCCTCAGCTTGGACTGAGCAATTCGGCCCGTGCTGGGCTCACGGGCTATGTGGCGGGCACATCGCGGCAGGTGGCTCAGTTCGGTGTTACGATCAACAACCTGTTGCCCGGTATTCATGCCACGGACCGTGCAATCCAACTGGACAGTGGTGTCAGCGAGCGGGACGGAATTTCCATGGACGAAGCCCGCGCCAATCGCGAGGCTACAATCCCATCGCGACGCTATGGAACCGCCGAAGAATTTGGAGCCACCTGTGCTTTTTTATGCTCGGACCATGCCGGGTTCATTGTTGGTCAAAACATCTTGCTCGACGGCGGCGGGACCAATTTTACGATTTGACACCGTGATTGGCGCTGACGGCTGGTGATTTTTGGTGGCGACGCCGTCTTTCTCGACCCCTAAGGTTTTGGCTTGCGCTCGCACTGGCTGAAACCTTAATGGCGTCGGGTTGTCTACTCGGCCGCGATCACGGCTCTGGCTGCTTCGGTCTTTGGCTTTGACCGGTTTAACAGTGCCGATGTGCGATCAATGATGTTGTCATTCAGCGCATCAATCCGTTTCATGCGGCGTTCCACGTCTTCGTGGAAGGCGTCTAACTTGTTGATGATGTCGTGGAACCCGCCATCGGCATCGGGGAGCCAACCTGTTTCAATTCGACAGGTCACTCGGGTGACGTCGAGACCGCCCACGAACCGGCGCATGCGGCGGCTGTCTTCGATGAAGCTTTCCGCTTGGTCGCGAATGCTGACGATGGTGTCTCTGGACATTTCCCCGCACCGGGTTTGATGGGCCGATAGCGACCCCATTTCCCGCTGGTGATCAACTGGGCTGTCGCTGCCGTCTTCGTTTTCAAACACCATGACCATTTCCCGCTGCAACCGTGCCGCGCCCATGAGGAAAAGGCCCATGGATATTTGTTCCAGGACTTTCTCACCGAATTGTGTGAAGCGGGACGCAAACGCCAGCGCATCTCGGGCCAAGTTGCTGTAGTTGGCGGAAATGACGCTGACCGGGCCACCGGAGGCTTCACAACGTGACGCTTGCAGGCGCAAGTTCACCGGAATCTGCTCAATCCGACGGAAATCCGCGTATAGCGCATTTGCTTCGACAAAGATTTCGCCAACAGCCGTCGCCATGTCATCGAAAGCTTCGAGTCGATCATCCACTGGCTGTGCGCGAAGGCGATCCCGAGACATCAACTCTTGGGTCAAAGCGCGGGCCATGAAGGCGCTGTAATTGGGGAAGCCGTGCTCCTTGATCACCTTCAACAGGCGCTTTGCGCTTTCTTCCGGCGGCAGGTCCTTACCGTGGGCGTGTTCCTGTTCCAGCAGGTCGGCGTAAACACCTTGCACCGTTTCGAACATTTCGCTGCTGGGTTTGAGGCGGACGGATAGATACCCTCCCATCACGGGCATGACTACGGCGAAAACCCAGTAATAACCGCCTGTTTTCGTGCGGTTTTTCACATAGGCTCCGATGGGTCGACCAGCTTTCAACTGATCCCACAATAGCCAGAAAACGGCCTTTGGCATGTCAGGATGGCGGATGACCTTATGGGGCGACCCCATGAGTTCATCCCATGTATACCCACTGATCCTTTGAAACACGTTGTTGCCGGATTGAATGACCCCGCGTTCATCCGTGCGAGAAAAGAACAGTTCCGAAATATGAAAGTCGGAACCACGTCCGGCTTTCACTACTGTCTTCGTAGGCTGAGGATTTGTGGTCGCGTCAGACATCATCGGCCTCAAACAAGTTGTGTCTATCGCAACCACATGCGCCCTAAACCCTTACGAATCCTTTCGCTTGCCCGGCAGTCCATTCGCTATCGCGCATTTGAGACCATCTGCCCAGAATTTAGACCGCAGGTTTCCAAACCCTTGATTTACTGAAACCAATTTCTCTCAATCTCAAGGCAACGGCTTTATGGGTGCTCGCCCATGAGTCAGTTTTGGACCGCGTGATCTCAGACGGTGATGTCCAAAGAGGCGGCCTTGCTTTCACCGCCGCTCTGGGCATTACCTTGTGGATTGATCATGTTGCGGATGTGTTCGAAGCCCTGCTCAATCATCTTGATACGATCGATTTCCACACCACGGGGCGTCAGGTCTTCGCTTACTCCGCGTACGTCATAGGTGAGGTGTGCGGTGTAGACGCTTTCTAGAACCGGGTTATTGATGGTCACCTGCACATCACGCGGTTCTGATACCGCTGGCGCATTGACCTTGGGTTCTGCCGTCTGAGCATTGGCATTCACGTTGTGTGTCGGCGCGATGGATACGGCGGCGGATACAGAACTCACACATGTCATGGCAAATGCCTCGGTAATTTGTTTCGACTTTGAATATAATCACCCAGGAATCTGGCGAAAATGTGGCAGCCGCGGATTTTGCTCAAACTTGATTAATTTGCGCCGCGCATTGGACGGGGTTGGCCCAACTTGGTCTTGCACGTCATTCGGTCAATGGGCGTGATGTGCCCCGACAAGTGCCCACCAACGCAGGGAAATGCTTGACGGCTCGGGCGGGTCGGATAGCGTTGGATTTGCAAAGCTGGGGCAACCGGCGTGCCCAGGCCGACGGTAAGTTGGCATCCAAGGGAGAAGACAGTGGAAACAGTGCGCGACACCGATGCCATGATCAAACAGATGTCTCCGCGGCTGGAGCCCGGCTGCTACATCTTCAAACAGGCGCGGAACGAGGCCGATCTGGTGCAGTCGCTACCGTTGGCGGTGGCGATGTTCCGCGAGGCAGAGGGTATTTCCATGATTGTCCCCTCCGCCTCAGACGCGCCCATGGCCATGCGGCAGATCACGTTGCAAGTCCCGTCGGCCTTGGATGGCGTCGGGCTGACGGCGGCGGTGTCTGACGCTTTGGCGACCGCTGGTATCCCATGCAACATCGTGGCGGCCTTTGCCCACGACCATGTGTTTGTGCCGGTGGCCCAAGCCGAAGCAGCGCTCGACGCCCTGAAAGACCGCGCGAAAGCGGCAGCTTGAGAGAAAAGAGAAACCCATGACAGCGCCCGGTAAGAACCTGCAAATCAATCCAGACCGCCTGTGGGACAGTCTGATGGACATGGCGAAAATTGGCCCGGGCGTGGCGGGGGGCAACAACCGCCAGACCTTGACCGACGCCGATGCCGAGGGCCGCAAGCTGTTCCAGGATTGGTGCGACGCTGCCGGAATGACCATGGGCGTGGATCAAGTGGGCACCATGTTCATGCGCCGCGAAGGTACGGACCCTGACGCTCTGCCGGTGTATGTGGGCTCGCATTTGGACACCCAGCCCACGGGCGGGAAATATGACGGGGTTCTGGGCGTGCTGGGCGCGTTGGAAATCATTCGCACCATGAATGATCTCAGCATTGAGACAAAACATCCGATCATCGTGACCAACTTCACCAACGAAGAAGGCACGCGGTTCGCCCCCGCCATGCTGGCGTCCGGTGTGTTCATCGGCGAGCACGACTTGCAGTGGGCCTATGACCGTGTGGACGCAGACGGCAAGACCTTTGGCGACGAGCTGGAGCGTATCGGCTGGAAAGGCGACGAAGAGGTCGGCGCGCGGCAAATGCATGCATTCTTCGAGTTGCACATCGAACAGGGGCCGATCCTGGAGGCGCAGCAACGGGACATAGGGGTGGTCACGCACGGGCAGGGCCTTTGGTGGTTGGAGGTTACACTGACCGGCAAAGAAAGCCACACCGGGTCCACGCCCATGGACATGCGTGTGAACGCTGGTTTGGGCATGGCACGGATCATCGAAGCGGTGCAGGCGATTGCCATGGACAATCAGCCCGGCGCTGTGGGCGGTGTGGGCCAAGCCAACGTGTTCCCCAACTCGCGCAATGTGATCCCCGGCAAAGCCGTGTTCACCATCGACATCCGCTCACCGGACCAGGAGAAGCTAGACGGCATGCGGGCGCGTTTGGAAAAGGAAGCGGCGGACATCGCCGCGGACCTGGGCCTGGGCATTACCATCGAACCGGTGGGCCACTTCGATCCTGTCACTTTTGACGACGGCTGCGTGACTGCGGTACGGTCGGCGGCGGAGCGGTTGGGATACAGCCACATGGATTTGATCTCGGGCGCGGGGCACGATGCCTGTTGGATGAACCGGGTCGCTCCAACGGCCATGGTGATGTGCCCTTGCGTCGATGGGCTCAGCCATAACGAGGCCGAAGAGATCACCAAAGACTGGGCCACCGCGGGCGCTAACGTGCTGATGCACGCGGTTCTGGAAACGGCGGAGATCGTGTCTTGACCGCCAAGGCGCAAACCGGGCTGGCGCTTGGCTTAGCTGTGCTGGCCATCGCGTTGTTGGGGTTTACTACCTACCAAGCGCGCACGGAAATCGCCACGCTTGAAGCCACCATTGAACTCCAAAATGATGAACTGGCCACGCTCTACGGGTGGCAGAACGAGTTTTCATCTGAACTGGTCACTGAGGAGTTTCAGTCCAACATGGCCTTGCTGGTCGAGATCGAGGATATGGAGGCCCGCTGGGCCATCGCGGATGAAACCTTTGCCACGCTTGATGCGCTTTGGGTGCCCTATGGGCAGGGCGTGAGCCTTTACAAATCGCTCAGCTACATGGCCGACGCCCTGGACCGTGCGGACCGTGATGCGGCGCGGGATCTGGTGGTTGAAGAGTTTGGCCTCGACAATGAAGCCGATATTCAGCTGCCGCCCCCAATCGCGTCGTTGGACACCGCCAAAACCATATCGACCCTGGTGACAGCAGGGGGCGCATTGGGATCGGCTCTCATGTCTCTCGTTGTGTTTTTCCAAAGCGGGGACAAGCGGAAGCATGAGGGCGAGATGTACGCGCTGGAGCTAGAGATGAAGCGGATAGAGGTGGCCAAAGCTCGCCATGCCGCCAAGGACATCCTCGCGCACGAGCCCGCAACAACATGACGGTGCCGTATGCACAAAGCGGGCCCACAGCCAGTTAACGACCAAGTCGGAGGGAACCCATGACCACAGTGATCAAAGGCGGCACGGTCGTCACCGCGGATCGGCAGTACAAGGCGGATGTGCTGGTGGAAGGTGAGGTGATCAAGGAGATCGGCCCGGATCTCATCGGTGACGAAGTGATTGATGCCTCCGAAGCGTACGTGATCCCCGGCGGGATCGACCCGCACACGCATTTGGAAATGCCGTTCATGGGCACCACGGCGGACGAGACATTCCTGTCTGGCACCTGGGCCGCGGCCACGGGCGGTACAACCATGGTGATCGACTTCTGCCTGCCTGGTGAAGACGGATCGATCAAGAACGCCATCAATGAATGGCATCGCAAATCCGCCCCACAGATCGCTTCTGACGTGGGCTATCACATGGCCATCACGGGCTGGGACGAAAGCATCTTCAATGAAATGAAGGACGCCGTGGATATGGGCGTCAATTCGTTTAAGCATTTCATGGCGTACAAAGGTGCGCTCATGGTCGAAGACGACGAGATGTATGCGTCCTTCAAGCGCTGCAAAGAATTGGGCGCGCTGCCCATGGTGCATGCGGAAAACGGGGACATCATCGCGGAATTGCAGACCAAGATGCTCGAAGAGGGCATCACAGGTCCCGAAGGTCACGCCTATTCCCGCCCGCCCGAGGTGGAAGGTGAAGCCGCCAACCGGGCCATCATGATCGCCGACGCGGTGGGAACGCCTCTCTATATAGTACACGTATCCTGTGAGCAGGCGCACGAGGCCATCCGCCGGGCCCGTCAGAAAGGCCACCGCGTTTACGGCGAGCCGCTGATCCAGTTCCTGACCTTGGACGAAAGCGAGTATTTCAACAAAGACTGGGAACACGCAGCGCGCCGGGTGATGTCGCCGCCGTTCCGGTCCAAAGAACACCAGGACGGGCTGTGGAACGGTCTATCCGCCGGGTCCTTGCAGGTTGTGGCAACAGATCACTGCGCCTTTGGGACCGAGAAAAAGAAAATGGGCATCGACGATTTCACTCGCATCCCAAATGGGACAGGCGGGCTGGAAGATCGTTTGTCGGTGCTTTGGACCAAAGGGGTCGAAACTGGCCGGATCACACCGGAAGAATTTGTCGCCACTACGTCAACGAACATCGCCAAGATCCTCAACATCTATCCCAAAAAGGGTGCGCTGGTGCCCGGAGCGGACGCAGACCTTGTTGTCTGGGATCCCAAAATCACCAAAACCATCTCGGCCAACAGCCAGAAGTCGATCATTGACTACAACGTGTTTGAGGGAATCGAAGTGACCGCCCAAGCGCGCTATACGCTTAGCCGGGGTGAAGTAATTTGGGCTTGGGGACAAAATACTCAGCCGGTGCCCGGACGCGGTCGGTTTGTCCCGAGACCGGCATTTTCGTCGGCGCAGAAGGCTCTGTCCCAATGGAAGTCGTTGAATTCACCGCGAAAGGTGCTGCGTGATCCCCTCAACATCCCCGCAGGTATCTAATGCAATGAATGAGTGGGTAACTATTATAAATTTTTGTGGCCAAATCGCGCAATATTGTGTTAACCCCCTCTGCAACGCAGCATCGCGTGTGCGATGTCGAACAGGGTCAACGGGGGGTGCATCATGCTATCCAGAGAAGAAATCGAAGCGTTTGCCGACAACCACAGCGATGAGTGCGGTTCTGCACCTGCACAATCGCCCGCGCGTTTGGCGTCCCCTGTCACAGGTCTGCAAGTGGCGTCCGCCATGTCCCGTGCTCAACTGGCTTGGTATCGGAACGTACAACGGTCTTTTTTCCCTGGCGCGTGATGCGCGCGCCATTCCGTGATGACAGTTCAGACCGCGAGGGGTCCTGACCCCTCAGCCTCACCTGTCATCGTAGCCGAAGGGCTTAACGTCCGGTTTGAGACCAGTGACGGTCCAGTGCAGGCGCTCAAAGACGTCTCACTGACCGTCAATAAAGGCGACTTCGTGAGTTTCATTGGTCCGTCGGGATGTGGCAAGACCACGTTCCTTCGGGCCATAGCTGCGTTGGAAAACCCCACCAGTGGCACGCTGGAGGTCAACGGCCTGTCGCCGGATGCGGCGCGTCAGAACCGCAGCTATGGCTATGTGTTCCAGGCCGCAGGGCTGTACCCCTGGCGGACCATAGCGCGCAATGTTAGCCTGCCCCTTGAGATCATGGGGTATCCGAGGTCCGAGATCAGCGACCGGGTGGGCCGAGTGCTCGACTTGGTGGAGCTCTCTGGATTTGCAAAGAAATATCCGTGGCAGTTGTCAGGTGGCATGCAACAACGGGCGTCGATTGCGCGGGCTTTGGCATTTGATGCGGACATCCTGTTGATGGACGAGCCGTTTGGCGCGCTGGACGAAATCGTTCGCGATCACCTAAATGATCAGTTGCTCCAGCTTTGGGCTAAGACCGGCAAGACCATTGCGTTTGTGACCCATTCGATTCCGGAGGCGGTGTACCTGAGCACCAAGATTGTCGTCATGAGTCCCCGCCCAGGGCGGATCAGCGATGTGATTGACAGCCCGCTGCCCCGTGAACGGGACCTGGACATTCGGGACACCGAACAATTCCTGTCTGTCGCGCACCGCGTCCGCGAAGGTCTACGCAGTGCGCACGCTTATGACTGACTGTGGTGCTGCCTCTGGCGACTGGGCGCGCGGAGGCTATTCGCCCGCCTGAACCTCTGGCGTTGCATGTCATTTTTGCGCCGGTGGAGCGGTGACCACTGCATGTGCCGTGTCGAGACCAAGATGAGTTTCACCACGTCGCTTGGTTAGTCATGGAAGTATTCCGAGAAAACTCTCAAGCACCCAGTATCGCCAAAGTCTGGTCGGGGTGGGGAGCGGGAGGACTGAATTGCCGTGCTTAACGGTTCAACCTCTCTTCGATTACCCGTCATATTGGTCGCAACGTCATCCGTAAGCCGCCATCACAATGAAACAGACTCACGCGCAACTTAAAGATGAATCACACCCGTATAAAGATATTTTCATTAAAACTAAGTGATTTACTCACCAATTTGTGTGCAAAATTTATGGGCATTCCGGAGTGGGCACCTCTTGAAATTTGAGCATTTGTTTTCGCAAGGCGATTCCAAACCGCCAATTTGATGGGCAAAGCGGCGTTTTCTGCGCCGCCGCATGGGTTCTGAGCCTGGACGCCCGAGGCGCAACTTGACCCAGATCAAATATCGGGGAATTTGAGAGCGTTCCTGCTGCAACGGCGCAGCGCTGGAACCGGCACATGTCTGCCCCCCGAGCAACGTTGCTCCGACGCCAGCGACCCCACACGGGCGCGCCAGTGAGAGCAATGCCATGACGTTAGCAGAGCAATTGGACCACGCAGATGCACCGGCGAACGCCGTTCGTGACTGTTTGGTGGTGGGCGGAGGCCCGGTTGGGATGCGCGCGGCCCAAGAGTTGGTCCAGCGCGGGCTATCAGTGACAGTGATCACTGCGGAGGTGCACCCCCCTTACAACCGAGTTCGCCTCACGCCGCTTTTGAGCGGTGACGTGCAATTTGGGGAGATTCTCCTCCCGGATTTTGATGCGGTGGACGACAAGGTTGACTTGGTTCTGGGGCGTCACGTGACATCCATCGACCGTGCCAACAAACAGCTAGTAACCGCGGACGGGGCCGTTTGGCCCTACCGTATGCTGGTCCTGGCCACCGGGTCCCATGCCTTTGTGCCTGGGATCGAAGGCAAGGACCTGCCCGGCGTGATGACGTTCCGCACGGCGGAAGATGCCTCGGCTCTGCTGGCGCGGTCATTCTCTGCTCGGAAGGTGGCAGTCATTGGCGGTGGCCTTCTGGGTCTCGAAGCCGCCCGCGGGATGCGGCGCCGGCAGTGCGAAGTAACCGTCATTGAGCACGAGGGGCGCTTGATGCCCCGTCAGTTGGACAAGGATGGCGGTACGCTTCTGGCGGACCGAATCGAGGACCTTGGCGTCACGGTCAAAACCGGGGTAGCGGTGAAGCAAATTACCGGTTCCATGCGGGTGACGGGACTCAAGCTGTCCACTGGCGAAGAGATTGACTGCGATACCGTGATCATTTGCACCGGCGTGCGTCCCAACATTTGGTTGGCGAAAGACTGCGGTTTGGCGTTCAACCGTGGGATCGTGGTGAACAGCCAAATGCGCACCAGCGACCCGAGCATCTTTGCTGTGGGTGAATGTGCCCAAGCGGGCGGGCAAATGTATGGCCTTGTGGGGCCAGGGTATCTCCAGGCTGAAACTGCGGCGGCTGTGATCGCTGGAGATCATGCGCAGTTTGATGGCGCGGCACCGGCGACCAAGCTCAAGGTGATCGGGGCCGATGTGTTTTCGGTCGGCGAGATCGAGCAGTTGGAAGTGCGCAAGTACGTCAAGTCGCACACTTGGAAGGACGGCGACTCCTACCGCCGGATTTTCATTGAAAAGGGCAAGCTTGTCGGTGCGCTTTCTGTCGGTGACTGGCCACAGTCGTCCCGTGTGCAGGACGCGGCGCAGACCGGGGCGACCGTTTACCCCTGGATGCTGTTCCGGTTCCGGCAGAACGGCGCGCTTTGGCCCGACGCGGAACTGGACGCCCAAGATCACCCGGATGTGGCCACGCTGTGCAACTGCACGGGCGTCACCTACGGCCAAGTGCGTCACGCCATGGCGGACGGCGCTGCCACCACCGAGGCCGTGAGCCTCTGCACCGGTGCGGGCACCGTGTGCGGCACCTGCCGTCCCATCGTGGCCGAGATGATCGACGCCGGTGCAGCGCCCGAACCCATGCCGCTTTGGAAGCCGGTTCTGGCTTTGTCCTCGGTCGCATTCCTGGTCGCGCTCATGCCGGTGCTTTTCGGCTACGTGCCGCTGCCCACGTCGTACGACAGTGAGAGCCTGACCGTGTGGCTCTGGCAGGACAAGATCGTTAAACAGTGGAGCGGGTACATCCTGCTCGGTATCACCGTCGCCGCCTTTGCCATTGGTCTGCGGAAACGCATCCGGCTGATGGACCGCCTGGGTGGCTTCGACAGTTGGCGGTTGGTGCACATCGGCATCGGTCTGGTCGCCATGGTGGGGCTGTTTGCCCACACCGGGTTCAACATGGGCAGCTTTTGGAACGCCACGCTCGGTTGGACCTTCCTGGCTGTTCTGGGCATTGGCGCGCTCGCGGGCCTTGCCACTGGCGGTGACCATGAGTTGCGCGCCCGTCAGATCGGGTCGTCCAAATCACCGCCCCGCCACATGCCCACGTGGCTTCACGTTCTGGCCGTTTGGCCTCTCCCTGTGCTGATCCTTTTGCACGTTCTCGCGTCCTATGCATTCTGAGGTTTGCCCCATATGAGCACCCGGTTTCTTTGGATAATTTGGTTTGTGGGCACCATTCTGGTGGCCTCTGCTGCGCTTGCGCGGCTGTACGTGGGCGGCGACCGCACTGCCTTCATGCCCGGTGAAACCACCGGCGTGCACCACCAGATCGAAATGTCGTGCGAAACCTGTCACACCTCCGCGCCGTTCGCGTCGCAGAAGAAAATCCGCAAGGATATCAACAAGACCTGCAACGAATGCCACAAGGACGAGTTGAAGGCGTCCGACGACAGCCATTCGATCAAGAAGTTCAAAAACCCGCGGATGGCGGCCTATTGGGAAAAGATCGACGCGCGGTTTTGCACGTCATGCCACTTGGAACACCAGCCGGAAGTGACCTTGGCGGGCCTCGTGACTCTGCCCGGTGATTTCTGTGTCGCGTGCCATTCCGAAGGGGAACAGGACGTCCGCGTGAACCGCGAGAGCCACGCTGGCCTAGGATATGAAACATGCGCCACCGCGGGCTGCCACAACTACCACGACAACCGTGCGCTTTACGAAGACTACTTGGTCAAGCACGCCAATCAGCCTTGGTTGAAGGATGGCGCGGCTCACCCCGGTCAAGCCATGGCCCGCGCGCGGACACGTCCCAACCCTGCCGAGGTTGAACTCTACCTCGCGTCGGTTGTGGCACCCGAAGTGGGGCGGGATGATGGGATCGAAGGCCACTGGGCCGGGTCGGCCCATGCCTCAGCAGATGTAGGCTGCGCGTCGTGTCACGCGCCTAAGTCTGAAACGTTCGAGGAAATTCAGGCCAACTGGGTGGAGTCCCCGGATCAGTCGGTCTGTGCATCTTGTCACCGTGCGCAGAACAAAACCTTTGAGCTTGGTCGCCACGGCATGCGCAGTCATCCCGAAATTGCCAAACCGCGCAGTGCCAAGAAGATGCTGAAGCGTATGGGCATGAAAGATCCGCCCGAGGCATTGTTGGCTGCGGTCGAAACCTACTTGGTGGACCCTGCACCTGCGCCACTGATGAGCACGTCTGAGGCGCGCGTGGCGCTGCATCCCGACGCCCATGGTCAAGACCTCACTTGCAACACCTGCCACACGCCGCACCAGGTGGATATCACCTACGCCGCCGTGGAGTCCTGCCTGAGCTGCCATTCGGACGATCACAGCACGTCGTTCAAGGACAGCCCCCACTTCGGGCTCTATGAGGCCGAACTGGCTGGCGACCTGCCACCGGGCGCGGGCGTCACCTGCGCCACCTGCCACATGCCAAAAACCGAAAGCCGTGGTGTGATCACCACGAGCCACAACCAGAACGAAACCCTACGCCCCAACGAGAAGATGATCCGGCCCACCTGCCTGGAATGCCACAGTTTGGAATTTTCCATCGACGCTTTGGCCGACCCTGGCTTGGTGGCCAACAACTTCTCGGGTCAACCCACTCGCCACATCGAAAGCATCGATTGGGCGGTAAGACGCGTGGACCAGCCGAACCAAGGCGCCAACCAATGATCGGCTGGCCACGCACCCTGCAACCCTCCAAGGCACAGGAGCCTTTATATGAGTGTTAAGTTCGGAAAAATCAAAGCAGCATTCTTGAGCTGTGCAATTGCCGCCGGTGCAACCGCACCTGCGCACGCCGAAATGGACTATGAAACAGTGACCGACCTCCTTCACCTGGTGATGAGCTCGGACCGCACTGTGTACACCCGGATGATCGTGAACCGTCTGGCCGTCCAGGAAGGCGTGATCAAAGCGTCTGAACACTACATGGACGACAAAGCGCTGGTGCTGCCCGCACAGATGTTCCGCTACGGCGCGGAAATGGTGGCGGAAGAGACCGATGAGTTTTCTTATTCGCTGCTGTCGCTCTGGCCCATCAACAAGCAGAACGCACCGACCACTCCGATGGAAAAAGAGGGCCTGGAGTACATCGCGGCCAACCCCGGTGAAAACTTCTACGGTGAAGAAGAACTGGGCGGCGAAATGTACTTCACCGCTGTCTACCCAGACATCGCCGTGGCCGAAGCCTGCTGGGTTTGCCACAACGAGCACAAAGACACCCCACGCACCGACTTTGAGGCTGGTGATGTGATGGGCGGTGTTGTGATCCGCATCCCAATGGACAGCTGATCCGTGCGGTTTCTCCTGTGTGCAGCGCTCATGGCGCTGCCCTCTCTGGCCATGGCCGATGACATACCGTCTGAGCGTGGCTTGAAAGGGTTCGTGACAGTGGACCGTTTGCCGGTTCCTGAGAATGCTGCTCTGGCCGCGGGTCGTGAGATTTGGGCTGGGACCTGCGAAAACTGCCACGGGGGGAACAAAGCAACTGGGGCGCCCAAAATCACGTCTACGCGGGCGTGGGCGCCTCGCATTGACCAAGGCATGGATGTGATGACTACCCATGCCATTGACGGCTTCCTTGGTAAAACCTTTGCTCAGATGCCTGCCCGTGGTGGCAATCTGGACCTGACTGACGAACAGGTGGCCGCAGCCGTGGCCTTCATGGTTTGGGTCAGCGGTGGCGAGGAACTGGCCGAAGACTTCGCCACGACCCTGTCTCTCACTCAGTGATTTACAACGCTTTGCATTTTATGTGAGCCACCAGCATCGTTCTTCGCGTTTGAGCCACAGGCGAAAGGCAGCGAAGAAACGATTCAGGTTAAATGCAAAGCGCTTTAGGCGAGACGCCTCACGGCTTCAGCTTACGATCCCGGTTGGCCAATAGCTTCAACCGGAGGGCGTTGAGCTTGATGAAGCCCGCAGCGTCCTTCTGGTCGTAGGCACCTGCGTCATCCTCAAAAGTCACGTGGGCTTCGCTGTAGAGCGAGTGGTCAGACCAGCGGCCCACAGTGCGCGCCGACCCTTTGTAGAGCTTCAAACGCACGGTGCCGGTCACATGCTCTTGGCTCTTGTCGATGGCTGCTTGCAGCATTTCCCGTTCGGGGCTGAACCAAAACCCGTTGTAGATCAGTTCGGCATAGCGAGGCATCAACTCGTCTTTGAGGTGCCCGGCCCCACGGTCCAAAGTGATTTGTTCAATGCCGCGATGGGCTTCCAGCAGCAGGGTCCCACCGGGCGTCTCATAGATGCCCCTGGATTTCATGCCCACGAACCGACCTTCCACAAGGTCCAGCCGACCACAGCCGTGTTTGCCGCCCAATTCGTTTAGCTTGGTCAAGATGGTGGCGGGGCTCATAGCTTCGCCATTGATGGATACCGCGTCGCCCTTTTCAAACCCGATCTCAACAAACTCAGGCGTGTCGGGGGCGTCTTCGGGATGCACCGTACGCTGATAAACATAATCCGGCGCATTTTCCGCGGGGTCTTCCAACACTTTGCCCTCGGATGAGGTGTGCAGCAGGTTCGCGTCCACACTGAACGGGGCCTCGCCGCGCTTGTCTTTAGCGATGGGGATCTGGTGTTTCTCGGCAAACTCAATGAGCTTGGTGCGGCTCGACAGGTCCCATTCCCGCCATGGGGCGATCACCTTGATGTCGGGGTTCAGCGCATAGGCACTCAGTTCAAATCGCACTTGGTCGTTGCCCTTGCCCGTGGCCCCATGCGCCACCGCGTCAGCCCCGGTTTCCGCCGCGATCTCAACCAGACGTTTGGAAATCAACGGCCGCGCGATGGATGTGCCGAGCAAATACAGCCCTTCATAGAGCGCGTTGGCCCGGAACATCGGGAACACGAAATCTCGCACGAACTCTTCGCGCACGTCCTCGATATAGATGCTGTCGTCCGCGATCCCCAGCATTTGCGCCTTCTTGCGCGCCGGTTCTAGTTCTTCGCCTTGGCCCAGGTCGGCGGTGAACGTCACCACTTCGCAACCATATTCGATCTGAAGCCATTTTAGGATGATCGAAGTATCAAGCCCACCGGAATAGGCGAGCACGACCTTTTGGGGCGCAGACATGGGGACTCTCCGTTTCGTGTCGGCGCGGGATAAACGTAGGCGCAGGCGAGGGCAAGCCGCCCGGTTAGGACCGCGGCGCCGGGCTCCGCGTTTTCAAGGCCACAAGCGCCAGCAAACCCAGGCCCAAACTGGCCAGCGGCAGGGGGCCGGGCACAGGGGTAGGGCTGTCCGGGTTCTGGGCACCCTGGACCGCCTCCACGTCCCAGTTCAATTCTTCGAACCCACTGCGTTCGGCCACCACAGCCAGGTCGGCTTCCGACACCAAACGTCGTGTGGAATTGTTGCGTGACGCAAGCATCAATGCGCCACTGACCGAGTTGGTGAAGTGGCTTTCGCTGTCCACCAGGTCGAACGTGGACCCTTTGAATGGTCCAGACGTGATGTTGATCTGGTTATCCATTGGGTTTTCTTCGTTGCTGAATTGGATGAAACCCAGCAGATGGCCAATCTCATGTAAGGCAGTGGTGAACAAATCTCGGCCACGTGCTGCATCGCCGGAAGGGACTGTGTATTCCAGCCCTTCCACCAGTTCACCGCCGCCAAAGTCCCCAAGCGATTTTTCGAACATGGAGTATTCGCCATGGTCCAACGGCGTCGCGTCGGCAAACCATGGTCGATCATTGTCAAAGGCAATATCGCCGATGTTGCCCGTGTAAGTGTCATAAAGCGGGTTGGTGTCCTGGAAATCGTCCCGGCTGGGGAATTGTGCCGCGATGCCGGTGGTGGTTGGTGTCGTTCCTGGACCCCTCAAGTTGTCTAGATCTTTCCAACCCACCCGAATGTTCAAAGTACCCGGATCAAGGATGAGCGATTCCCAAACCTTGACCGCTTGATCCATCACAGTTTTCAGACTGCCACCGCCGTAAGTGATCCCATCGATCTCTGCCGTGCCAAGCGTGCGGACCAGGAAAAAGCTGTCGCCCTCGCCCAAATATTCCACGTTGATTGTCAGGGCTTTGGCCGGGGCCGAACTGACGAAGCTTGCCAGCACCAAAGGGACGCAGAAAAGGCGGACTGTGGATGTGAGGATCACTTCAATACCCGGTGGTTGCGTTAACGTTAAAATCGGTTAAGCCCGGAACGGGGGGGAGTCCATGAAAATACCGCGCGGGATCGCCAAAAATACCGCCGGTGTCGGGACAAACGGAGGGGGTCTGAGCCATGCTGGATGGCGATTTTGTCTATAAGCCATTGACCGCGGGGGTAATTCACCCTTGGCACCATGACCATTTTGGCCACATGAACGTGCGCCATTATGCACCATTCTTCGACGATGCCACCTATCACATTTGGACTGTTCTCGGAATCTCATACAAAGACATGCTCGACACCCACGGCATTCATTGTGTGACGGCACAGGCGACCACCAACTTTATCAAGGAACTGACCGCAGGGGACCTGATCCGGATTGAGGGTGCGGTGGCACGGGTGGGCGGCAAGAGCGTGACCTTCCACCTGCGCATGCTCCACGCCGACACCGGCGACTTGCACGCCACCTATGATATTGTGGATGTGTTCTTTGACCCCAAAACGCGCGCCGCGACCCCCATGCCCGACGACATACGCGTGCAGCTAGAGGCCGCATTGATCCCGAGCGGCTGATGGTTGCGTAGCTGCCCGCTTCGCGGCACATCCATGGCATGAGTGCTTTCATGGACGCCGCGCTTGCGGCCACGGCCCACATGCATCGGGTGTTTGAACCCACGCCTTTGCAGCGCAATGCCCATTTGTCGGCGCTTTATGGCGCGGACATTTGGTTGAAGCGAGAGGACCTCTCTCCCGTACGCAGCTACAAAATCCGCGGGGCGTTCAACGCCATGCGGAAAGTGCGCGCCGCTCAGCCGGACCAGACGCAATTTGTCTGTGCCAGTGCCGGGAACCACGCCCAAGGGGTTGCCTTTGCGTGTCGGCACTTTGGGGTGCAGGGCACGATCTTCATGCCCGTGACCACGCCGCAGCAAAAAATCATGAAGACCAAGACCTTCGGCGGCGACGCGATCCAAGTGCGGTTGGAAGGCGACTATTTCGACGACACGCTGGCTGCGGCCAAAGCGTTCTGCGCCGAGGTCTCGGGCCATTTTCTGGCGCCGTTTGACGATCCCGACGTGATTGAAGGTCAGGCCAGCGTGACGGTTGAAATGCTCGACCAGTTGGGCCAAGCGCCAGACGCTCTGATCATGCCGGTGGGCGGTGGCGGCCTGTCCTCAGGTGCGCGTCTGTATTTGAACGATGCGGGGGCAGCCACCGAGCTTTGGCTCGTGGAACCTGCGGGCGGCGCCAGTCTGACCGCCGCGCTCGTGCATGGTGCCCCCAGTGCGTTGAACCAAGTGGACAATTTCGTCGACGGTGCCGCGGTGGCACGGATTGGAGAACGCAACTTTGCGGCACTTGCGGGAACGCCGCCTGACCATGTTTTGGTTGCCGAAGAAAATCGCATCTGCACCACACTTTTGGATATGCTGAACATCGAAGGCATCGTTCTGGAACCCGCAGGTGCGCTGGCTGTGGATGCGCTCAAAGACATTCAGGATTTGATCAGCGGCAAAACTGTGGTCTGTGTGACGTCAGGGGGCAATTTCGATTTCGAACGGTTACCGGAGGTCAAAGAGCGTGCGCTCAAGTATTCGGGGGTGAAAAAGTATTTTATCCCGCGACTGCCACAACGCCCAGGCGCGCTGAAGGATTTCCTCAGTCTCCTCGGCCCCGATGACGACATCGCGCGGTTTGAGTATCTTAAGAAATCAGCGCGGAACTTCGGGTCGGTTTTGATCGGCATCGAAACCGCCCATGCCGACAATTTTGACCGGCTCACGGCCGGTATGGATGCCATGGGGTTCACCTACACTGACATCACACAGAACGACACTTTGGCGGAGTTTGTGATTTAGAGCGCGTTCATCCTGATTGGATTCGGGATTCCCCAAATGTTTGATCCGTGATTCCCTGTCGCTGAGGCAGATATTGGGGGTCATAAATGGGCAAACCGCATCCTATTGAGTTGCGCGAGCGTGCCGTTGAGCTTGTCG
>JBCDFD010000033.1:0-18799 GCA_039178645.1 Pseudomonadota bacterium | reverse complement strand
CGCGGGGGCGACCATCGCCAGTTTCTTGGGCTATGCGGTGGAACGGAACATCGCCCCCAAGGAAGAGCAAAAGGAATTCGGCAAAGGCAGCATCAAGGGCCTCGCAGCCCCTGAATCGGCCAACAATGCGGCCTGCACTGGATCGTTTGTGCCGCTGCTGACCTTGGGCATCCCCGGATCGGGCACCACCGCGATTTTGCTGGGCGCGCTCATCGCGTTGAACGTCTCACCCGGCCCACGGCTGATGCTGGATGAGCCGGAAATTTTCTGGGCCGTCATCATCTCCATGTACCTGGGCAACGTGATCCTCTTGATCCTGAACTTGCCGCTGATCCCTTACATCGCCAAAATCCTGGCGGTGCCGCGGAACTTCCTGATCCCATTCATTTTGTTCTTTACGCTGATGGGGGCCTACATTGGCCAGAACAACGCAACAGAACTGTTGATCCTGGTGGGTTTCGGCATCTGCGCCACCATCCTGCGGTTTGCCGATTATCCTCTGGCGCCGCTGCTGATCGGCTTCATCCTGGGCGCCATGCTAGAGGACAACTTCAGCCGGTCCATGCAGCTTTACGACGGCATGGCCTTCATCTGGGAACGCCCCATGACGCTGGGCCTACTGGTGGTCGCGATCCTGCTGGTTGTGCTGCCCATGGTGCGCGGACGGATGAAAGCGCAAAGCGGAGAAGAACAGAAACCCTAAGGCCCGCCGATATTGCGACGGCTGGCTTGAAACCAAAAGACTGTCTCACCTGTTCCCGGAAACGCCATTTGCACTCAGGGAACAGGGGTTTCTGTTTCGCAAGTCAGAGCCTCGCCGCTTTGCGTTCGCCCCTAAAGTCGCCTTAAACGCGGCACCCCCGTCCAGCACCAAACATCCGGAAAAAGCCAAGCACGCCGAAAGCGGCCAAAACCAAAGAGCCGGAACCGAGCAGCGGAACCGGGGCGATGGTGTACAAAAATGCTGATCCAGCCTGCGGCGCGATATCGCCGTCGCGTCCTGTTCCGACAATCAACGTGTTTCCATCAATGGCCAAGGACGATCCAAATCGCTCGCCGGTCTGTGGCGTGTTCGGGTCGGTGAGCGTGTCTATGAGTCTGTTCGACCCACGTTCATACACATAAACGGTGCCGCCTTGCTGGACAGCGAGATCGTCTTGGACCGCCGAGATGGCGAAGTAGCTATCGCCCAAGGCCACCGCTAGCCCAAAGAAATCATTCACATCCGGGGTCGGATTGATCACTTCGCCGACGAAATCCTGCACCAGAAAATCGTAGAGATAGACCGTGCCCGACTGCAATGCCGATGACCGATCGAAAACCGCTCCGATCAAGGCTGCGTCGCCCTTGACCGCAATATCCCAACCAAAGAACTCTGTTCGTCCATTGGGATCAGGGTCGGGGTTACGCTCCAGTGTGATCACATCTCCCGTCTCGGCATCCACGATCTCGACGGAGCCGCCTTGGTTGTCCACATCGCTGTCGCGGTAATTTCCGATAATTGCATTGTCGCCATCCAGACCAAGACGCGCAGAGTAGAAACCTTGACCGCGCGGGAACGGAGTGGGATCTTGATAGGTCGCAATCAAGCTGTCGTCGGTGAGGTCGAACAAATACGCACTGCCCGCTTGGAATTGCGCTGGATCGGACCCTGTGGTGTCGGTGTATGCGCTGACCAACAATCGGTCGCCTGATATTTCCACAGCCCGTCCGAACCGGTCATCGACACCGGGTTCGGGGTTCTCGAACTGTTTGAGCAAATTGCCGGTCTCGGCGTCGAAGATATAGACCACACCCGAGTTGGTCGCGTTCGTGTTCTTTTGACGTGCGCCAACCGCCACTCGCGTGCCATCGATGTCGATGGCACTGCCAAATTCATCAAACGCTTCTGGGTTTGGGTTTTGCAACTCTCGCAAGAATGTGCCCGTGGCGGTGTCATAGACATAGACCGCGCCCGCCTGTTCCGCGTCGCTGTTGTCGCGCCACGCCCCAACAATCGTGTAACGGCCTTCAACGGCGACATCTTCCCCGAATTGAGCACCTTCATTGGGGGATGGGCTATTGAGTTGCGTGATGAGGGACACGGGCCCCGCCAACGCAGTGAGAGGCAAACTCGTGCCTAGCGCTGCCACAAGCGCGCGGCATACCCAGTTTCTCGACATTTGATACACACCTTCACCAAAACGGAACCCAACGCAGTGTAGAAAGCTTGCACCCTTTCGCAAAGATGAGTTTTCGCATCTGCCGAAAGCAGCGATGGATTGCGCTTTTGTTGGTCATGCCCCATGCCATAGTCCGGGCACGGGTCGAAGGGGAACACAATGGCGTTTGGGCAAGGACATCATCTGCATCTGATCGACGGGTCGGCGTTCATTTTTCGCGCCTACCACGCGCTGCCGCCGCTGACGCGCAAGTCCGATGGGCTGCCGGTGGGGGCCGTGTCCGGGTTCTGCAACATGCTGTTTCGCTATGTGGAAGGGAACACCGGGCCCGATGCGCCGACCCATGCGGCGGTGATCTTCGACTATTCGGGCGACAGTTTCCGCAATCAGATTTATGATCAGTACAAAGCCAATCGGCCCCCGCCCCCCGAAGACCTGAAACCTCAGTTTCCGCTCACCCGCGACGCCACGCGGGCCTTCAACATCGCCTGCCACGAAATCGAAGGCTACGAGGCCGATGACATCATTGCCACTTTGGCCGTCCAAGCCCGCGCCGCTGGGGGCCGGGTGACCATCATTTCGTCGGACAAAGACCTGATGCAGCTTGTGGGCGGCGGGGTGGAAATGCTCGACGCCATGAAGAACGCGCGCATCGACGTGGACGGGGTCCACGCGAAATTCGGTGTGGGACCGGAACGGGTCGTGGATGTCCAGGCCTTGGCCGGTGACAGCGTCGACAACGTCCCCGGCGCGCCGGGCATTGGGATCAAGACCGCTGCGCAGTTGATCAACGAATATGGTGACCTGGAGTCTTTGCTGGCGCGGGCCGAAGAGATCAAACAGCCCAAACGCCGCCAGACCTTGATCGACAACGCCGAGCAGATCCGCGTATCCAAACGGCTGGTCCAACTGGACGAAAACACGCCATTGGACTTCACGCTGGACGATCTGGAAGTGAAGGAGCCCGAAGCCGAGACGCTGGTGGGGTTCCTGAGTTCGATGGAGTTCCGCACGCTCACCAAACGGGTGGCCGACCGGCTGGGGGCCGAAGCACCCGCCGAGGTGAGCGCGACCCCAAGCGCCTCCGGTGCAGCCGCAAAGCCGATCCCGTTTGATGCCGAGAAATACGAAACCGTGCGGGACGCGGATGCGCTGCAAAAGTGGATCGACCTTGCCTACGCCCGCGGGTGGGTGGCGGTGGACACTGAAACCACCAGCCTCAACGAGATGACAGCCGACCTGGTGGGCGTGTCGCTGGCGGTGGAAGAAGGCTCTGCCTGCTACATCCCGCTGACCCACAAGGCCGAGGGCGGAGACGAAGGTCTGTTTGGGTCCGACCAACTGGCCGAAGGTCAAATGCCGTTTGAGACGGCGTTGGAGATGCTCAAGCCCATGCTGGAGGATCGCCAGATTCTCAAGATCGGGCAGAACATGAAATACGACGCCAAGATCTTTGGAGGTCTGGGCATCACGGTTGATCCCATCGATGACACCATGTTGCTCAGCTATGCGCAGCATGGCGGGCTGCATGGGCATGGGATGGACACGCTCAGCGAACGCTATCTGGGCCACACGCCGATCCCGATTAAACCGCTCTTGGGGTCAGGCAAGTCGGCGATCACGTTTGACCGGGTGCCCATAGACAAGGCCACGCCCTACGCCGCCGAGGATGCCGACATCACTGTGCGCCTTTGGCACGCGTTGAAGCCTGGGCTGGTGCGGACCAAGGTCACCACGGTTTATGAGACCCTGGAACGCCCGCTTGTGCCGGTGCTGGCGCAGATGGAACGGACGGGCATCAAGGTCGACCGCGACACGCTGAGCCGGATGTCCAACAGCTTTGCCCAAAAGATGGCGGGGCTGGAGGCCGAGATCCACGAGCTTGCAGGGGAGACCTTCAATGTGGGATCACCCAAACAGTTGGGCGAGATCCTGTTCGACAAAATGGCGCTGGAAGGCGGCAAAAAAGGCAAAACCGGCGCGTGGTCCACGCCTGCCGACGTGTTGGAGGACCTGGCGACTGAGCATGACCTGCCCGCGCGCGTGCTCGACTGGCGGCAATTGTCGAAACTCAAATCTACCTACACCGACGCGCTGCAAGACCATATCAATCCCGATACGGGCCGCGTGCACACGTCCTATTCGATCGCGGGGGCGAACACTGGACGGTTGGCCTCCACCGATCCGAACTTGCAAAACATCCCCGTACGCACCGAAGATGGCCGCCGCATTCGGACGGCCTTTGTGCCTGAGCCGGGCAACGTCCTGGTGAGCTTGGATTATAGCCAGATCGAACTGCGCATCCTCGCCCATATCGCTGGGATCAAAGAGCTGCGCGACGCCTTCCGCGACGGCCAGGATATCCATGCTGCCACCGCGTCGGAAATGTTTGGCGTGCCGCTCGATGAGATGACCCCCGATGTGCGCCGCCAAGCGAAGGCGATCAACTTCGGCGTGATCTACGGCATTTCCGGCTTTGGTCTGGCGCGGAACTTGCGGATCCCTCGGGCCGAGGCGCAAGGGTTCATCGACCGCTATTTTGAACGCTTCCCAGGCATCAAAGACTACATGAGCGACACCAAAGCCTTCGCCAAAGAACACGGGTTTGTGCAGACGTTATTTGGACGGAAAATCCACACGCCCGAGATCAATGCCAAGGGACCTCGGGCCGGGTTCGCCCAACGGGCGGCGATCAACGCGCCGATCCAAGGCACCGCCGCCGATGTGATCCGCCGCGCCATGATCCGAATGCCCGATGCCATCGCCGACCTGCCCGCCAAAATGCTGCTACAGGTTCACGACGAACTGCTGTTCGAAGTGGAAGAAGACGCCGTGGATCAGGTGGTGGACACCGTCCGAGAGGTCATGGAGGCCGCCAGCCTTCCGGCGGTGGACCTGGCCGTTCCACTGACCGTGGATGCGGGCAAGGGCATGAACTGGGCCGAGGCGCACTGATCCCCGGCGCGGGATTTTGAGTATTTTTGGAACAATGAAGACGAAGAGCGCGTTGTGCTTGGACGGGCCGTGGAAAGTGACCAGGACATGAACCGCCGACGGGCTTCGACGGCGATGTTATTCCGTTGCTCCAGATCAGCGATACCACCCATGGCAGCGCGCTTGACATCGGCGTCTTGGGCGTCACGATAGGCGGCTTTGGCGGTTTCCAGACATTTCTTGATTTGAAACTCTTCAGGCAGTGCGCCCGCCTGGGCCATGATCCGAACGGCCACAGCGGTGGCCATATCAGTCTGAGCTTCGCCAGAGCGGCTCGCAAGCGGTTTACCCTCGCCTTCCAAGCCGGAAAGTTTGCCTTCGGCCAGGGCTTTCGGGATTTGCCTTTCCACACGTTGGGTCAGGTACCGGCCCACGGCGAAGACCTCCTGCGGTAGTTTCACCCTATCATAGATGGGATGGCGCCCCAGTGATTGAAGGGCGATCCGGTTGCATCCCGTGGCGGAAGTGGGCATGGACTTTCAGATGCGTTTCAGAGCCTACTCCGTGCACCTGGTGACCGCTGCCGGTGCGTCACTTGCCATGTTGGCTCTGTTGGAGGCCGCGCAGCAGGATTGGGCGATGATGGCCATTTGGCTGGCGGTTGCGTTCATCGTGGATGGCATCGACGGGCCGCTGGCGCGGCGCTACGATGTGCGCACCAACGCGCCTGTGATCGATGGGACTCTTTTGGATCTGATCATCGACTTCCTGACCTATGTGATGATCCCGGCCTACGCGCTCTATGGCTCCGGGCTGTTGCCCGGTTGGACCGGCTGGTTCGTGGTCCTGTTCATTCCATTCGCCTCGTCGCTCTATTTCGCGGACACGCGGATGAAGACGGCGGATGCGTCGTTCCGAGGCTTCCCAGGATGTTGGAATATGGTGGTTCTGGCACTGCTGGTGATCCAACCGGGGTGGGTGGTGATCCTCGGGTTGGTTGTGCTGTTGTCCGCCGCGCAGTTCCTGACGTTGCGGTTTGTTCATCCCGTGCGCACGGCGCGGTGGCGGGCGGTGTCGCTGCCCGTGGCATTGATCTGGACCGGCGCGATTGGCTATTCGGCCTGGATCGATTTCGCGCCCATGCCGCTGCTGACCGGCCTGGTGGCGGTGACATCGGTCTATTTGCTGCTGGCGGGCATCGCGCAGCAGATCATCTATGATCGCGGCGAGTTGCGCTGACGTAGGCTCCCGCTCAGCAGTTTTGGCCCCCAGGGCACGGGGGCCCGGAGACTGGTCTAATCTGAGAGATGGTCGCTTAAAGGCGATAAAGGAAGAAGCGGCGCCGCCCCGTTGGGGAGGTTTCTGGATTGGAGGGGATGGGGTGCCACACCCAGCCCAAGTGCCAGCGGTCTCCAACGGTGATTTGAGCAATCCTGCGATCAAACACACCCAAGGCCCTAAGCCTTTGCGAAACCTGTCTTCGATGCGGGGATCACCCCGCGCGGTACCGGGGGCGGGTTCTAGGCGCCGGATCTGACCAAAGCGTTGCGCTACCGTTCGGACAGGGCCAAGCGCAGGCCCAAGAGGCCAAAGGCAGCGGCGAACGACCGTTTGAACCACACCATCACGCCGGGGCGCGATATGACATGGGCCCGTGCGACCGAGGCCGTGGCCCCGTAGATCAGGAACACCAGAAAGGTCAGCACCATGAACACGCCAGCGTGGGCCGCCATCGTGACGGTGGCGTTGGGATCGGTGGGGGCCACGAATTGCGGCAGAAAGGCCAGGAAGAACAGCGACAGCTTGGGGTTCAGCACGTTGATGAGCATCCCGGACACGGCGGTTTTGAGGTGGCTTTCGACCTTGCGGTCTTCGTCCACGTCGAGCACGCCGCCGTCGCGCAGAACGCTCCACGCCATGTACAGCAGGTAGGCCACGCCCAGGTATTTCACCACCACAAAGGCCAGCGCGCTGGCATGGAAAATGGCGGCGAGGCCGAGGATGCTGGCGAAGGCCGCGGGCACGATGCCGAAGGTGCAGCCCAAGGCCGCCGCGGCGCTGGCCCGGAACCCGCGCCCCAGACCCACGGCCAAAGTATAAAGCACTCCGGTCCCCGGCATGACGATCACGATCAGCGATGTGATCAGAAATTCAATGGACATGGTCACCCCCAGCGTCAGACGCGCTATGCTAGAGGCCCATGGTTGCGCAGGTCAACGCCACCAATGTCCCCGTGGGATACGATATTAAGCCATCATTGGCTCTTGCGCGCTCAGGGTGAGCGGCAGGATGTTGTCCAGCTTGGGCTTCACCGCTTCGTCGGTCATGGCCTCGATATAGTGTTCCATCTGGTGATCCTCGCCCCAGTGGATGCCCTTGGGGTTCATGCGCACCACCTGCCCCACATGGGTGAAACCGAGCCAACGGGGCGGCACATCGCACACCAGGTCATCGGTGCGCAACATGTTCAACACGAAGTTCGACCCCGAGGGACGCGCGGCGCTGCGCTTGGCGCGCAAGGTGCGTGGCGAGGCAAAGGCCAAGGTGGGCACGCGCATGGACGACCCCACGATCTGAGCCGAGGCCGCACCCAGCGAATGGCCAATGATCATCTTCGGCTTCAGGATGTTGGCAAAGGTGAACACAGTGTGGGCGTGTTCTAGGAACCCCGCGTGCCATTCGAACGCGCCGCTGTCGCCCATCTTGGTCGCGAAGATCTGTGGGTCTTTACCGATGAAATTGAAGGCCTCCAGATTGAAATCGATCCAGTCGAGTTTTTCATTGGTGCCGGGGATCACCAAGGTTTTGTCTTCGTAGAAATAGGCCTGCACGCCTCTGTTCTCGATCCGCTCGACCACCTTTTCGTGGTCTGGGTTTTCATACACCCGTTCCATCCGCTTGGCGGCGGCCATGATCTGATCAAAGGTCACTTGTGTGGTCATCGTCTGTCCTCCCATTGATGATTACCCCAAGGTTAACACCGGCCGTGGGATCAGGCACGTCAGGAATAGCTGGCCCGGGAGGAGGCGCGCTACGCGGGATCCAAGGCGGTGTCTTCTGTACCAAGTTGAGGTCAATTGCATTGAGCCCAGGCGATTTCAGCGCGACAATGCAAGGAGAACAGAGGCACTCATAAGACTATGATTATCTTTGACTATCTAGCCCTACTCTATCTGTTTGGATGCCTTTGTATCGTTGGGTTTCAAGTTGCGCTCATCGCGGGCGCGCCTTGGGGCAAGATCAATCAAGGGGGACAGCACACTTGCAGCCTGCCGCTCTCTGGGCGGATCATTGCTGGCGTGTCGATCTTCCTGCTGCTCGGCATGGCTTGCGCCATCCTATCTGCCGCCGGTCTATGGCCCAACTGGCCCATATGGACAGTCTGGCCCGCACTGGCGGTCCAGGGAATGAGTGCGGTACTGAACTGGATCACCCCATCCCGGCCGGAGAGAATACTCTGGGGCCCGATCATGTCGTTGATGCTGGTGGTTGCTTTGACGGTCGTGTTCGGCAACTAGCGTTGTTCTTGGCTGACCGGTCCACGTGAGGCCCACATCACCCGCTGACCTATTCGGTTATCCGCGCCACAAGACGCCGCACGAGCGGGGCCACCACCAGCACCACCGGAAATGCCACCACCCAACTGAACGCCCAGGCGTTCATCCAGGCCGAAAACAGCTCAGGCGCAAATCCCAAAGCTTTGACCGTGGCCACCCCGCTGACCAAGAACGACATGAACCCGCTCAGGAGCAGGCCGAACAGAAACGGAGCGAATTTCGCGGGCAGTCTCATGGCCGGGCGCGCGGATCAGGTGGCCGCCTCAGGTTTCAGACCAAAGGCCGCCAGCACTTCGTCCGCCCGGTCCGCTGCCACGAATAGTTTGTCGCAATAGGGGCAGATCACATAGCCTTTCTTCGGATCCACCGTGAGGTAGACCCGCGGATGGCCCAAGGCCCCTTCGCCGCCGTCGCAGGCCACTCGGGATGCTGTCACAATCTCATAGTCGCGCGGGGTGATGCCCATGGGTCTGGTCCTCTTGTGAGTGCACTCGCTTGCACATATGGCACAGGTAAGGGAACCGAGCCTGCGCGGCAAGTTTTGGTCCCCCGAGGGAGGCCCAAACCATGTCAACAAACGCCATCGAGATCACAGGTCTGCGCAAGACCTATGCGGCGCGCAAAGGTCAGGAGGCCAAGACCGCGTTGCACGGCATCGACCTCACGGTGCGCCAAGGCGCAATCTTTGGCTTGCTGGGTCCCAACGGGGCGGGCAAATCCACCCTGATCAACATCATGGCGGGGCTGGTGCGCAAATCCGAAGGCCACGTGCGGATCTGGGGGTTCGATCAGGACGTGAACCCGCGGCAAGCGCGGGCCTCCATCGGGGTGATGCCGCAGGAGTTGAACCTGGACCCCTTTTTCACCCCCGCCGGGGCGCTGGACATGCAAGCGGGGCTCTACGGCGTGCCGCGCGCTGAACGAAAAACGGCGGAGATCCTGGAACTTGTGGGCCTATCGGACAAAGCCGACGCCTATGCGCGAACGCTGTCTGGGGGTATGCGGCGGCGGCTGCTCTTGGGCAAGGCACTGGTACACGCACCCCATGTGTTGGTGCTGGACGAACCCACAGCAGGGGTGGACATCGAGTTGCGACAGATGTTGTGGCGCAATGTCCGCAAACTCAATGAGGACGGGATAACAATCATCCTGACGACCCACTACCTCGAAGAGGCCCAAGAGATGTGCGATGAGATCGCGATCATCGACCAGGGCCGGTTGATCGTGCAGGATCGCACCGACCGTTTGCTGCAACGCCTTGATGGCAAAACCTTAGTGGTCACGCCCAGTGCCACGCCCAACGACCTGCCAGACATACCGAACGTCACCGTCGAGACGCGCCCCAATGGCACACTGGCCTTCACCTATGGGCGCAGCCGAACCACGCCGGATGCGATTTTGGACGCTTTGCGTGGCGCAGGCATTGGCCTATCTGATATGGCCATAGAGGAACCCGACCTTGAGGATGTGTTTTTGGCCCTGACACACACTCACGACGCCCCTGAAACCGCATGATCCAGCGCGTGATCCCTGTGCTGTGGGCGTGCCTGCTGTGGATCATCACCGCTCTGGCGGCCCAAGCGGACGACCCTTGGTCCGGCACCTGGGAAAGCTATTGGCGCACAGGCCAAGCGGAACTGACCCTAACCCAGACCCAAAACACCGTCATCGGACGGTATGAGCCCAACAGTGGCACCATTCAGGGCACAGTCGAAGGCCAGCTTTTGCGCGGCACTTGGAGCGAGGAAGACGAGACCGGCAGTTTCGTCTTTGCTCTGAGCCCAGACGGACAGACCTTCTCAGGCAGGTTCGGGAACGGCGAATACTGGAACGGCTTCCGCGACGACAGCGGTCAACGCGTACAAAGCTTCCACGGTGCCTCGACGCCGCGCGAAGCGCTCATGACGTTCCTCACCGCCGCCAATGACGCGGTCTACCATGGCGACGCCGGTCAGTTTCGGTTCATTGGCCCCATCCTTGAGTATGAAGGTGGATCGATCAACAGCACCGACCGGTCCCGCCGCCGGGTGGGCATGTGGACGATCCTGGACAAAAGCACGTTCCGCGTGATGGATGCTCCGCTGGGTCCCACGGTGGAAGGTGGCGACACCGCCGAGTACGACATTGGTCCCGCCGGAGCCACGGAAAAGGTCACCCTGACCTTTCGTCAAACCGACACCAGGTCTTGGGTCCTTTTGGTGCCTAGGCAAGAAGAGCTAGAGGCCATCCGCGACCGGTTTTTGGACAACCTCGGGTACGAGACCCTCAGCGAGTGGGACGCCCATCGCAGCCAATCCCCCCGGACCACCCTGCGAAATTTCATTCTCGGCGTGCAGGCGTGGGACGCCGGTGGCCGTGAAATGGCGCTCGACACCATGGACCTCAGCGAGTTTCCTCCCCGGCTGCGAGGGTTTGAGGGAACGATCCTGGCGGATTATTTACGGCAAGTGATTGACCGTGCAGGGTATGTCGTTTGGCAAGAAATCCCCGACGATCCCGACCGCACCCTGCCCTATGATTTTTACCGGCATCCTGTGGGCAATATCAGCATCGCGCCCGTGCAGGTGGAAACCGGAACCACCACTGATGGGACACCGGTCACCGAAACCCGCTGGCTGTTCACCGCAGAGTCCTTGGACAAACTGCCCGAACTCTATGACGCCATGGAGTGGATGCCGTTCGCCGACGGCCTGTCGGCCCCGCCGCCGCTGTCCAGTTTCTTCGGCACCCGCGCCAACGTCTTGCAGGTCGCGCCGGGACTGTCTGACCGTTGGGGCCCGCTGGAAGAATGGCAATGGATCGGCCTCGCCTCAGGCGTCGCGCTGTCGGCATTGGCGGGGCTGTTTGTGGTGCCTTTGGCTAGGCTTCGCTCCACCCCAGGATCGGTGATCTACCGCCTGTCACGACCGTTGGGCATGGTGCTTTTCGCTCTGGGGCTGGCCTGGATCGTTCAGCACTTGGGCATCACCCAAGCGGGGCTCCATGGCATCGTCGAAACCGCCGGGGTTCTGGTGATCATCTCGGTGGCGATGCTGCTCTACGTGATCATAGACCTCTTGGGACAACGGGTGTTGGAGGCCGCCTCGAACACCAAAGGCTTCACCGATGAAATCGTGGCCTCGCTTGCCACCGGGCTGGTCAAACTTTTGGTTGTGGTGGGCGCGATCATCGCCTGCGCGGACTTGGCGGGCCTGCCCTACGAAGGCGTGCTCACCGGCTTGGGCATTGGTGGCGTGGCCGTGGCCTTCGCCGCGCGGGATACGGTGTCGAACTTGCTGGGCGGCGCGATCTTGCTGGCCGACCGTCCGTTCAAGCGCGGCGACCTGGTGGAGGTGAGCGGTCAGATGGCCACCATCGACAATGTGGGGCTACGTTCCACCCGTTTGCGCACGTTTGACGACGCGCAACTGGTGGTGCCCAACTCACAGCTTTCGGACACAACCATTGCCAACTGGGGCATCCGCCGCAAACGGAAGGTTTTGCTGACCATCGCGCTGACCTACGACACCCCCGCCGACAAGCTGGAGGCATTCAGCAAGAAGCTGATAGACGTCTACAAGGACCAACCCCGCGCCGACGTGGATGCCATCACTGTGGGGGTCAAAGAACTCAACGCATTTTCCATCGACATCGAGCTATGGGGCTACTTCAAGGTTTACAGCTACGAAGCGCAATTGAGGGCCCAAGAGGCGCTGATCCTCGACATCATCCGTTTGGCCGAAGACATGGGCGTACAATTCGCCTTCCCAACCCAGACGCTGCATATTGAAAACGGCGGCCAAGACACTGCGACCCAAGCCATCCGGTCAGCAGTCTGAGCATTGCGGCAACTGCTTTTAAGCATCCGCGCCAAAGCAGAGGATGTTTCCGTCGGGATCGGTGACCTCAAATTCCCGCATATCGTAGACGGTGGTCCAGAGGTCTTTTGATAGGGCACCTCCGGCGTCGCGGATTTCCTGGGAAAGCGCCTCGATATCATCCACATGGAAATAGGCGCGCCAATTGTCGTGGGGCGCGTCCGCGCCGTTGTGACCATTGACGAAGATCACTGCGCCGTCGCGTTTGAAAATCCCAAACTTCGCAGGCTCGCCCGCCTCTTCTTGGCAAGTGAAGCCAAGGATGTCGGTATAGAAGGCACGGGATGCGGGGTAGTCGCCGGTTCGTACCACTGGGGTGGCTGAACGGATCATGGCGCAGTTCCTTTCACTGAAGGGCGCAGAAACGGCGCCTCAGCCCATCTTTGGCAGGATCGGTCCCAGCGCACGGCCCGCCACCAAATGCACATGCATGTGTGGCACTTCTTGGATGGGGTCTTCACCGGCGTTGGAAATCAGCCGGAACCCGCCCGCGCCTTCGGACGGTTGCACGCCCAGCTCCGCCGCGACCTTGCCCACCACGCGGGTGAAATCGACGATCTCGGCGTCGGAGGCTTCCAGAGCGAAATGGTCGTAGGTTTCATAGGCACCTTTTGGGATGACCAGCACATGTTGGGGCGCTTGCGGACGGATATCGCGGAACACCAGCGTGTGTTCGGTTTCCATCACCGTGTCGTTGGGGATCTCCCCGCGCAGGATTTTGGCGAAAATGTTCTGGTCGTCATAGGTGAAGGGCATGGGTCATGGTCCGTTCCGCTGGATCTGCGCGGCAAGCTGTCCCGCAAGGCCATGGTCAATGTCAAGCGCGCTGGCCAGTTGGTGGGTGATGCGCGGCGTCGGGTCTTGGTCACTGACGCGGGCGAGACTGCCCGGCGGCAAGCGCGCCAGATCGTGGCGTTCATGTTCCAGTTCGAGCGCCACACCGTCGCGCATGGCCCCGCGTAGACCCAGACGGTCGGCATGGGCCGCGGCGAAATTGTGGTCCAAGGCGATGTCGAGCCAGAGCACGTGGGCGTCGGCGACATCTTGCAGTGCGCGCACGACGTCTAGGCGGCAGGGGTCCAGACAAACGCTCACAGCAGATTTTCCGGCCGCTTCAACAGCGCGACACAGATAGCGAAGCGGAGCCTCTCGCCGCCAGTCCAGCGTGTAACCGTAGCCCCCAAGGTCGGGGTCACCATCGGACAGAGTGTCGAACACATGGCCCAGGGCGGCGGCCCCGGTCAGACGAGAGGCTTCACTTTCCACCTGCCGTGCCAAGTCCCAGCGTTTGCAGATGATCGCCGTGATGCGTGGGGCCGGGCGGCTCCAGGGCGGTGGCGGCGTACTGCGCCCCACGCGCCCGCGCGACGCAGTCCAGCGTAGGGTTTTGGCGAAGCAATTCTCCGGTGGCGGTGCGGTGCGGTCGGGTCCTTTGAACACATCTTCACTCTGCGACCGCAGTCCTTGGGCACCACCGGCCAGTTTGCGGGCAAAGAACCCCGGCTGGCTCCATAGACCGTCCGCGTGGTCATCGTGAAAACAGATGGGCAGGCCGTAGTCTGAGAACATCAGGAAGGTTGGCGGGGCTTGGGTCAACTCGGCCTCGGGCACAACCTGCCCCACCATGGTTTGAAAGAAGCTTTCGTCCGGGATCCAAGTGGTTCGGAAAAACCGCATCCATTTGGGGTGGCGGCAGGCCAGATCGACGACCGCTTGCAGGGTAGACCGGCGCAGGCACCACCATTGCGACCCGATGCGAAGGCGCAAGCCTTTGGGCACCTTGCGCGTCACCCCAAGCCACCGCTGCACAGCCAGGCTGCCGTAGAACAACCACCGCTGCACCCGTTCGTTGAACCAATGGCGGTAACTTACGCGGTCTTCGCAGAGGCCGGTTTTGATCCAGCCAGAGGTGAAGAAATCCACCGCCTCGATCCGGTCCCGCCCATCCTCGTGCAACTCCCGTCGGATGGTCCGGGCCGACTTGGTGGGCACACAATCGCCGGATACCAAATAGAAGTGTGTGGCATCGGGAAACACCGCTAGGCCCGCCCGTGCAAGGCGCAGGCTGGCATCGACCAGCGACCAATGCCCCCAACCGCAGCGCACCCGGTTTCGGAGCAGGTGAACGCCTGGAACGCCCGCCAAACCTTCGACCACACCAAGCCACGTGTCCGCGCTGGCCCCGCCATCCACATGGACCACCACCGCATCCCCTTGGGATGCCAACAGCCGCGCCTGCCTCACAATCGCGGCGGCGTCTTTGTGGACCAATAGCAAATAGGCGATCCGAACCAGGGCGGTTTCTCCGGCGGCTTAGACTTTCTTCACCCTATGGGCGCAAAAGCGTTGACAAAGGACGAAGCAGAGACGGGCACACATGGGATTTCCTGGGGTTTGGATGACCGAAAGCGGCAGCGTGGCCTATCGCGTCGTGCCCAAGGCGGCCTGCTCGACTATTGGTCAAATCCTGTACTACTCCGACCATGGCCGGTTCTACGACGGTGACATCCACGACGCGGACCAAGGCCTGCACAAATGGAGCATGGCGGACAGCCGACCCAAGATCGAAGACGCAGTTTGGGACGACAGCACGCCGGTGTTCACCTGCGTGCGCAACCCCTACGCGCGGGTGGTGTCGGCCTTCCTGGACAAGATCTGTGGTTTGCAGCGCAATGGACGGCGGTACCGAGGCAACCTCGTGCCCATGATCATGCAGCAGTACGGCGTGGAGGTTGAGGGCGAGTTTGACCAAATCACCAGCTTTCGCCGATTCATGCTGTTTGCCCGTGACACCATTCGGTTTCGCAAGCCCATGGAACCCGACATCCATTGGTCGGCCCAAGCGGGGCATGTGGGCACACTGATCGCCCATGGCGGTACCTACCAGCACATTTTCGCGGCGGAGACGTTTCAGGACGGAATGGCAGACATCCTAGGGCGGATTGAACCGAACCACTTGGTCGACCTGTCGGCGATGCCCCGTTTCAATGAAAGCGCGGACCACGGACCCAAGCGGGCGCATCCGGTGGGTGACTATTTCGACGACCTGACGCGCCACATGGTGTGGGAGGTCTACCGGCGGGATTTCGACCTCTTTGGCTACGATCCTGCCGACCCCAACCACAGCGAACCGATCCACGACATTGATCTGGACAAGGTGCACCGCGTTCTGTCGCAATAGGCTGCTGAGGCTCTGATCAATCAAGGTGCATGCGCCCTGCGACCCAATGCACTGCCTGAAAACCATGCGGATTTGATCTGGCTCATGGGCGAAATCGCCCAATTCGGGTCACATGTGACCAAAGTCGCATGTGGCGGATCTGGTCAAGACTTCACCTCGCTGCCCAAAACCCAAGCATGGAGAAGCATATGATTTTTCTGGGCTTATTTGCGTCGCAGCAATTAGGACAGCCTTGCTGTCTGAAATTGTTTCCGCTAACAGCCCAATCCACTGCAAAACATGCCACATTCCCAATTTGATCTGGATCAAGGTCAGAAGGACATACTGATTTCAGGCAGGGAACTACCGACCTGAGAGAACTCAAGCCCCGGGGCACATGATGACCGAAACCGTAACACATCTATCGACCGGAAATTTGACCAGCCCCATGCGGCGGCCTCCGTTCATGGAAGTGTTGCAACTGTCGGCATGGTACGGCGGCGTGCAAGCGCTGGACCAAGTGTCCATCGAATTGATGCCCCAGGAAATCCTTGGTCTCGCCGGTGCGCCGAAGTCGGGTCGCACCACCTTGATGCACTGCCTATGCCGCCCCATGGACACCCACAGCCGCCTGCGCGTGGTTGGACAAATCCTCATGCGCGGGCGCAGCGTGATCCGCAACCACTGGCGCAACGACGAATATCGCAATCGGTTTGCCTGGGTGGGCGATCGCACCAGCGGTTTCGCGGGCAGTGTCCATGACGTGTGTCTGTCGCGGATACCCGAACACATGAAAACCGGCGGCACTCTGGCCTTGTCTGAGCACGTGAAAGCATGCCTCGATATGGTTCAGCTGTTGGAAGACTTGCCCGGTGCGCCCGAAGATGTGTCCGCATTGGAGCTCACGCCCGGCCAGCGGCTGCAATTGGACTTGGCGCGGGCCATAGCCTCGCAGCCCGATGTGCTGCTGGTGGATCTCAGAACGCCGCCCCCGGATGCCAAAGCCATGCGCACCGTCGAAGAGACCCTGCTGGCGCTGCGGCTGAAGATGCCCGTTGTCCTGGCCAGCGATGACGCCCACCAGATGCTGCGGATTTGTGACCGTGTGGCCTGTTTGCAGAACGGGCGACTGGCCGAGGTCGGCCCCGCCGTCTGGATGGCGCGCAATCCCACCACACGGGAAGCGCGGCGGGTGTTTTCCAAAATCACAAGCGTCGCTTGAGGCCAAAGCCGGTCGCGAAGCGCAACCGTGCCCGGTCTCAGTGAGGTCAACGGAAGCGCTAGACAGAAAACTGATCAGGCGGTGAGACCCGCCTTGGCAAAGGCTTCGGCCACGTTGGTCTGGGGCCGCGCGCCCATGTGGCCAATAACCTCCGCCGCCGCAATCACACCCATACGCCCACAGGTTTCCAAGTCGCGCCCAGAGGCCAGACCGTAAAGAAACCCGGCCGCGAACTGATCGCCTGCGCCGGTTGCATCCACAGGGGTAACCGGTGTCACAGGCACTTCAACCCGCGTATCCCCTTGCAGGATGATCACCGGATCACCGGAACACGTGCAGACCACCAGATCGCAATCCACACTGGCGTGGCGCAGCGCTTGGTCCAGGTCCTCGACCTCATAGAGCGAGGTCCATTCGTGGTTGTTGCCAATGACAAAATCCATCTGCTCGGCCACCAGTTTCTTGAAATCCTTGCGGTGCCGGTCGACGCAAAATGGATCGCTGAGCGAAATGCCCGCCTTGCCGCCACCCGCTCGGCATAGCTCCGCCGCCTTGATGAAGGCGGCTTTGCCGGGATCCTTGTCAAACAGATAGCCTTCCAAAAATAGCAGATCGCACTGCCCGGCCACGTCCTGGGGCACATGTTCCGGTCCCACTTCGGCAGACACGCCCAAATAGGTGTTCATGGATCGCTCCCCATCGGGGGACACAAAGATCATCGACCGCGACGTTGGCGCATCCGCAGGTGCCGGAGCAGGCGCAAACCGCGTGCCGCCCTGCTCCATCGCATCGCTGTAAAACTTGCCTAGTGCATCATCGCGCACCCGTCCCATGAACGCGGTGCTCAGCCCCAGTTCCCCGATACCCGCCAGCGTGTTGGCCACCGATCCCCCAGGCGCTTCGGTCCGGCCCTCCATGGCGGCATAGAGCACTTCGGCCCGCTCCCGCTCCACCAATTGCATGATGCCCTTTTCGATTCCCATCAGGTCCAGAAAATGGTCTTCGGCTTGGGACAGCACATCAACGATGGCATTGCCAATTCCAGCAACGGCGTAGCGTTTGGTCACGTTTCGGTCTCCTCGACCTTGTCTTTGAACGCGCAAAGATCGCGGATGATGCAGCGATTGCAGTCCGGCTTGCGCGCTTTGCAAATGTACCGGCCATGGAGAATGAGCCAGTGGTGGGCGTGCTGCTGGTACTCTGCGGGCACGTGGTCTTCAATGGCCCGCTCCACCGCATCAACGTCGCGGCCAGGACAGAAGCCGGTGCGGTTGCCCACGCGGAATATGTGCGTGTCCACAGCTTGGGCCGGATGTTTCCACCACATGTTGAGCACCACGTTCGCGGTCTTGCGCCCCACACCTGGCAAAGACTGTAAGGCAGCACGGGACGAGGGCACTTTCCCGCCATAGTCATCCACCAGGATCTGGCTGAGCTTCATGACATTCTTGGCCTTGTTGCGATAGAGCCCGATGGTCTTGATATGCTCAATCACAGTGGCTTCGCCCAAGGCCAGCATCTTCTCTGGTGTGTCGGCGATCTTGAACAATTCGCGCGTTGCTTTGTTCACCCCCACATCGGTGGCCTGGGCGGACAGGGCAACGGCCACAACCAAGGTGTAGGCGTTCACATGCTCCAACTCACCCTTGGGTTCCGGTTCCTGAGCCTCAAACCGCCGAAAAGCCTCGCAGATCACGCCATAGGGCGCCTGCGGTGACATGGGCGTTGCCGACGGCGCCGACGCTGCGGGCTGGGTCCGCGATCGAGGTTTGCGTTTGGGTTTCGCTTTAGCGACTTCGGCCATGGCTCCCTCCGTAACACCCGAGGCAGACCCTAATGCGCGCACCTGCAGCGTCCACTGCAAAGATCATCTTGCTGGTGAGCCTGAGCAAAACCCCAAAATCGCG
>JBCDFD010000032.1:0-18831 GCA_039178645.1 Pseudomonadota bacterium | reverse complement strand
CGATCCGCAGTTCTCGGGGAATGAGGCCCCAAATGTTCAGTCGGGACAACTCGGGCTGGGACAGCAGGTCTTCGCGCAATCGCTGACCCAGAGTCCGCAAAGTGGCCGGATCAGTTTGGCCATAGAGGTTCACATAGAGCGCTGGGAAGTCAAAGCTGGACGCTGTGATGACAGGCTGCCGCGCGCGTGTGGGCAGGTCGGTCAAGCCGTCGATGCGGATGCGCACGCGGTCGAGCACATCCTGCAAATCCTCGCCACCCGTTCGCCGCACAGACACCGTGGAAAACCCATTCACAGACTGTGAGGTGATGCTGCGTACACCTTCGAGCCCTTCCAGTGATTGCTCGACCTTCTGTGTGACCAACTCATCCACCTGCTCTGCGGTGGCCCCTGGAAATTCGATGGTGATTTCAACGGTTTCAGGTGGAACTCGCGGAAACCCCTCGATGCGCATGGAAAAGAGTGTCTGTGCTCCGAGGAAAAGAATGAGCACCATCAGGAGGTTGGCGGCGACCGGGTTTCGGATGAACCATGATGTCAGTGTGTGCATGATCTAGCCCTCCACCAAGCGCGGGGTCACCTTTTGCCCGGGCAGGAATGACGCCAGCGGGGTCTTGGCCACATGCCAGGGTCCGGGGCCGTCGGGGGCAGCGATCGTGAGGGTTCCGCCGTCGCGAAAGAGGATCTCAGGTGCGTGACGCACCAGTGTGGTACGGTCATCGACAAACCACATGTGCCCGCTCCGCGTGAGCGCTTCACCAGGCACGGTGAGCGTGTTCTCCAACATCCGCCCGTCAAACTCGATCTGAATAAAGTCACCGGACAGGACAGCGGCGTCCGCGACCGATACATCTAGAAAAACCCGCATTTGCTGGGTGTCGGGGTTGAGAAATCCGCCGCCCTTGCGGACCCGCGCAAATCCCAGGGCGTCCCCTGTGCGGTTGAACAATGGCGCCTGTTTGCCTTCGATGGGGTGGTCGAGCATCGACCATTCCGCCTGACTCAAATTGGCGACCAGCTCAAAGTGCTGATCGTCGGACAGGTGCAACAGAGCCTCCCCCGCTGTGACCGTCTGGCCAAGACTGGCCAGACGCTCGGTGACAAAACCTGAAAAGGGGGCCGAGACTTGCGTATCGTCCAGTTGCCTACGTGCAGCCGCCAACTGCTTTTGGGCGGCGTCGAGGCCCCGCTCCGCGATGCGCAATTGGGGAAGCTTTAATGCTAAATCGTTTGGGGGGTCCGATGCGTCCCGCGCGAACTGGCGTTCGGCAATTGAGACCTGGTTACGAGCCTGCAGGTGTGTGAGGCGCGCCTGTTCCAAGGCAACCTCTGCCTCCGCGACGGCCGTTTCAAACTGTGTGCTCTGTATGGAAAAGAGCGGCGTTCCTTCCGTGACCCGTGTCCCGGCAAGCGCTGCATCATGGACCTCGACAATTCGGCCGGACACCGCGGCGCGTATCTGGGCGTCCCACCGGGGTTTGAGTTCCGCAAAAACGGAAATGGACGCCTTTGCTACGGCACGATCCACGGCAATGACGGACACGACAGGTGCTGGGGCTGGGGACACGCGGTCGGTGACATCTGCGGTGTCTTCGGCCTCCCAGACAAAGGTCAAAACTCCAAGTAGCGCGACCATCGCCAAGATGAACCACAACCAGCGGCGTTTTGGCGGCTCCTCCGCATCGGGTGTGGGTACAACTGACATGGGCGGTCTCCTACGGTAACTGGATCTTGCCGGGTGGTTGTTTTTCGGCGACGCTTCAACTAACAATGAACGAACAGTCGTTCAATATTTATCGTGAGCAAGATGTCAAAAAATGAACCCACAAAGCGCCAACAGGCTGCTGCGCAACGCAAAAATGTCATTCTAGAAGCTGCCGTCACATGCTTCATAGAGAACGGCTATCACCAAACCGGCGTGCGCGACATCGCTCGGAAAGCTGGGATAAGCCTCGGAAACCTCTACAATTATTTCGCGGGGAAGACGGCGGTGCTGGCCGAGATCGCACGGATCGAGCGCGCGGAGTTGGAACCGTTCTTGGCGATACTCCAAAAGGACGCCCCGGCTTTCGATGTGCTTGACGCGTTCGTACCAGCCTACACGCGGCATCTCTCGGCGCCCGAGACCGTGATCCTCGTGCTCGAAATCACACTGGAGGCAATCCGAGAACCGGCCATCGCAGACCTTTTCACCGAAAGCCGCACAGCCTTGATCGATGCGCTCACTCGGGTTTTGGAAAACGGTGTCCAGCAGGGCAGTATGCGGAGCATCGTCAGCCCTTCGGAGTCCGCGCAGCTGATATTGGATATCATCGAAAGCACAGCCTTTCGCCACGGCATCGAGGACGTGCCCTTGCCAAAGTTGTTGGACAACCAAAACGACTTCATCCGAGCAGCTTTGTCCGTTGGAGATTAGGGCCGGGCCAAGAGAGACAGCGAAAATGCAACTTTTGGCGTATTCTTCTGGAATTAGCGGGGCAGTGTCAGCACACTAACACGTTGATAGTAGGCGCCAATCACCTAAAATCGCATCGAACGGCCTCCAATTTTGCGCTTTAGACAAGGTTATGAGCCATGGTGCGCCATTGGTCTGAGCGACAATGGCCAATCTCGATTGATAGGCAGATCAAAGGCCGACATGAGCTGCTGGCTGGCAAGGTATTGCGCAGCGCTGTCCCGAGAGTGGCGAGGCTCAACTTCGTAGGGATGCTTAACACGGTCCCTGCCACCCGCGGGGTTAAAAACCGCAAAACTGCGTTGCTGCAGATATCCTTGCAAAACACTGCAGATATCGTTGCAACTGTAGTTTTACACACAGTCCTGCAGTAACCGGATGAGTGGGGATGATGCCGGACAAACCTGGATGGGCGTCGCGGTTACAGTGACTTAGCGGAGTGATGCGGTCAGTGGTGGGCAGTATGCGTTGAATTTCAGTGGTCCGCGCAATCCTGGATAATTGTATCCTCGAAGAAACAATCAAGCCGATTGCATGTGTGAGTACAACTTTGCGTAAAATGCCTTTTAACGCTGGCTTAAATGCGTGTTACGCGCCGAAGATGTGCTCTCAATGCGGGCGTTTTGATCCTGGGAAGTGAGACGCTGACGTCCCAGTTTCAGGAAAGCGTCCCAGAAAGCACATTAGATTCGGAAAATCAGAGCTTTAACAGTCCGCCCAATGTGGGACGGTCTCGATTGAACTGGGACGCTATTTTGGGCGGGACTGCATCCTTTCAGTCTAGCGACGGGCATAAGCCACTCGCAGGTTGGGCCTATTCCCCAGCCGGGGAACGGACTGCGCCAACAGTCCATTCACGCGGCCAGTAGTGAATACCGCGCCGACCTAGTGTTCGAATAGATCGCCCGTTCCCCGCATCGGGGACGGCAATGGATAAGCGAGCAACAGTGAATGGAACGTGTAGAACCAGCGTTGCCGGTAGCGCCGTGGGTAGGTGGCAAACGCATCCTCAGCAAACTGATCATTCCGATTTTGGAAGGACAGCCACACACCACATATGTCGAGCCGTTCGTAGGCATGGGCGGTGTCTTCCTTCGTCGGGCGCATCGTCCGAAGGCAGAGGTGATCAACGATCTAAACGGAGAGATCGCAAATCTGTTTCGGATTTTGCAGCGACACTATCCACAATTGTTGGATGTAATGCGCTTCCAAATAGCGTCGCGAAGGGACTTCGAAAGGCTACGTGCCACAGACCCCTCGACACTTACCGACTTGGAACGGGCCGTGCGATTTTTGTATCTACAACGCCTGTCGTTCGGCGGCCAGCCTGGCGGAGTGTTTGGTGTGGCCACAGACCGACCAGCCAGATTTTCTTTGTCGAAATTAGAACCGCTGTTACAGGCCGCACACGAACGCCTCGATAGTGTGGTGATCGAATGCTTAGACTGTTCAGAGGTCCTGAGGCGATACGACAGGCCCGCTACCCTGTTTTACCTGGACCCTCCATACATAGGATCAGAAAACGACTATGGACGGGACCTGTTCTCACCGGAACAATTTGAAGAGTTGGTGGATCAACTGAGAAAGGTGGACGGGCGCTTCCTGCTCAGTATCAACGCGTGCGAGACATCGAATAGGCTCTGTGCTGGCTTTGAGATCAAGGAAACCGAGGTTACCTACAGCGTGTCGAAAGGATCGACCACCCGTGCGAAGGAGTTGTTGGTAGCGAACTTCGGTTTGTCATAAAGGCCCTTATAGTGGTCACTCGGTGATAAATCCAAAGTGCCTTGCAGTCCGTTCGATGGCTCGACAATGGGCTGTCTTGAGGCTGTCAGACATGGATGTCAACTCCATCTCCATCGACATTGACCCCATCTGAAGGTTGCTTGTGAACCCCATGTCATCGGCTGGGACGTTCGTGTCAATCCACGCGCTGATAGCGGATTGATCAAACGTCAGCCCACAGGGTTTTTCAGACGCAATGATTTGCCCAAGTTCCATGGCGCGCTGCATGTTTTCCAATTCTGCCATCTGCGCAGTGGCGCTCGTGGCCATGAGGATAAGAGCCAGCGAAAATAGTTTCATTGTTGATCCTTACATTGATAACTTGAGTAAATGGGGTCTTCAAACACCCTTTATGACTGCCGCCACGCGCCCGAGAATTTCTAGGCCGACACCTGCACCATCGGACATAGCAATCTCGTTGGTCATGGTGTTTGGATTGTCCCCTCGCATGATAACCCAGCCGCTAGTGAGCTTCAATCGGCGGATCAAAACCCTGCCCCCGAACCGCACGACACGCGGCTTGCTATCGTTACCCAGACCGGTGTCGGTGGTGTCGAAAATCACCACATCGCCCTTGGACATCGTGGGCAGCATATCGTCATCGGCCACGGGCAACAGTGCAGGCCCCGTGACGTTGAACTTCACCAACCAATAGCGCGACAGCGCAAGTTGATCGATCCACAACCGCCGCGCGTCTGGGTCATCAATATCCAGACCGGGATACTCGTAGATCGCCGCCATGTTGTCCTGATCATCGAATGATGGCACTTTTTCGACGGTTTTATAGCGTTCGATGCCATCTGTCGGGACCAAGGATTGGATCGCCTGGCTCATTTGCATGGCGAAGCGCGCCTCGGGTGGCAGGCTTTCTTCGAAACCCCGTCTCGCCTCCTCAACCCTGTCTTTAACCTGTTGATCCAAGGGTTCCTTAAGGCTTGGTGACCCCTTTCCCGTACGCAGCCAGTCTGTGCTAAGGCCATACTTTGCAACGATTTTTTGCACAAAAGGATTGGCTGGTGGCTTATCTCCAGCCTCATTGTTTCCCACAGTCCCAGGACTAGAGCCGATCTCTTTCGCAAACTCGCGCTGCGTAAGGCCAAGGCTCTCACGAAACATCTTTATTCGCTGTGCTTCTTCGGAAGCCATACAAAATCCTCTTGACGTGCTCCAAAATATAAAGCATGCTTTATTTTATGGAGCAAAGCAGGTCAGGAATACCTTATGCACGACGAGAGACTTCTACTCCAGCCCGGCGCACTCTTCCTGGACGCTTGGCGTGGCTGCATGCTGACACATGGCGAGACACTGACTGGGTGGGCTTTGAAGAATGGCCTGTCACAGGACAGCATTCGCCAGATCGCCACTGGCGCGCGCAACGGGCCCAAGGCCGAAGAAATGCGCGCCAAAATGATTGAAGCCGCAGGGCGCGATCTGCTCATCAAAGCCATCGCAGAACGCTGGGACCGTGAGGTTCAGCAATGAGCGGTGCGGGCGAGCGGATCAAGAAATGGCGCAAAAGCGTCCATAGAAGCCAACGAAATGTTGGTCAAATCATTGGGGTAAGCCAAGGATATATTGGCGACATTGAAGCAGGCCGCAGCGAACCATCGAGAGAAATACTCACAAAGCTCTCGAAACATTTTGGATTGAGTGCGGATTGGGTGCTCACCGGAGAAGGCACGGCGACAGAAGACGGGATGGACCCAGGCATAGCTGGGCGTCTGAGATATCTCAGGACAGACGTACTGGCAGTTACGCAAGCTGCGGTTGGGGTCGAGTTGGGCGTCAGTCAAGGTCTTGTGCAAAAATATGAAAGTGGTCGAGGTGAACCATCCCGGCGTTATCTCCAGGGTTTGATGCGCCAATATGGCATCAGCGCGAACTGGGTCCTCGACGGTTTCGGAAGTCCGTTTCTCGCAGATGAATTTCATCAAACTTCCAAACCAGACACACAGACCCAGGTGCGCCGTAGCTTCAAAGAGGTTGTCGTATCTTTCGGAAAGGCACTGGTCAAATGAGCGGCATCGTTCCCTTTGACTTCGAGAGCTATGCCATCCGGGTCATTATGATCGACGGCTTTCCGTGGTTCGTGGCCGCAGATGTCTGTCGTGCGCTGGATCACTCCAATTCCCGAATGGCGCTAAAAAGGCTGGATGACGACGAAAAGCAGTCGGTCAACATTAATACCGTAAATCTGGCTTACGGTATTCACAGCGCAGGACCCGGCAACCCGAACGTCACTGTAATCTCTGAAAGCGGCCTTTATGCGCTTATTGTGACCAGCGAAATCAAGTCAGCGCGCCGCTTTCGAAAGTGGGTCACGTCAGAAGTCCTACCCGCCCTCCGCCAGCACGGCAGCTACGCGATGCCTGGACCAGACGCGGCGGAACTTGAAGCCAAGCGCGCCTACTTCGAAGACTTGCGTCCAGACCACCGGGACATTGCGGATCGCAAGTTGGAAGCCATTGGCGAGGTCAACAAGCTCATCGCCGATGGCAGTGGTGTGGGCGCGGCCATAAAAGAGGTCGCCGCCGAATACGAGATCAGCGAGCGCACGCTCTATAACTGGCGCTCAAACCTCTACATGGTCCCGAAGTCGGACTGGGGTCCGGCGCTGGCCCCGCGCTGGTCTGGCCCACGGGCCATGATCGCCAAATGCCACCCTGAGGCGCAGGCGCATTTCCTTGACAACGTACGACGGGGGCATCGCATCAGCGAAGCCTACCGCCGCATGACGGCCATCGCCCACGAACGCGGTTGGTCCCCCATCCCATCCGAAGGCACCATGCGCCGCCTCGTGCAGCGCCAAGCCGCAGTTGCGCAGATCGGAGCGTCCCAGTGACCTGCAAAGCCGACCCTCGGATCGCACGAGCTGAAGCGGCCATTGGTGATTTGACCGTGGGTGAGTTCATCGGCTTGGTCGGTCGCCTGTTTCGCAAGGTTCCTGACCAGGACGCCGAGATTGCGGCCCCGTTGTCCAACGTTGGCCTTGCCATGCTGCGCGAGGGTACGCGGCTGGCCGTCATTCAAGAGCAGCGTCATGGCAACTGACCATGACCGCCGCACCCGCCGCAGGTGGCCCGACTGGGTGCCCACATTGGGCGACTGGATCGGAGGCGTCTCGCTGATCGCCACCTGCATCCTTCTCTTCATCATAGCAGGAGTTTTGTCATGACCACTGACAAGCCAGACGCACACACGACGCCATCGGAACTGTGGGGACAGTTTTCGGAACACATGCGCACCGCCATGCAGGCCGACGCGGACCTCGCTCAAGAAGATGATGAGGCGGCTGTGAATGATCGTCTTGAGGCGGTCGATGCGGCCACCAGCGAGGTCATGCTGACGTTTTCAGAGATGACCGTGCGAGGGATTTGCGACGACATCGCGGCCTTTTTGGCCAGGGGAGACCTGCCCGTGACCGACGCGACCACCTGACGAAACACCATCGGGTCGCGCCGTGGGGGGCGCGACCTGGTTCCGCGGCGGGGATGTCTACTCCCTGGCATTCCCGCCGCGCCGAATGAAAGGCAGATCATGCACGAAGTGAAATCATCGCAGGTGGGTGGCCGAAAGAAATACGGTGTTTTCAAAGGCTCCACGCGTGTGGGCCATTGGCACACCGGCCCCGATAGCGCGCGCACCCAATGTGACCGTCTCAACAAGCAAGCGTTAACGAAACCACGAAACTGCATCTGCTGTGGGGCCGAGTTCCAAAGCACGGGACCCGGCCATCGCATGTGCAAACACTGCCGTGCCTCGACGGCAGGCATCGACGTGGACAGCCATCCGTTCACCGTACCGCACTAACCCAAGGAGGCACCCCCAATGCCTAAAACGACAACCGCCCAGGAAATCAAAAGCATCACATCCCTGCCCGTGTCAGATATCCAGGTGCAGGATCGGCTGCGACCGGTGAGCCAAGCGGGCACACTCGCTCTCATTGACAGCATCAGGGAACTGGGGGTGATGAAGGACCCCATCCAGGTCCGCCAACACCATACCAAGCAGATGATTTTGCTGGCCGGAGCCCACCGCTTGGAAGCCGCGCGGCAACTGGATTGGACCGAGGTCCCCGTTCGGGTTTGGAAATGCAACGACGACTGGGCGCGGCTCATTGAGATTGACGACAATTTGGCCGGGGCCGAGCTTAACCCCCTGGACAACGCCATTTTCGTCGCTGAGCGCAAGGCGCTCTATGAGAAAATGCACCCCGAAACTGTCGCAGGAAAAGCCGGTGCAGCGGGCCGTTGGGATGCAACGGACACGATGTCCGTTGCATCGTTTGTTACCGTGACGGCAGAGAAGTTTGGCCTTTCCGAGCGTCATGTTCGCCGAATGGCTGCAGCGGGCTCAGTGCTAACAGCCGACGAAATCCGGCATCTGCGCAAAGCTCCAAAGCAGCCTAGCCTCAACGACCTAAAGCTCTTGGGTGGGCTCCCCCCGGCAGACCGAAACCCGGTGATCGAACACTTCGCCAGCGGTCAATCCACCAAGATCAGCGCAGCGATTGCAGCGCTCAAGCCGCAGGGCGCGGCGCTTTCCTCGTTTGACCGGAAATATAACGCGCTGCGCGAGGCTTGGTCGCGCGCGGGTATCCCAGAACGCCGAAAGTTCGTCCAGGACTGCGGCGCGCAACTCCAGAAATACATGGATGCCGTGGGGGCGGACGAATGACCGATTGGTCCGCCATTGAAGAAGGCATGGCTTACGCCCGGCAATTCGGTTCTCCAGCGACTGAGCCAACCTGCGCAGAGATCAAAGCTGAAGGCGGGCCGGATTTCATGCGCGACGAATGTCCATGGTTTCACACGGGTTATGACATGGCCATCGCGTATGCCCGCCAAAGCGCGGGGCCGATGATCTGATGGACGAGGACGGCCCCAAAATGTGGTGGAGCGCATCAGAAATCGCCGCGGCCCAACTGCCCGGACTGCCCACGTCGAAACGTCGGGTGGCTGACATGGCCAAGCGCGCTCAATGGCTAAATGACAAAGCGCGCTGCCGGAAACGCAAAGGACGCGGTGGCGGTTTGGAATACCACCGCGAGCTGTTCCCCGTAGATGCCCGGCGGGCGTTGGAACAGTTAGACAAGGAAGCGCCAGCGGAGCCCACACCGACATCGGACTGGGTCACGTTTGACGCGCTGCCCGACGCCGTCCGTGCGAAGGCCCATAAGCGGCTCAGTGTGATCCAAGAGGTTGAAGCGCTTGGCCAGAACATCGCCATCACCGCAGCGGTCGCGCGGGTGGCAGACGCGCACAATGTGAGCGCGCGGACCATATTTTCTTGGCTGGAAGTGGTGAGGCACGTGCCGATAGAGGACCGTTTACCCGCCCTAGCCCCTAGGCACCGGACAACGCCACGCAACAAGCGGCTGGCCGAAGTGGACCCGGAGTTCATGGCGCGTCTCAAATCAGACTACCTGCGGTTTGAACGGCCCAGCTTTTCCACATGCTATAGGCGCGCGGTTCGCGTCGCGCAGAACGCGGGCTATTCGGTTCCAACCGAGGCCACGGCCCGACGCAGGCTCAACAACGACGTTTCAAAACCGTCGCAGATTTATGCGCGGTACGGGCTGGAGCGGCTCAAGCAAATGTTCCCACACCAGACACGGGACAAGCGCGCGCTCGGCCCCATGGAAGCGGTGAATGCGGATTTCCACAAGCTGGATGTGTTTGTGCACTACCCCGGTCAGGAGCTGCCCGTGCGGCCCCAGATGGTGGCGTTTCAGGATGTCTATTCCGGGCGTCTGCTAAGCTGGCGGCTGGACCTCACCCCCAACAAGACAGCCGTGGCGCTGGCGTTTGGGGACATGATCGAACGGTTCGGCATCCCACAGCACGTGCTCTTGGATAATGGCGTGGAGTTTTCGAACAAGTATCTCACTGGCCAAGCGCGGTCGCGCAACCGCTACACAGTCAAAGAAGACGATATCCAAGGTCTGTTTGTGGCCCTGGGCTGTGAAATCCACTGGGCCACCCCATACAGTGGGCAATCAAAGCCCATCGAACGCGCATTTAGGGACCTGTGTGACAACGTCGCCAAGGACCCACGGTTTGCCGGTGCCTACACGGGCAACCGGCCCGACGCCAAACCTGAAAACTATGGCGACCGGGCCATGCCGCTGGAGCGCTTCCTGGCGGTGCTGGCGGAGGGCATTGAGGAACACAACGCACGGGTGGGACGGCGCAGCGACACCTGCCACGGGCGGTCGTTCATTGAGACGTTCGACACCGCCTATGCGACCGCGCCTATCCGACGGGCGAACGCCGTACAGAAACGACTGTGCATGATGGGGGCCGAGGGCCTGAAATGCCACAGCAACAACGGCGCTATCACGTTCCTGAAAAACCGGTATTGGGCAGACTGGATGCACACCTTGCGCGGACAGCGGGTAACCGTCCGGTTCGATCCTGCAGACCTTTGGGCTGGTATACATATCTATGCGCTGGATGGCCGGTATCTGGGCGAGGCCGAGTGTCAGATGCGCGCCGGGTTCTTCGACCTGGATGAAGCCAAGCTGATCTCCAAAACACGCCAGTCATGGATGGCGAAGGAAAAAGCCGCGGCGAAAGCCCACAAAAAATACACCGCCGCGCAGTTGGGCGAGGGCCTCGACGCAGCCGCTGCGCCCGCTGCAAAGCCGCCAGAGGCGAAGGTCTATGCTCTGCCGAAAACATCGCGGAAACATCGGCCCACGCCTCAGCCGACCAAGCAGGACGATGCCGCCCACGCAAAGTGGCTGGACGAACAAGGGGCCACACGTCTCGACGCGCACCGGCCCAAGCCCAAAGACGAGGACGCCAACCTCGCCCGCTACCGCGATGCGCTGGAAGTTCGCGCTCGGATTGATGGTGGCGAGGCTGTGTCCACGCAAAAACGCCACTGGCTCGAACAGTACGAACGGAGCCCAGAATTCAAGTCACTCAAATCCATGCATGAAACCCATGGGGAGGCATTCATCCGATGACCGACACCGCCGATGGACAAATTCAGCCGCTGGGAAATGTGGCGCGCTTCATGGAGCTGTTAAGCGCTGTCGAAGACATAAGCGATGCGCTGCCCCAGATGGCCGCGTTCTACGGCCCGGCGGGTTACGGCAAGAGCTGGGCAGCCAACTATGCCAACCTCACCGCAGATGTGTGCCTTGTGCAGTGTCGGTCCTACTGGACCAAGAAAAAACTGGTCGAGACCATCGCGGAGGAACTTGGCACACGCACCAAAGGAACGATCCCTGACATAGTTGGCGGCATAGTCGAACGACTGATGAGAGCCCCAAGAACGCTCCTGATCGACGAGGCCGATTACCTTGTGAAGGCGGGAATGATTGAGCTGGTGCGTGACATCTACGAGGCCAGCCTTTGCCCAGTGATCTTGATCGGCGAGGAATTGTTGCCGGATAAGCTCAAGCAATGGGAGCGGGTCCATTCTCGCATGCTCCGCTGGGAAGCCGCACAGCCGGTCAGCGCGCGTGACTTGGACATGCTGCGGGCGCTCTGGTGTCCAGAAATCTTGGTGGATGACACGCTGGTTGAACGGTTGGCCAAAGAGTCGCGCGGGTCGACGCGCCGCGTGTGCATAAACTTCCAACGGATCAGTGCCTTTGCTCAGCTCAACGGCTTGAGCACCGTCACTGAAGCGGACTGGGGTGATGAGCCGTTCTACACAGGAGAAACCCCAGAACCACGGGAAAACCTGGCATGACAGGCCAACGTTTCTTGAAGCGGCGAGCCGAGATTTGGGACGCCCTGAAAAGCACCAAACATTTCACGATTTTTGCGGTGATGCAGAGGTTTGACCTGTCCTACAACACCGTCCAAGGAATGATCCTGTCCTGGCAACGCGTGGGCCTGGTGCAATCATGCGGGACCAGCAAAAAGGGCCGACGTCAATATCGCGTGATTGCCGGACACACCATGGTGGAAGGTCGCCCGGTGGTTAACCACCCGCCTGCGGCGAAAAATATGACACCCTGGGACGCCATGTGGCGCACTGTAAGACACTGTGGGGAATTCTCGCCGAGTGACTTGCAATCCTGGGCCAGCACCCCCGACCGACTGATATCCGAAAAGGATGCGAAAGCATTTTGCAAAATGCTTATGCAGGCCAAGTTGGTGCGGGTCGTCCTCCGGGCCCGCGCAAGGTCCCACGAGGCCCGGTATCTCTTGCACACATACCCCGGCCCCATCGCCCCACAGCGCAAGCGCGTCCAGGCGATCTGGTGTCCCAACACCCGCCAGTATCTCCATGTGCAGGAGCCAAGCGAATGACGCCGAAATCCACAGCGGTGGCAGATGCGCGCGCGGCCTGGGGCGACGACTGCCCCGACTGGGTTATGGCCTTGGCGCAGGAATGCGAACGCACCAGCCAGACCGCGGTTGGACGGCAACTGGGCAGGTCCCCGTCATTGGTAAGCCAGACCCTGCGGAAGCGATACGCAGGCGACATGGGCGAAGTGGAGCGCCGCGTGCGGGCCATCTTGATGCCAGACGAACGCGTGTGCCCGGTCGCGGGCAGGATTTCCTCGGCGACGTGCCAGGCCTGGCGAGACCGCGCCGAGAACTTCCAACCAACCAACACCACCAACGTTCGCATGGCGCGGGCCTGCCGGACATGTGTTCACAACCGAAAGGATGATGCCGATGGCGACAGCTGACGAAACTCCGCTCACACCAGAGTTGATCCGAGAACGCAGCGCAGACGCTCTGCGCAAAATCGCGCCGATCACATCGCTCTGCTCCCAGGCTCTGCGCAAAATCGACGCTCGCGGCCCGCAGGGGGTGACCATGGTCACCTATTCGGAGGTCGAGGCCATGGCCCAGTGCCTAGTGAGCCAGGCTGACCGGATCGCGGCCCTGGAGGCTGCGTTGGCGGTGGAGAAAAGCAAGGTTCTTGATTTGGAAGCCGCCGCCGAAGCCGAGGCGCTCCGCTTCGAACGCTTCAGCATGGGAGAAGATGTATGACCCCTGTCCCCGAAGGCTACATGCGCAACGCGCAGGGCCACCTAATCCCAAAAGAGAAGGTTAAACCACAGCACTTGCTGGAAGACGAGATGGTGCAAGGGCTATTCGCCGAGGCCGAAGAGGCCCGCCAGTTGCTCGGCATACTCAAAGCGCGTGCGTTCTCCAAAGTGGCCGATTTCCGCGATCTTCTGGCGGACGAGTACGGCGTGCAACGCGGTGGCCAGAAAGGCAACATGACGTTCTGGACCTATGACGGCACGTTGGGAGTACAGATCGCAGTTGGTGAGAGCATCACATTCGGCCCCGAGTTGGAAGCCGCCAAGACGCTGATCGACGAGTGCATCATGGAATGGGCCGAAGGCAGCCGGTCGGAAATCCAAGCGCTCATTGGCCAGGCGTTCCAAACCAGTAAACAGGGCAAGATCGACACCGCCCGCGTCTTGGCCTTGCGCCAGTTAGAGATCGAAGACCCCAAATGGCAGCGGGCCATGCAAGCGATCAGCGACGCGCAGCGGGTGTCGCAGACCAAAACCTACGTGCGGTTCTACCAACGCGACCCGGTCACCAAGGCGGAAACGCAGCTCCCACTCGACATCGCGGGGGTGTGACCGTGGCCGAGAAATTCGCAAACCAACCCATTGGTGAGGGCTTGAGCGTCAGTCGCAAGATAATGATCGCCAATGTCGCGCAGGAGAAAAGGCTCACAGCGGCCAACCTGTTCGAATTCGACCGCCGTCCACGGGTGGTCCAGGCGCGCGATGAAGCGATGCTAAGGCTCATGGAGGACGGCATGACCCGTAAGGAAATCGCCCAGTGCTTTCAGCGTGATTGGACCACTGTGCACGCCTCCGTGGAACGCGCTCAAAGAAGGAGGAAACAGGCATGAAAGACCAAACACCGATCCAAGACAAAACTTATGAACAGCGCTTCCGCGACTACCTCATGGGTATCGAGCCCGGAAACTCCACCAGCGGAAAAGACAGGCAAACGTACGCACATCGCCACGCTGTTGGCGGGATGCTCACTGAAATCCACGCCATGCTGCGTGTTCTGAGTTCGTCGAAAGGCGGTGACAAATGACCCGAGACGATTGGAAACGGGTGCAGTCCCGGCTGATGAAACTGGGGTATAACCCTGGCCCTATTGACGGCATCCGGGGGCGATTGACCATATCGGCGGTCAAGCGGTTCCAAGAGGCACGGGGACTGGTGGCCGACGGGATTGTCGGGCGACTAACGCTGCGCGCGTTGCACCGGTTGGACAGGCCGGTGGACACCGCCCCCACCGACGACATGCCCTGGTATGACGAAGCGCGCGGGCTCATCGGCACACGCGAAATCAGCGGGCCGGACAGCAACGACACCATTCTTGCTTTCGCCGACACAATCGACCTGGACTATGACAACGACGACATCCCCTGGTGTGGTCTGTTTGTGGCCCATTGCGTGGGCGCAACGTTGGGGGATGAGCCACTACCCTCGAACCCGCTTGGCGCGCGGCAGTGGTTGAAATTCGGTCAGGCTTGCGAACCCCAACTGGGCGCGGTGCTGGTGTTCTGGCGTGGATCGCAAAGCGACTGGCGCGGGCACGTGGGGTTCTATGCGGGCGAGGACAGCGAGCACTTCCACGTCCTGGGCGGCAACCAAAGCAACGCGGTCAATGTGATGCGTCTATCCAAAAGCCGCCTCTTGGGCGCACGCTGGCCCGTCACGGCAGGTCCGCCAACCGGTCAAAAAGTGGCCGGGAACGCTGGCGTTCAAACGTCGGTAAACGAGGCGTAAGGCGATGGTTAAACCGTATCCGCCAACGGGGCGAGCGGGTGGCGCAATCCCGCGGGTGAAGGTCCGATACCTCCAGGACTTTGGTCACCATCGACAAGGGGACACCAACGACGTCCCCGTTGAGAGCGCCCAGGACCTTGTGGCCGAAGGCATCGCCGAGATGGTCCCCAAACAAAGGGGGACAAGCTGATGGTGGCCTATAGCTTCAAGAAGCGTTTTGCGCCGCTCATCCAGGACGGTTTGAAATGCCAAACCATTCGGGCGCGTCGCAGAGGCCGAAGTCGCCATGCGCGCGTAGGTGAGGCTCTGCAGCTCTTTACGGGCATGCGCACGCGACACTGCCACAAGATTATCCCGGACCCGATCTGCAACCGGGTTTATGACATCCGCATTCGTGTGCCGCAGTCCATGGAGCCATGCCAAGTCACCCTTGGTGGCGAGACGTTCTACGTCACCGTCGACTTCGCGCGTGCGGACGGTTTTGAGAGCCCCAACGACTTTACCCAATTCTGGTTCGACACCCATGGTGCCGGGTATTTCGAAGGAGTGCTGATCGGATGGCCCAGACCAGACCTATGACCTGGAAACAGCGCGCATGGCAGGTAATCCACGAAGCCACAAAGGACCTGCCCGCTGACACGTCGCTAAGAGACCGTATCAAAACGGTGGACGCGGCGCGGCCCTGGTCCCACGGCAGCTGGCCTCAAAAAGCATGGCAAGCCGCGCGCCGGGAGTACCTGATGCCGTTTGGGTACCGACCTCGAACTAAACCCAAAGACACCAAAACACTTCCACTATTCGGAGAAATCAAATGACCAGGCGCGATAGACTTCTGGTTTGGTGGCGGTTTGGCCCAAGGGCTGTGATCTTCGCCGCGGTCAGCGCGATTTGCATGATTTTGCTCTGCTATCTGCTGGGAACGCCTAGGGATGAGGCGTGGGTCTTGTTGTCGACAAGCACGATTTCGGCCTTCATCGGTTTTATGGCAGGTGCACGTTGGCTCCTTGCAAAATCAATGCAGGCCACCCAATGACCGATCAGCTTCGTCGGAAAATCTTCGCCGGATGCAAGGTGCTTGGCCTCGACCAAGACGCCCGCCGCGATCTGCAGTTGCGGGTGGTGGGCAAGGCGTCACTCTCCGATATGGACGAGGCTGACATGCTGGCGGTGGTCAAAGAACTCCGCGCCAAGGGTTTCACCGCCGCAAAAGGAAAAAAACACCCTAAAGCCAAACGTCCTGACGTGCGCAAAATCCATGTGATGTGGGGCTTGTTGGGCAAAGCGGGGAAGTTGCGGGTGCCTAGCCGTGAGGGCCTTAATGCGTTTATCCGCAGCCGGTTTGAGAAGAAATGGGGCTCGGTTCCCATGGACGTGGACACCATGACCGAGGCCAGCGAAATCTCCGATGTGATCGAGGCGCTCAAGGACTGGTGCGACCGCGAGGGGGTCGAATACCAGCGATGAGCATCGACCGCCACATATCCGAAACCGAGCGGGAGCTGCGCGGCGTCATTGGTGACGACGCCACCGATCGGCTAATGGATCGGTGTGGCGGCACCACTGTCTACGTTGCCGAGACCCCCGAAGGGACCAAATTGGCAGACATCGTCGGGGCGGACATGGCCGAGGCGATGCGCGACTATTTTGGCCGTGGGCATGTGCTGGTGCCGTCAGGTGGTAGGGTCCAGGAGCTGCGCCGTGAACGGGCGTTGGACCTGTTGCGGCAGGGTATGTCCGCCGAGCATGTGGCCCGAGAATGCCAGGTCAGCGCGCGCACGATTTACATGTATCAGCGAAGGTTTCGGAAGCAGGGTTTGATCGCCGCGAACCCGCGTCAACTGAAACTGCCGGGCCTGGACTGAAACCCTTCAGATACCGCTGCGCGCGCGCGAGGGCGATGGTGGGGATGTTGAAGTCAAGATCACTGCATCCACAACCGTCTGGAGATCGCCATGTCGCTTGCCAATGCCGTTGCTGGCCAATTTGTCGGCCCCAACAAAAACCTGGGCACCACCCCGTTTTACAAAGCCCGCTCGGTTTGGTTGGCGGCTTTCGGGACCCTCACGCCACTTCTCAACGCCTTTGGTGTCAACGTTGGACCTGAGGTTGTTGAAACCGTGGCGACCGTGATCCCGTTCACGCTGGCGATGGCACAACGAGCAGCACCGCACACGCGCCTATCGTTTCGGTGATCCCGTGCTGGACGGCGACACTCTGAAATGGATTGGCAGCACCGCAATCTCGCTTTTTGTGGCGATTTTCGCCTGGGTGCGCACGTCACGCCGCGACGAGGCCGCGCGGTTCACGGAGATAACTCGTCGGCTTGATGATCACGACCGGTCACTGGCGCTGGTAAGCCAAGAGATCGACGGGATGCCGGGCCGGGATGAAGTTCATCGCCTGGACCTGCAGCTTTCCGAACTGTCCGGTCAGCTACAGACCACGAACGCCAATTTGACCGGCCAGCGCGAGCTTATGGGTCGGCTGGAAACCGTCGTCTCACGACTGGAAGATCACATGCGAGGAAATGGGTGATGGGCAAGGTCTATTCGCAAACCCTGTCAGAGCACCGGCGTTTGACCATTCTAAAATACCTTGTCGAAACGACTGGATACAGCTCGAACGTCTCTATCTTGACCGACGTTTGCAATGGCTTTGCCGTGACATCGACCCGCGATGAGGTGGCCACAGACGCCCGTTGGCTGGCTGGTAAAGGCTTTGCCACCGTGAGCGACCAAGGCGACTTTATGATCGTGACTATCGAGCCAAGCGGCGCGGAAGTCGCTAAGGGGCTCCGGGTTGTGGACGGCATCAAAAGGCCCGGCCCCTAATGCCACCCCGCCGAAAAATCGACACGCTGCCAGAGGATGTACGGTCGGACCTGAAGGACAAGCTCCGCGAAAACGGGTTTTCGGACTACGACGGCATCACGGAATGGTTGGACGAACGTTTGGCGGCGGATGGCATCGAAATCCGCATATCCCGGTCGGCGCTCGGTGAGTTCGGCAAGGAATACCAGGAATTCGCCAAGCTGCAGGAACAGGCCGGGGCTTGGGCGCAAAACTGGATCAATGACGAAGGTCTGCAGGGCGAAGCCGACCGTCAGAACGTGCTGTTCAAAATGGTCACATCGCTGGCGTTCAAGTTCATGGCGGGGGCCATGGGAACGGACGCCAAGGAAATCGACCCGAAGGAACTGCACTTCATTGGCCGAATGCTGAAGGACATCATGGCGTCATCGCAACTGCGCGAGAAGATGATGGAAGACGAGCGCGCTGCTCAGTCCCTGCGTTTGGACGAGGCCGTTACATCTGGCGATATCAACATGGAAGCCGCCCAAAAGGCCCGCGAAATCCTGGGTTTTGCATGACCTATCGGTTTGTGGGTCCAAGAGGCGAGGTTGGCACAGCACCGTCCATGGAAGCGGCCCGCGAGGCGGCTGTGTTGCAAGCGATGGTCAATGCTGTCGAGGTCACACAAATCGGTTTTCTGCCCGTCGACGAGATCACGCCCGACCTTGTCGACCAGGTGTGGCCTCAGTTGGAGGCCGACGGATGGGCCATCGGAGCGCTGCAATGAACGCACCGGTGATCAACTGGCTGCCATACCAAAAGGCGTGGATCGACGACAAAAGCCGCTACAAAGCGGGGATGATGACCCGTCGGGGCGGAAAGACCTTCAGCTCCAATGGGGAAATCGTTGACGACTGTATCCAAGCCGAAATCAAGCGAACCCCAACCCGATGGACCATTCTAAGTCGCTCAGAGGCCACCGCTCAGGAGGCCATGAACGACGCCCTCATTCCGATGACAAAGGCTTATTATGCGGCCTACAAGCACCTTCG
>JBCDFD010000031.1:0-18878 GCA_039178645.1 Pseudomonadota bacterium | reverse complement strand
GTTTTTCTCAGCCGCCTAAATTTTCCAACTGCGCCGCCGCCGGGCACGCCGTGCGCCGTCCTTACCGCCAAGACCAGACCCACTGAGTGCTGCCTTTGCCTCCAGCTCAATCTCTGCAATCAATCGGTCTGCATCAGCGGTTTTCACAACCTTTTCCCGTTCAGCAACCTGTTGGAGCGTTTCTTGCTCTAGGGTGGACAGCTTCAGCCTCGCCCTCCGCGCCCGCGCGTCGCGGACGTCCCCGTGGTTGGCACGGAGATCGTCGATCGACCGCTCAAGCTGTTTCAAGAGAGCCCGCAGCGCGCTGTCATTTTGGTAAGTTTGGTCTGCGACCCCGTCCGCGATATCGTCCCACGCCAACTCAAGGCTTTGTTCCACGGCATTTGCGTCGCCCGTACATTGGTCAATGGCAAACTGAATGTACTGGAACGCCGTGCTGAGCCTGTGAAACCCGCTTGCATTGGACGCCAAAGCCACATCGGCGGCGAACTGAACTTGTTTCAGCGCACGGTCCAAGACGGACTGGTCGTGGCCGATGTCCAGTACGAAATCGTGTGAGCCCCGGCTTTCACAACTGTCAGGGCGCTCCCCTACCGTGCCCACTCCGGCGCACGCTTTTCTTTCAATTACTCCAATGGCTTGTGCCACAGCGTTGGGCCCAGCATCCCAGACCTGACGCGCGATTTCAGAGACGCCTTTCGACAAATCCCAACGATCCCAACGCCCTTCAAATCTTGCCAAGTACCAGCGTTTCCAAAATGCCCAGGTCGCCTGGTCACGATCCAAAAACTCCAGGAACTCCTGTTGCTCCCGTTTCGCCCAACCGGGCATATCCCCCCACCAAATGGACTGACCATGTATGGCAGCAACATCATCATCAGCTTGATCCAGAAAGGCCAAATCCTTTGAAACTGCGGCATAATTTGCGGGATCGTCGATGGCGGTGATGGACAACCCGTCCAAAACGCTGGTCGGCCCATCCGCATCTAAAGTGAGAATGGCCCGACACGCCAAAAGCACACGCTGATCAAGGCTCGCATCCAACGTTTGAACAACTCGGGGAAGTCGCCGCAAAGCATCGCGCGCCGAAAGGGCAAGGAGAACCCCTCGGGGTTTGTCTTGAAGCCAGCTGTCGACTTCTGATTGTTTGGAAAACACACCCATCTTAACTCATCTCAACCAACCCACCCACACGCGCTGACCCAAACGTATTTGGCCCCGTCAACCGCTGGTAAATTCCACTCTACAGGCTTATCTGCGCCACTACCAAGAATTTGCCGAGGGCCCATGGACTTTTTTTACCCCATCGCACGACTGGGCCAGGGCACGCTTGCGGGCGTTGCGGCGCTAGGCCGGGTCACCTTGTTTGCCGCAGACACGGTCCGGCACATCGTGACCCCGCCTTTCTACCCGCGAGAGCTTTGGCAAGCGCTGCTGACCATTGGGTGGTTTTCGCTCCCCGTCGTGGGAATGACCGCAATTTTCACCGGGGCGGCACTCGCCTTACAAATCTACGCCGGAGGCGCCCGATTCTCGGCAGAGGCCATAGTCCCTCAGGTGGTCGCCATCGGCATGGTGCGCGAACTTGGGCCCGTGCTGGGCGGGCTCATGGTCGCCGCCCGGGTGGCATCCTCCATCGCTGCCGAAATTGGCACCATGAAAGTCACCGAACAAATCGACGCGCTGGTGACACTCTCCACCAACCCGATGAAATACCTGGTCGCCCCCCGCGTCCTGGCCGCCACCCTCTCGATGCCGGTGCTTGTGGCCGTGGGCGACACCATCGGCATCATGGGCGGTTTCTTGGTGGGCACCGAACGCCTGGGTTTTAACGCCGCCACATACATCACTAATACGGTCAACTTCCTGCAATGGTCCGACGTGATCAGCGGCCTGGTCAAAGGCGCGGTCTTTGGATTTCTGCTGTCACTTATGGGCTGTTACTACGGCATGACCTCGGGCCGCGGGGCCCAAGGCGTCGGAGCCGCCACCAAAACCGCCGTGGTCGCGGCCAGCGTGTTGATCCTGGCGTCGAACTACATCCTGACAGAGGCGTTCTTTTCCGCATGATCGACCTCACCGACATCCACAAAGCCTTCGCCGAGAAACGCATCCTGCGCGGCGTTACTCTCACGATCCCCAAAGGCGAAAGCATGGTGATCATCGGCGGATCGGGCACGGGTAAATCGGTTACGCTCAAATGCATCTTGGGTTTGATCCAACCGGACCAGGGCACCATCACCGTCGACGGACAAGACGCCACCAAAGGCGACCGCGATGCGTTTCTGGCCCGGTTTGGTATGTTGTTCCAAGGGGCAGCTCTATTTGACAGCCTGCATGTATGGGAAAACGTGGCCTTTCGGCTCCTGCGCGGATCACTCAAGCGTCCGCGCGCTGAAGCCCGTGAAATAGCCATCGAAAAACTCCGCCGCGTGGGCCTCAAACCCGATGTGGCCGATCAATTCCCCGCCGAACTGTCTGGCGGCATGCAAAAACGGGTGGGCCTGGCCCGCGCCATCGCCGCTGAACCAGAGATCATCTTCTTCGACGAACCCACCACCGGCCTCGACCCGATCATGGCTGGTGTTATCAACGACCTGATTCGAGAAATTGTGGTGGAAATGGGCGCCACCGCCATGACGATCACGCACGACATGACCAGCGTCCGCGCCATAGCCGACAAAGTTGCCATGCTCCACGAAGGCGTCATCCAATGGACTGGACCAGTGAGCGACATGGATGGATGCAATGACCCCTACGTCACTCAATTCGTGAGCGGGTCCGCCGAAGGCCCCATCGAAGCCGTGCGATAAACCCACACTGCGCAGCTTCATTGTTCCCAAAATACTCCGGGGGAGTTGGGCCCTAGGCACAATGGGGGCAGCGCCCCCTCCCCCTCGTGAGCCGCCGGAGGCGGGGTGCGAGGACATCACGTCACCCGGCGCAGCCGGGTGTCCAGTCTGACGCCGCCCCTTGCGATCCGCAAATCACTCAGGCACCACCCAACCATGGCCAAAGTCCGACCCTTTGTCTGCGCCTCCTGCGGAGCCGCCTACGCCAAATGGCAAGGCAAGTGTGACGCGTGCGGGTCATGGGACACCATCGCCGAAGAACGCCCTTTGGCCACAGGTCCCGGACGGTCTTTGTCCGCAAGGGGACGCACGCTCCCGCTCATGGACCTCGCCACCGAAGAAGCTCCACCGCCGCGCACAAAAACTCGGGTGATCGAATTGGACCGTGTCCTGGGCGGCGGCCTGGTGCCAGCATCGGCCATCCTCGTGGGCGGCGACCCAGGCATCGGTAAATCCACCCTACTGCTGCAAGCCGCCGCCGCCTTCGCGCGCGCCGGGTTAGGCTGCCTCTACGTCACTGGCGAAGAGGCCAGCGCCCAAGTCCGCATGCGCGCACAACGCTTGGGGTTAGGCCAGGCCACCGTCAAACTGGCCGCCGAAACCAATCTTCGCGACATCCTCACCACGCTGGAGGCCGAAAAACCCGACCTCGCGATCATCGACTCGATCCAGACCATGTGGCTCGACACGGTGGAGTCGGCGCCAGGCTCAGTCACCCAAGTCCGTGCGGCAGCGCACGAATTGACCACTTTCGCCAAACGCCACGGCACGTCTGTGATCCTCGTGGGCCACGTCACCAAAGAAGGCCAGATCGCCGGCCCCCGCGTGGTCGAACACATGGTGGACACGGTGCTCTATTTCGAAGGGGAGCGTGGCCACCAATTCCGTTTGCTCCGCGCCGTCAAAAACCGGTTCGGACCGGCGGACGAAATCGGCGTTTTTGAGATGACCGGCAAGGGCCTCGCAGAGGTCAAAAATCCCTCTGCACTCTTTCTCGACGGTCGGGGCGGACCCTCGCCGGGCTCTGTGGTTTTCGCGGGCATCGAAGGCACGCGGCCCGTGTTGAGCGAAATCCAAGCGCTCGTGGCCCAATCGCCACACGCCCAACCCCGTCGCTCCACAGTCGGCTGGGACGGGGGACGCCTCGCAATGGTGCTCGCGGTGCTCGAAGCCCGTTGCGGCCTGCCTTTCGCAGGCCTCGACGTGTATCTCAATGTGGCGGGCGGCCTGCGCATTTCCGAACCAGCGGCAGACCTGGCCGTGGCTGCGGCTCTCTTGAGCGCCCGCGAAGACGTGGCCCTGCCCGAAGGCACAGTGGTCTTCGGAGAAATTTCCCTGTCCGGCGCGCTCCGGCCCGTGGGTCAAATGGAAAATCGGTTGAAAGAAGCCGCGAAACTTGGTTTCAGGACCGCGCTGGCCCCAGGTGGGGGACGGTTGAGCGAAACCGCCGGGTTGGACGTGTCCCGCTACACGGACCTGGCCACCTTTGTCGGAGACCACTTCGGCGCGGGCTAAGGGTAAGGGGTGCAGGCCATGGATGGGTTCACATTGGTGGACGCCGCAGTTGCGGCGATCACGCTCATATCCGCCCTGCTCGCCTATGCCCGCGGATTTGTTCACGAAGCACTCGCCATCTTGGGGTGGGTCGCCGCCGCCGTTGTCGCCTACCTGTTTGCGCCACAAGTGGAACCGCTGGTCAAGGAAATCCCCTATGTGGGGCAGTTCCTGCAAGACAGTTGCGAACTGGCGGTGATCGTAGCATTCTGCGTGGTCTTTGCCTTGGGTCTGATCGTGGTGTCGATCTTTAGCCCGCTTTTCGCGTCGCTGGTCAAAAACTCATTTCTCGGCGGGCTCGACCAGGGTTTGGGTTTCGTATTCGGTGCCCTGCGGGGTCTCTTGCTCGTGGCCGTGGCGCTGATCGTCTACGACCGTGTGGTGATTTCGCTGGAAGTGCCCATGGTCGACCAAAGCCGCACCGCCAGCATTTTCGCCGCCATTGAGCAAGATATCGAAGACGCCATACCCACCGAAGCCCCTGACTGGATCCTTGGACGGTACGAGACTTTGGTGGGCAGTTGCGGAGCGTAAATACCGCAGGTTGACCGACAAAGATGCAACCGAGCATCGCGGTTGTCGCGGAATGTGATCCTTTCGTGACAGATGGGTTCGGGCAAGCTAAACGGGCCTCGGTTATCCTTCCCCGGATTCGGAGTTCGCCCATGCGCAAGCCCACTCAGCCAGCCGCCGCAGAAACAGCGGGGGCAGAGTCCCTGTGTGTTGAGCTAGACGACGACGACAAGATCAAAGACGAATGCGGCGTGTTCGGTGTGATCGGAGTGGCCGATGCGTCCACCTTCGTAGCGCTCGGGCTCCACGCGCTCCAGCACCGGGGCCAAGAGGCAGGCGGTATCGTTGCCCACGACCCCGAACAGGGGTTCAACTCGGCCCGCCGCTTTGGCTACGTCCGCGACAACTTCACCAGCCAAGACATTATCGGCGCGTTGCCGGGCAGTCTCGCCATTGGGCACGTGCGCTATTCCACCGCCGGATCGAAGGGCAATACCGCCATTCGCGATGTGCAGCCGTTCTTTGGTGAATTTTCCATGGGCGGCGCGGCCATTGCCCATAATGGCAACCTGACCAATGCCAAGGCCCTGCGCCGGATGCTGATCGAACGGGGCTCGATCTTCCAGAGCTCATCCGACACCGAATGCATCATCCACCTCATGGCGCGTGGGATCGGTGAAACCATCCCCGACCGCATGAAAGAGGCGCTTCGTCAGGCCGAAGGTGCCTTTGCCATCGTGGCCATGACCCGCACCAAACTAATCGGTGTGCGGGATCCTCTGGGCATTCGCCCACTGGTCCTGGGCAAGATCGGCGATGGGATGGTTCTGGCATCCGAAACCTGCGCGTTGGACATCATCGGGGCGGATTTCGTGCGCGAAATCGAACCGGGCGAAATGGTTGTGATCAGCGACGGTATCGTCGACAGCTTTTTCCCCTTCGCGCCCACGCAACCGCGCCCCTGCATCTTTGAATTCGTATATTTCAGCCGGCCAGACTCCGTCATCGGCGGGCGGTCTGTCTACGAAGTGCGCCGAGAGATTGGTCGCCAATTGGCGCTTGAATCACCGGTTGAGGCCGACTTGGTATGCCCCGTGCCAGATAGCGGCACACCGGCCGCCATCGGTTTTGCACAAGAGAGCGGTATCCCGTTTGAGCTGGGCATTGTCCGCAATCAATATGTGGGCCGCACCTTCATCGAGCCCACCGAACAGATCCGCAACATGGGCGTCCGCCTGAAACTCAACGTCAATCGCGCGCTGCTCCAAGGCAAACGTGTCATCCTTGTGGACGACAGCGTGGTGCGCGGCACGACATCTCGCAAAATCAAGGATATGGTCTTGGAAGCGGGGGCAGCAGAGGTCCACTTCCGCGTGGCGTCGCCCCCCACAATCTGGCCGGATTTCTACGGTGTTGACATGCCAAACCGGGATGAGCTTTTGGCTGCGACCATGACCGAAGATGAAATGCGGGACTATCTGGGAGTGTCATCGCTCAAGTTCGTGTCCATAGACGGACTCTATCGCGCCGTGGGCGAGGAAAATGGCCGCGACCCCAACGCGCCCAAATACCATGACGCGGTCTTCACCGGCGATTATCCTGTCATGCCGCGCGATATGATGAACAGTGGGTTCAAACTCAAAGCCGCGGAATGATCCCCGGCTTCATTGTTCCCTAAATACTCACTTGATTGACCTGTCCGAAGAGACTGCGCCCGACACCCAAGTGCTGCGCTTCCGCCCGCACCATGTGCTGTGCGCCTTGGGGTATGCGGGCGAAGGATATTCGGACAAGTTCACCGCAAACATGACCGAGATCGTGACAAACGGCCTGAAAGCGCCCGGTGGTGACGGGATGATGCTTGAGATTATCAACAGTGCAGATCGCATCTGCGCGCCCTGCCCCCATCGCCGTGGCAGCGCTTGTGTGAAACAATCTCGAAGCACAGCCCTCGACCGAGCACATGCTGCGCGATTGGGCCTCGCGGCGGGCCAGCGTCTGACCTGGGGCGAAGCCAAAGCTAAGGTTAGGGACCAAGTTAGACCCGGCGACTTGGCGGTGCTGTGCGAAGGATGCCAGTGGCTTGCCCTGGGTCTGTGCGAAACCGCGCTCTCAGACTTGCATGCCGAAACGGAAAAGGCCGCCCCTTAGGACGGCCTTACAATCTGATCTTGGCTTGAGCCTTAGCGCTTTAACGCGCGCAGGGCTTGCCAACCGCCACCGATGACCATCGCCGCTATCACGGCCTTGACCGCATCACCGATCAGGAACGGGCTCATGTACCATTTCCAGATGGAGGCAAAGCTGTCAGCCCCCCACTTGGATGTGTCGAGGCCGAGCAAAGCGTCTGCCGACATCGCCCAAGCCACACCTGGGATGTACAGCAATGCCGAGATGACGAGGGACCCAGCGGCCAGCGCAAACACGTTTCGCACGCCGCGGTCGGTCATCAGACCGGCCAGATAGGCCATGCCAACATAGCCCACCAAGAACCCAGCGGTTGGACCAGCGAAAGCCACACCGTTCATGCCTTTGGCGAACACAGGCAATCCCATGAGACCATAGGACAGATAGACCAAAAGGGTCACAGCCGCCAAACGCGCGCCAAACGCCATGCCGATGGTGAGAATAGCCAATGTCTGTAGCGTGATCGGCACAGGAAACATGGGCACCGAGACCTGCGCCGCAACCGAAATCACCGCCGCGCCGCCAAGCGCCAGCAGGCCGTTCACGGCCAAAGAGCGGTTTGGCAATACCGCAGAGGTCAAAGTCATATCACGTGTCATAGGCGTGTCCTTCGTCCATATCATCTTGGTTGCGGGTCTTTTTCGCCCTACCCCTCAGTTTGTCAACCCGGGGGCTTGTTCTCCCTGAGGTTGGGGGCCACAAGCGGGATCATGTCACAGGATCAAACATCCCGTTTACCCGTTCTGGTCACCGGCGCGTCTCGCGGCTTGGGGTTCGCATTGGCCCAGGCCCTTGGGGCCAAAGGCCACCACATCATGGCTGTGGGGCGCACCACAGGTGGTCTGGAAGAACTGGACGACGCGATACAATCGCACGGCGGGTCCGCAACTTTGGCACCTTTGGATGTGACCAACGATGGGGCGATGCAGCATCTGTGCAAGTCCATCCACGACCGCTGGGGAGGCGTTTCCCTTTGGGTCCACACAGCCATACATGCAGCCCCTCTGACCCCCACGCAGATGATTGATGCCAAAGACTGGTCCAAATCCCTGGCCACAAATGTGGAAGCCACCCGCCGACTGATCGCCTACGTGTCACCACTGCTGTCGTCAGAGGGCCAAGCATGGTTTTTCGAACACGAGAATGTTGCCGGAGCCAAGTTTTTTGGCAGCTACGGCGCAACCAAAGCCACTCAAATGGCACTGGCGCGCTCCTGGGCCACAGAAACTGTGAAAACTGGACCTAAGGTGACGATCTTCACCCCCCCCGCCATGCCCACTGCCACACGAGGGCGTTTTTTCCCGGGTGAAGACCGCGATGTGCTCATCTCAACCCATGATGCAGCCCGCGAGATTTTGGAACAGGCCAACTTCTGAGACGTATCAGAGCGTGTGTTTGGCCCGAAAGCTCCGCGCGTCCACCAACAGTTGAGACACATCGGCGTCTTCAATGCGCAGTGTCTCAAAATGCTCCACAAGGTTTTCAAGGTACTCCAGGCTCGTGCCCAATACACCTTCGCCGGTGGCCGCGTAGCGCACCACGTCCTCGTAAGGCAGGTCCCCTTGGATCAAGTCCGTGCCATGGTCAGCAGCGAATGACAGCACCTGGATGGGTCCCAACTTGGTTTCCGCAGTGAGCCAAACCGTTTCATAGGCCGGGGCCAGCAATTCACGGTAAAAAATGATGCGGCTTTCTTCGGTCAAGGTTCCCGCTGCCAAACGAAACGCCAACCCGTCACAGTGCGGTCCAGCGTCCAACGCCGCCATGATGCCGGGCCGTTCGGAGGTCCCGCGTCCACCAAAGGGTTCCACCAGGCAGAATTTGCGCGCCATTCCAGTGACCCGTGCACGCACCACTTCGGTGAACCAAACGCCGGGGTTCCACATCAGCGAACCATAGGCAAAGACCCACAGGTCGCCGCTGTGCCCTGCCAGGGCCTCCAAGCGCATCGCCTCGATCTGCTCTTCGGTGTAGCGCCAGTCGGGCGGCAGGTTTTGATCCGCCACCCACTGGTCCGCATCCGATGGCCTGAAGGTCCGAAAAAACGAAGTCGCTGGGTCCTCGATCTTGCCGCGCAGACGGGGATGGTGGCGATAGGCGCTGTCTGGGATCAAGGGCGACGTCCTGAACTGGTGAGGTATGAAGGCTATGGCACCTGAGCATTACCCTGAGTCACCTAAGATCACCAAGGTCCCAAACGACCTGAGTGGCAAGGGATCAACAAGTCCTATCTCAGCCCACCGGTGGTCATTGGAAACGCCCTGCCCCCGACAGCAGATCGGCTACGCAACCGCATTTGCGCTCTCCATTGGGAATTTTCACGATTTCCGATCAATTCGACAAATTTCAGAGTCCTATGTGTCCTAGCGCACAGAATCGTCCGGTCCCTTTGTTGGAAAAGAAGCCCACGGAAACATCCCGAACAGCTTCAAAACAAGGAACCACGTCATGTCTACCGGAACCCCAGAACCTTCCATCGCAATCTTCGGCGTCAGCAACGAGGATGAGAAAATCAATGCAAAGAACCTCGCCCTGAATGGCGTCTCGGTCAGCATCGTTGGCGGTGGTGGCAATGCCACCATCACAAGTGGCAGTGGCGACGATGTCATTCGTGGCGACAACATTGTGTTGGATGGGCTCAGCTGGATGCGCGACCCGAACACGGGCACTCTTTACCGGGTCACAGATGATGCACTCTCCTACGGCGACAACTTGGATTATGCAGACTCGATTGGCGCAAACCTGGCCTCCATCAACTCCGTCGAGGAAAACCAGTATATAGGGAGAATTATCACGCCCGGAGACACCTACTGGGTCGGCGGCTTCCAAGAAGCCGGCGCCGCAGAACCCGATGGGGGGTGGAGCTGGTCCGATGGATCGGAATTCACCTTTGAAAACTGGGATCCAGCTCAACCCGACAACGCTCTGGGCGTCGAAAACAACATTCAGATCGGGTTCACACCAAATGTAAACGGCCCAATTTGGAACGACCTCTCGGGCAGCACTGAACTTACCGCCATCCTAGAACTTTCCGCCGACGACTTCATCCGCTCGGGCGATGGCGACGACATCATCTATGGCGGTGTTGGCAACGACACCTTGCTGGGGTCCAAAGGCGACGACGAAGTGAACGGGGGTCAGCATGACGACCGTTTGAATGGTGGTAAAGGTGAAGACGAACTCAACGGCGACGAAGGCGACGACGTCCTGATGGGTGGCTCCGGCGACGATGAGCTTAACGGTGGCACCGGTGCTGACAAACTTCGCGGCGGCAAGGATGACGATACGCTCGATGGCGGCGAAGGCGACGACATGATGTGGGGCGGCTTAGGCAGCGACGAGCTCAAGGGCGGTGCTGGCAACGACGTCATGTACGGCGGTGCAGGCGCTGACACCTTTATCACAGGTGAAGACAGCGACGTGGTTTACACTGGCACCGGAGCCGACACCATTATTTTCGAAGGTGAAACCGGCGACCTTAAAGTCATGGATTTCAAGACCAACCAAGGCGACTCCTTCGTGTTCGACACCGATGGGATCGACAGTTGGCAGGACGTCCTCGACAACACCACTAGCGTGTTCAGAGACAATGGTGCCACAGTCGACACTGTGATCTCAATGAACGGATGGTCGGTCACTTTCGAAGATACGGTGCTCACCGAACTGTCGGAGTCGGATTTCACCTTTGTATAAGCTTCACACAATGCGGGCCGGTGGAATGCTACCGGCCCGTTTCACCTGTGCGGAGCCTGTTTTTTAGGCCGTCCATATTGCGGCACGCATATCGTGCATGGTGGTCAGAAATTGAGCACCACTTCCCATAGTACAACCAAAGCTTAGAATGCCGGCCTCAGTCATTTAGCCTGCGTACCCTGCCCTAGCCCGCTTATGCTTTCCATGGTGAGTTTCAAATCTCGGTTGTCGCCGAACCCCAAGCGCGACGTTTCGATCACCCCAATTCGCCCGTGAATTAAAACGGGATTTACGGCCCATGGCCGCTCCCCTATTGCCGAAACAAACACAACAACAGCGAAGGGAGCCGCGGCGTGCGCATACTCATCACCAATGACGACGGCATCAACGCGCCCGGTTTGAGCGTTCTGCAATCCATCGCCGAAGAGGTGGCCGGACCTGACGGCGAGGTTTGGTGTGTCGCCCCCGCGTTCGAACAATCGGGCGTCGGGCATTGCATCAGCTACACCCATCCCACCATGATCGCCGAAATGGGCCCCCGCCGATTTGCCGCTGAAGGGTCACCTGCCGATTGTGTGATGGCGGGGATTTACCACGTGCTGGCGGGCGACCGACCCGATGTGGTGCTCTCGGGAGTGAACCGCGGCAACAATTCAGGCGAGAACGTGCTTTATTCGGGCACCCTGGGCGGTGCCATGGAAGGCGCCTTACAGGGCGTGCGTTCCATCGCTTTGTCACAGTTCTACGGCCCCCAGAACGTGAACCTCGCAGACCAGTTCGAAGCCTCTCGCGCCCATGGCGCGGCCCTGGTGAAAAAACTGCTCGACGAGGCTCAATGGGGCGCAAAGGACGGATATGAGTTGTTCTACAACGTGAATTTCCCAGCCACATCCGCGGCGGACGTCAAAGGACGCCGCGTGGCCACCCAGGGACGGCGGCCCAATGTGAATTTCTCGGTGGAACACCAAACAGCCCCATCTGGCCGGAGCTTCCTTTGGGCCAAGGGTGGCATGCAGTCGGTGCCCACCGGCGCGGGAACGGACGTGCAGGCCAATGTGGACGGATTTATCTCCATCACGCCGTTGCGGGCCGACCTGACCGCTAGAGACACGCTCGACGCCCTGTCAGAGAAGTTGAACCAAGGATGACCGACGCCGAGCGCAAGATGCAATTCGTCTTTGCCTTGCGCCAAAGTGGGGTTCTGAACGACCGCGTGCTTAAGGCCATGGAGGCCATTGATCGCGGCGTGTTCATCACGGGCACTTTCTCAGATCGGGCCTATGACGATGCGGCGCTGCCCATCCCCTGCGGTCAGACCATTTCGCAGCCATCAATTGTGGCGCAAATGACAGCGGCGCTCGACCCCGGCCCGCGTGACACGGTTTTGGAGGTCGGCACAGGCTCAGGCTACCAAGCGGCTGTGCTGAGCCAGCTGGCGCGTCGGGTCTACACCATCGACCGGCATCGCCGACTGGTGGATGAGGCCCAGGCGAGGTTCCGAACGCTGGATCTGGCAAATATCACAGCATTTGTTGGCGATGGGTCGCATGGGTTGGATACCCAAGCGCCCTTCGATCGTATCCTCGTCACTGCCGCCGCCGAAGACCCGCCGGGCCCACTCTTGGCGCAATTGCGCGAAGGCGGTACGATGGTGGTGCCTGTGGGCCAGTCCGACACAGTGCAACGGCTGATCAAAGCCACACGCGGCCCAAGCGGCATAGACTATGAAGAATTGGGCGATGTTCGCTTTGTGCCCCTTGTGGAGGGCCTGGGACATGACGACATCTAAGGGGTATCCGACGGAGAGGCGGCGCGGCTCACCTGTGGTGGGTGAAGAAAAACAAAGCGCCCCGACCGACAAACGAAAGGCATCGAGCATATGCCAAACTTAAACTTCTTCTCCGGTCGCGCGGTGATCCCCCTCGCGATGGCCTGCGGTCTGGCGGCGTGCGAAAACCTGTCCGTGCCAGAATTTGGTGGGCTCTTGGGACAAGACCAAGGCAACACGCAGGCCCCACCGCCCAGTGCGCCACTGCCGCAAGCGGATGCGCGGGGGGTGATTTCATTTGGGTCAACACAAGCGGCCCGGGCCTTGGGCGGCGAAACGCTGGCTGCCATGGCCACTCGCTTGAGCCAAAATCCAGCCACTCTCGCCCGCGTGAATGGCTTGGATGTGGACACGCAATTGACGGCGGGAACCATTCTGGTTTTGCCCGACCCAGTTCCAGACCTTGAACCGCCAGCCGCCACTGGTTCGGACCTGGCATCATTGGCGGGGGCTGCTCTGGATGGTTTGGGCGGATCGCCCGAAGATCCTGCGCCCGCGGCCCCACAAACTCCCACTGCGCAGGATGGGCCAGACCCGGTGCAGCACCGTGTGGCGCGGGGGGAAACAGCGTTTTCCATTTCCCGGCTCTACAACGTGTCAGTGCGGAGCCTGGCAGACTGGAACGGTTTGGACACATCCTACACAGTGCGCGAAGGCCAGACGCTCTTGATCCCATTGGCCCGCACTGCGACCGCTGCGGCCCCGGACGAAGATGTGAGTATCCCGGGCGAAGGGTCGCTCACCCCGCCACCGCCAAGCGCGCAAAGCCCATTGCCCGAAGACAATGCCGACGCACTGACACCGTCTGAAATCGCCATTGCTCCGCTGGACACACCGCAGACATCGGCCTCCGACACAGGACGTTTCCTGAAGCCCGTCGAGGGTGGTATCCTTCGCGGTTACGAAAAGGGTCGTAACGAAGGCATCGACTTTGCCGCGCCGGTGGGCTCACCCGTCCGGGCCGCGGCAGCTGGGACAGTCGCGGCGATCACCCAAGATGTGGACCAAGTGCCAATCATCGTCCTCCGACATGCTGACAATGTGCTGACGGTTTACGCCAACGTGGATAATATCCGCGTGGCCAAGGATGCCCAAGTGGCGCGCGGTGAGCAAATCGCAGCGGTTCGGGAAGACGATCCGTCGTTCCTACACTTTGAAATCCGCGAAGGTTTCGACAGCGTTGATCCGTTGGAGTATCTCAACTGACTGACAGGCGGGCTCAAACCCGCTCTATGTGTCCAGTTTCACGCCATACCGCCCGGCCAGGTCGGTGAAAAACTGCCAGGCGACACGACCCGAGCGTGAGCCCCGTGTGGCCGTCCATTCGATGGCCTCTGCGCGCACTGTGTCCGGGCCAACTTGCACCCCGTGGGCAGCACAATAGCCGTCAATCATTTCCAGATACTCGTCCTGGCTGCACGGGTGGAAGCCCAACCATAGGCCGAAACGGTCGCTCAGGCTGACTTTCTCTTCCACCGCCTCGGCGGGATTGATGGCGCTGGAGCGTTCGTTTTCGATCATATCCCGCGGCATCAGATGGCGGCGGTTCGAGGTGGCATAGAAAATCACATTGTCGGGCCGACCTTCGATCCCCCCGTCCAGAACCGCCTTGAGGCTCTTGTAATGCTGATCATCGTGGGAAAATGACAGGTCATCGCAGAACAGCACCACACGCGCACGGCTGTCCCGCAATTGCCCCAGCAGGCGGGAAATGGTTGGCAGGTCTTCGCGTTGGATTTCCACGAGCTTGAGCGCCAGACCTTCGGCCAGCACGGCCCCGTGGACCGCCTTCACTAAGGACGATTTGCCCATGCCGCGCGCGCCCCAGAGAAGCGCGTTGTTCGCCGGATACCCTTGGGCGAATTGGCGGGTGTTTTGCAAAAGCGTGTCGCGGGACCGGTTGATGCCAACCAAGTGTTCTAGCGCGACGCGAGACACCTTCGGCACAGCTGCAAGCCGGTCCGGCGCGGTTTGCCAAACAAACGCGTCAGCGGCGTCAAAATCCGGTGCAGGTAACGGCGGCGGGCTCACCCGCTCCAACGCCTCCGCGATACGGGTCAGCGCGGTGGTGTCACTCAGCGGGCCGTCCATCGGTATCCTCGTCCCACAGACCTTCGGCCCGCAATTGTTTTTCCCGCGCCGCTTCCACCCGCTTCACCAGTTGGATCGAAATCTCATAGAGCCCGTACACCACCACAAACAGGATGATCTGCGTGATCACGTCGGGAGGTGTCACAAGCGCGGCAAGGGTCAAGATACCAACCACGGCGTACTTACGCACATCCGCGAGCCCCTGTGCCGACACGAGGCCTGCTTTGCCCATGAGGGTCAAAAGCACAGGCAGTTGGAAACAAAGCCCGAAGGCGAATATGAACTTGAGCGACAGGTCCAAGCTTTCCCGGACCGAACCCAAGAACACCGTTTGCAATTCCTGAGTTTCGGACGAGGCCTCAAAGTTGCTCTCCCCCGCTATCAAATTCGCGATGCTTGGGATCACATCCGAAAAGCCGATGAAAAAATTCATGGCCAGCGGTGTGACCACGTAATGGGCGAAGGCTGCGCCAAGCAGGAACAGACACGGAGACGCGACCAGGAAAGGGAAGAACGCGCTGCGTTCGGATTTGTAGAGCCCCGGTGCCACGAACCGCCAAAGCTGATGTGCGATGATAGGGAAAGAGAACGCAAAGCCCGCCACGATGGAGATGCGGATCAACACAAAGAATTTCTCTTGCGGTGCTGTGAAGATCAGCCGCGGGTCTTCACCACGGTTGCGCAAGATGTTTGCGATGGGTTCCACCAGGAAGTTCAGCAACGGCTCGGCGATGGTGAAACACGCCACCATGGCGATCACAAAGGCCAGGACCGAACGGATCAAGCGCGTGCGCAATTCCGCCAGATGCTCCACCAAGGGGGCTGCGGTGTCTTCGATCGTGTCCTTGGTCTTGGGGTCGCTCATGCCTTGGGCGCCTCTTCGGCGGGTGCCGCTGCCGGTTGCTCTGCCGGTGCCATGCGCGCCTCGGCGCGGGCAACTGCATCGGCTTTGCGCTGCGCGGCCTCTGCCTCGCGTTTTTCGCGCAGAGCGGCGGTCTCAGCCCCTTCAACTTTTTGGCTGGCCGCATCGGACGCATCGGCTTCGGCCATGGGGTCCCATTTTTCAAAGGCGTCCGCCGCGTCCTTGAGCTTGTTCATGCCCATGGACTTCGGGTTGGCGATGGAGTTGAGGTCTTTTTTCAAGTCCTTCACCCCCGCCTCGTCGGCGGCTTCGTTCATCGCAGAAGTGAACTCACGCGCCATGGAGCGCGCTTTGCCCATGAACCGGCCCAGCGTGCGGAACATCACCGGAAGGTCCTTTGGTCCCACAACGATCAATGCCACGATCCCAATGATCAGCAGCTCGGACCAGCCCAAATCAAACATCTAGGTGGTCTCAGACCTTGTCTTTGGCCGGCTCGGCCTCCGCTTTGGGTGTCACGTCCTTGGGATCACCCGCAGCTTCAATTTCGTCTTTGCTGTCGTTCATGCCACGCTTGAATGCCGTGATGCCTTTGCCAACCTCACCCATGAGGTTCGCCACTTTGCCACGGCCAAACAGGACCAGCACCACAACGGCAATCAGGATCAAGCCCATGGGGCCGATGTTGTTGAACATGTCCACCTCCTCTGAAAGTGCGCCGCGCGTATACGCAGCACAGTGAGCGCTATGTAAAGAGAAAGCGCCTCAGATCAAAGGGGCAAAACTGCCGAACCGGAGTTTTCCACCCAAACGGCCTCTAGCTTGCTCAGGTCAGAAGGGTCGCAAAACAGATGACGCTTGGGTAACCTTGCCCACAAAAGAACCTGTGGGAGGGACATTTACCATGACGCCGCGCATTATCCGAAATGAAACGCCCTGGCAGGTCTTGGCCTTGGGCCTCATACCGTTGGTTCTTTTCGTGGGGCTCAGCGCCTTTCTCAGCGCCTATGGAAACGAAGGGGTCAGCATCAATTTCGCCTTTGACCAAGACGCCGCCGAAGAGCGCTTCTACCTGCAAGCTGAACTCACGGGTCGATACCGGTTCTTCGCCGCGGTCCTGTTTTACACGATGATCTGTCTAGGCGTCACGATTATCGTGGCCCTCGAAATCGTGGCGTCACACACGCGCAAGTCCTGTCTACAGTTGCTGGCCCTTTGGTTTTTCCTGGCCGCCGCATATTTGATCTTGGTAGCACCGGAATTTGGGATGAATAACTCATCCACATTCCACTTGATCGACGAACCCTACTACAAAACCGCGCTCACCTTAGGCGCCACGACTGCGTGTGGCGAAGACTGCCCCCGCACCGCGCTTACAGTCTTTGAACGCCTGACATTCCTATCCAACATTGCCACAGCCATTGGCGCAACCGCCGCCGTCGTCGCCATGATCAGCACAATTTCCGAACCGCGACTGGGGAACGAGGATGAAAAGTTGGACCACGAGCTTGAGGCCGCCCATCTCAGCGCCTGTGCCGCCGACAGTCAGCGATACATTATTTTGGCCGGTGCGGTTCTAAGCTCTGGAATAGTCTCCTTCGCCGCGTGGACCCATTGGCCACTGGGAATGTTGCCAGATATGGAAAAGAAAGTTCTGAGCGAGGTGGCGGAGGCTTTGACGCTGTACACTGGCGTGACTTTCTCTGTGCTCATCCTGTCGTACTTTCTGCCATCCGCCGCTTTCCACTCCAGCAGAGCGCAGCGGATTGCCGAAAGGTATTTTTCCGACCAAGGCACTATTGTGACAAACTCCATGGTGAGCACCTGGCGGAAAGACCACAAACTCACGGCGGAACCGATCGCTGCCCTCAAAGTCATCGCAGCCACCACGTCGCCGATCCTGGCGAGCACCCTTGGCGGTGTTCCCGGTTTTGGGGCGTTCTAAGGCCGTCAGTTAGGCGCGAAAGACATGGCACCGGTCTCGGCGCATCATCAACCATAGGACTGTGCCCTCTGGGGGAAGAAAGACGCCTGGGACCATGGCCTGGATGGTCGAACCATCAAACTCCATGGCAAACTCCACCAGACTTTCGCGCCCCAAGTACCGGGCTCGGCGCACTCGACCGAGCGCCGGTGCGCCGTCGCTGTCTGTGGGGTCCGGGCCGCGCCCGTCTCGGTCAAAGTCGATTTTCAAGTGTTGTGGTCGAATAACGATCTCAACTTCCTGACCGTCCGGGTGTCCTGGGGCAAAGAAGGTGCCGAATGGCGTTTCCGTGGTCGACTCTCGCACCGTCGCGCGTAGCACGTTGATATCGCTGAAAAACGCCGCTGCATCCTTGTCCACCGGGGTATTATACACATGGTACGGCGCGCCCGATTGGACAATCTTGCCATCGCGCATCAGGAAAATGCGATCCGCGGTGCGCATGGCCTCTTCGGGTTCGTGCGTGACCATGACCACCGCTGTGCCGATGTCCTTGAGCAATCCCAGCGTCTCGTCACGGATGCCATCGCGCAACCGATTGTCGAGGCCGGAGAATGGCTCATCCATGAGCATTACGCGAGGCTCGGGGGCCAAAGAACGCGCCAGCGCAACTCGCTGCTGCTGTCCGCCGGACAACTCATGGGGAAACACTTTCGCATAGTCGGCCATATGGACTTTGTCCAAAAGCTCCAGCGCCGTGGATTTGCGTCGACCGCGCGGCCCCGACAGGCCGTAGGCCACGTTTTCAGTCACATTGAGGTGCGGGAAAAGCGCGAAATCCTGGAACATCATGCCCACAGACCGCTTTTCTGGCGGCACGAATACACCGTTGCCGCAGACAACTTCTCCGTCCAGAGTCACTGAACCGTCGTCCGGTTCCTCCACTCCAGCAAGCATCCGCAGCGTGGTGGACTTTCCGCACCCGGATGGACCCAAAAGAGAGATGATCTCCCCCGGTTCGATGTCGAAGGAAATCCCGTCCACCACCGTTGCGCCGTTAAATCGCCGGGTCAGGCCAGTTGCGGATAATCGTGAAGGCATGGTCAGCACTGTGGAGCAATCCCGAGTGAAATGGTCGACCTGATGCCTAACAGCACAAGGCGGCACCGACAAGATGCCGCACCGCCTTGGTCATTTGTAAGGGTGGTCCCGAACCCTGCCGGGACCCCTTCCCGCTCAGCTTATTTTTGTTAGGAGTTGGTCTAGGGATGCTTTTGCGTCTCCGTAGAACATTCGGGTGTTTTCTTTGTAGAACAGCGGGTTTTCGATGCCGGAGTACCCTGTGCCTTGGCCGTGTTCGTGTCCAAACGCGGC
>JBCDFD010000030.1:0-18897 GCA_039178645.1 Pseudomonadota bacterium | reverse complement strand
TCTCCACTACACGTTGCGGATGGGCCTGCTGATCAAGGAATTTAAGGCGCGCACCAACCGTCCTGTGGAAGTTGTCATTGGCAAGCCAATCCCGCGCGACCAATTGGAGCCATTCCACAAAGATGCCCGCGCCATGATGGACTTCCTGCGAGAACAGACCTATCGCCTGTCGCCAACGCCTGTCCGGTCGATGGGCTACGGATTTGAGTTTGAAGAGAAACACAAAGGCTAGGCTCCGGTCACATGGCGGTTGGCATTTTCGATAGCGGTCTGGGTGGGTTGACCGTCCTGGACGCCGTTTCACGGCGGTTGCCGGATGTGCCGTTCGTGTATTACGGCGACAACGCACGCGCGCCCTACGGTGTGCGCGATGCCGACGATGTTTACGATTTGACCACGACGGGTGTGACCCGGCTGTGGGATGCGGGCTGCAACCTGGTGATTTTGGCGTGCAATACCGCCTCGGCCGCAGCGCTGCGTCGGATGCAGGAAACTTGGATACCTTCGGACAAGCGTGTGCTGGGCGTTTTTGTGCCGCTTATCGAAGCGCTGACCGAACGGCAGTGGGGCGATAATTCTCCTCCCCGCGAGGTTGCGGTGAAACACGTGGCCCTGTTCGCCACCCCCGCAACCGTATCAAGCCGCGCGTTTCAGCGTGAGCTGGCGTTTCGTGCCATCGGTGTGGATGTGGAGGCGCAGCCCTGCGGCGGTCTTGTGGATGCCATTGAAGACGGCGATGAGATTCTGGCCGAAGCTTTGGTGCGGTCGCACGTCGATGCGCTCAAACGGCGGATGCCCGACCCAGAGGCGGCTATCTTGGGCTGCACGCACTATCCTCTAATGCAAGAGATTTTCCAGGATGCGTTGGGACAGGATGTGAAGGTCTTTTCCCAGGCCAATCTGGTGGCCGAAAGCCTCGCCGATTACCTCGACCGTCATCCTGAAATGCACGGGTCAGGTCAGGACGCCTGTTTTCTCACCACCGGGGATCCGGCCATGGTGTCCACCAAAGCCACCCAATTCTTGCGACGACGCATCCAATTTGATGCCGCGTTCAAAGACTAATCCTCGCAAGGAAACTCACTGATATGTCACATAAAATCGCTGTACTCGGGGCCTCTGGCTACACCGGTGCGGAACTAGTCCGGCTGATCCAAAGCCATCCCAACATGGACATCGCGGCGCTGAGCGCGGATCGGAAGGCGGGCCAAGCCATGGGGGATGTGTTCCCGCACTTGGCTCACCTGGACTTGCCCACACTGACCAAAATCGAAGAGGTCGATTTCAGCGCAATTGATCTGGCGTTCTTTGCTTTACCCCATGGGGTGGCCCATGGGTTGGTGCGAGATTTGCCTAACCATGTGAAAGTCGTGGACCTATCTGCCGATTTCCGGCTGCGCGACGGGGACGCCTACAAGAAATGGTACAAACTCGACCACACCGCGCTGGATATCCAGCCGTCTGTGGCCTTCGGTCTGCCTGAGTTCTATCGGGCCGACATTGCCAAGGCTCAAATCACCGCCAACACGGGCTGCTATGTGGCGACCTCGCTTTTGCCTTTGATCCCGCTCCTGCGCGCCGCAGCCATTGAAACCGACCCCATCGTCATTGACGCAAAGTCGGGCGTGTCAGGGGCCGGTCGCGGGCTGAACGAAGCCATGCTGTTTTCCGAAGCCAACGAAGGCTTCAAATCCTACGGCGTCGCGCACCACCGGCACATGGGGGAATTGGATCAAGAACTGTCGCTGGCCGCCGGTCAAACGGTGACCGCAAGCTTCACGCCCCACCTGACACCAATGATCCGAGGGATGCAAGCGACGATCTACGCCCAAGGTGACGCCGAAACGGTGCACGCCGTGCTGAAACAGCAATTCGCCGATGAACCGTTCGTCCACGTCCTACCCATGGGGCAAATTCCACAAACGCAACACGTGCGTGGTTCAAATTTGTGCCGCATCGGTGTTTTTGCGGACAGACAGCCCGGACGGGTGATCATTTTGTCCGTGTTGGACAATTTGATGAAGGGTGCCTCTGGCCAAGCGCTGCAAAACGCCAACATAATGTTGGGCGAAGCTGAAACGGCGGGATTGGAGATGGTGCCAGTCTTCCCGTAGCCGCATCCCACCGGATGCGACGAGAGCCACGAAAGGGAACGCGATGAAGGGTTTGAAAAAACAACGGCGCATCCAGATCATTGCTCTGGCTGCGGTGGCGCTCACTGTCTCGACGGCTCTCATCGGCTACGCCATGCGCGACGGCATCAACTTTTTCCGCAGCCCCAGCCAAGTGATGAACGAACCGCCAAGCCCCAACGAAGTGTTCCGCATCGGCGGTCTTGTGGAAGACGGCACGCTCATCCGTGGGCAGGGCGAGACGGTCTTGTTCAATGTCACAGACGGCGGGGCCTCGGTGGCGGTCAGCTACACCGGCGTGCTGCCCGACCTGTTCCGCGAAGGCGAGGGCATGGTGGGCACAGGCCGCTATGTGGACGGGGTGTTCGAAGCCACCGAAATTCTGGCGCGCCACGATGAAACCTACATGCCCAAAGAGGTCATCGACGCGCTGAAAGAGCAGGGCGTTTACCAGGTCCCTGAAAGCTAACGCTTTTTCCCAAACGGTTTCGGGGGCGGCGTCGCGAAAGATCGCTTGAGGTCACCGAATAGATCGCCCGTATGCTGGTCGCCATTGACCGCGGTCCAGTCGCGCATCCATTTGGGTGTCGATACGTTCACAGGCTCAGGGGCCTATTTGAAATAGCCAAGCGCACCGGGGCACGGGATTGGGTCAGTCAACGCCACGGGATTGGCCAAGGTCAGCCCCGCCTCTCCACCGAACCACTCACTATCGCTTTGCGTGATGATACCGGTGACTTCCACGGTTCCGATAATCGCGCCGCGCACGAGGTGCATGGGGTCTGGACAACGAACGCCATGCTCGCCCAGCCTCCAAGCCCCCCATCGGTATTCGTCCTGACGCAGACCTTGCGCCGCGTGCAAACAAATCACGCCAGGCACCATGTTCCCAGATCGGATCGCCCCCAACGAGCGGTTCTCGATCACCTTGCCCCCGTGCAAAATCGCCCAAGCCCAGGGCTGCCGGACCGAAAGGGCCAAAGGAGGGAGTGACGAAATTTCAACCATGCCTATGATTTAGGCCAAAACCAGCGATGGTCTTGGCGGATATGTGAACGCGGCGGGGTGTCGCTTGGCGAGCCGGTCAACTAACCCTAGAATTGCATCATACGAATACTCCATTCCGCAGCAAGCCCGCCATAAGGAGCCCGCTTTGATCGCTGAACTTGGACACTTCGCTCTCATTCTCGCCGCCATGGTAGCGCTGGTGCAAATGACCGTGCCGTTTGTGGGCGCGCATCGGGGATGGTCGGGCTGGATGGCCGTGGCTGAACCCGCAGCCACCGCTCAGTTCCTGCTGACCCTCTTTAGTTTCAGCGCGCTGACATACGCCTTTGTGGTGAGTGATTTCAGCCTGCAACTGGTGGTGGGCAATTCGCACAGCCTCAAACCGATGATCTACAAAATCACCGGGGTTTGGGGGAACCATGAAGGGTCCATGCTGCTTTGGGTGCTGATCCTTACGCTCTTTGGTGCGATGGCGGCGTGGTTTGGTGGGAACTTGCCCCCGACGTTGAAGGCGCGTGTGCTTGCGGTGCAGGCCAGCGTGGCGTTGGCATTTTTTGCCTTCATTATCTTCACGTCGAACCCGTTCATTCGGATGCCGGTGCCGCCCATGGACGGGCGTGATTTGAATCCGCTGTTGCAAGACCCAGGTTTGGCGTTCCATCCGCCGTTTCTGTATCTCGGTTATGTGGGCCTAAGCCTCACTTTTTCCTTCGCGGTGGCGGCTTTGCTGGAGGGCCGCGTGGATGCGGCTTGGGGCCGTTGGGTGCGTCCGTGGACCTTGGCGGCATGGCTATTTTTGACCATCGGCATCGCACTTGGGTCTTGGTGGGCCTATTACGAACTAGGCTGGGGCGGTTTTTGGTTCTGGGACCCAGTTGAAAACGCCAGCTTCATGCCTTGGTTGATCGCGGCGGCCCTGTTGCACTCGGCCATCGTGGTGGAAAAACGCGAAGCGTTGAAGAACTGGACTATCCTGCTCGCGATCCTGGCCTTCGGCTTTTCCCTTATCGGAGCCTTTATCGTGCGCTCCGGGGTCCTGACTTCGGTCCACGCATTCGCAAACGACCCAGAGCGGGGTGTCTATTTGCTTGGCATCACCGCCTTGTTCATGGGCGGGGCACTCACACTCTACGCGGCCCGGGCCACGGAATTGACCTCAAAGTCGGTCTTTGGTGTGGTGAGCCGCGAGTCTGCGCTGGTGGCCAATAACATCCTCCTGGCGGTGTCGTGCTTCGTGGTCTTCATCGGCACCATGTGGCCGCTGATCGCTGAATTGGCCTTCGGTCGCAAACTCACTGTGGGCCCGCCGTTTTTCGACGCAGCATTCACGCCGTTCATGGTTGTCTTGGCGGTCATCCTCCCATTGGGCGCGATTTTGCCCTGGAAAAGAGGCGAAATCGGCAAAGCGGCCAAGCAGATGTGGGGCGTGTTCGCTCTGGCAGGCGCGGCTGCGGCCTTTGCCTTTGCGGTGCAAACGGGCACATCGGCGCTTGCGCCGGTTGGATTTGCCCTGGGCGTCTGGCTGGTGGCGGGCTCGGCTCGCGAGCTTTGGCTGCGGTCAGGCAAGACCGGTTCGGTCGGCCACAAACTCGGTCGCATGTACCGCTTGCCGCGCGCAGACTGGGGCAAAGCGGTGGCCCATTCTGGCCTAGGGATCACATTCATTGGTGTGGCCGCTTTGACGGCTTGGCAAGTGGAGGACATCCGCGTGGCCAACGTGGGTGACCGCTACGACGTGGGCGGGTATGGCATTCAGCTGGATGATGTCATCGACACCCAAGGTCCCAACTACGAAACCACCATCGCGCAGATCATTGTCTGGCGCGGTGATCGCCTGGTGACAGTCCTTGATCCCGAAAAACGCTTCTACCCAGTGGCTCGTATGCCAACCACAGAGGCCGCCATCGACAATGGCATGTTGCGCGACGTCTATGTTGTGATCGGTGACCCGCAAGAAGGCGGGGGCTGGGCGATCCGCACGTACATCAAACCGTTCGCAAACTGGATTTGGGCCGGGTCGATCATCATGGCCTTGGGTGGCGTGCTGAGCCTCACCGACCGTCGGTTCCGTGTCGCCGCCGGAGAAGCCAAGTCCAAGAGCGCGGCGCCGCCCGCCGCCACACCAGCGGAGTGACCGGATGCGTGCGGTAATTCTGAGCGTCTTCGTACTGGTCATGGCCATGCCCACTTGGGCCGTCCAACCGGATGAGATTTTGGATGATCCCGTGCTTGAACAACGGGCGCGGGACCTGTCCAAAGACCTCCGCTGTATGGTGTGTCGCAACGAAAGCATCGACGAAAGCCATGCCGGACTGGCCCGCGACATGCGTTTGCTGGTGCGCGAACGTCTGGTGGCCGGTGACACGGACGATGAGGTCATGGACTTCATTGTCGCGCGCTATGGCGAATATGCGCTGCTCAACCCCAAAAAGACCGGCTCAAACCTGATCCTCTGGATCGCAGGTCCTGTCATGCTGGTATTGGCTGTGGGCGTTGGTGTGGCGTACCAACGGCGCAACAACCTGTCGGATGACACGCCCACGGACGACCTCAGCGACGAGGAACGCCAACGGTTGGATCAGCTTCTCAAAGACACCTGACGGCGCGTTTCGCTTTCTCCTGACCGGCAAACCGTTAAGGTGCGGCAAGGTCTCAGGAGAGCGCGATGGATTACGAAGCAATCAAATACGAAGTGAACGGGCCGCTGGCGACCATTGCCATGAACCGGCCCGACGTGAAAAACGCGCTGAACACGCGAATGCGCGTGGAGTTGCAGCACGCAGTCAAAGCGGCTGAACGGGAAGCCCGCGCGTTGGTGATCACTGGCATCGGGGACGCGTTTTGTTCGGGACAGGACCTTTCGGACCGAGGAACCGCGGCGAGCTTGGACATTGAGCGAACCTTGCGTGACGAGTATGAACCTTTGCTGCTCGCCATTTACGACTGTGCCATCCCGACCATATCCGCCGTGAACGGTCCGGCGGCGGGGGCCGGGGCCAACTTGGCCCTGGCGGCAGACATTGTTTTTGCCAAAAAGTCGGCGGTGTTTTTGCAGGCGTTCACGCGCATCGGCCTCATGCCCGACGCTGGAGGGACCTATTGGTTACCAAAGCAGATGGGGTTCGCAAAGGCCATGGGCGCGGCGCTCTTTGCTGAACCGATCACTGCGGACCAAGCCAGTGAATGGGGCATGATCTGGGCTGCTGTTCCTGACGCCGAATTCCAGGACACGGTCTTTGCCCGCGCCACTCAGTTGGCCAATGGCCCTACGCAGGCGTTCCAACGCACCAAACAAGCGCTGCGAGAAAGCTACGACAATACGCTGGACAAACAGTTGGCGTTGGAGGCGCACTTACAGGGTGAATGCGGTCGGACACGGGACTTCACCGAAGGGGTTATGGCTTTCCTGGAAAAACGCCCTGCGGCTTACGAAGGACGCTGACGTGCCTGCCATGACTGTGGAGGAGCTTATGGAGTTTCTGCACCGCGAGTTCCCCCAAGTGGCCGATCACCTGAGTGTTGAAACCTTGCGCGACGACGGACTAGTGGTCCGCTTGCGCGTTCAAGATATCCACCTGCGACCGGGCGGCACTGTGTCTGGGCCAAGCCTGTTCATGGTCGCGGATGCGGGCATGTATCTGGCTCTGCTGGCGCAGATCGGCCCGGTGGCGTTGGCGGTCACAACCAACGCCTCGATAGATTTCATGCGCAAACCTTTGGCGGACAAAGATATTCTGGGAGATGCCACTTTGTTCAAAGTGGGTAAGCGGTTGGCCATCGGTCAAGTGCTGCTCCGGTCGGATGGTTCGGACGACATCGTGACGCGGTCCAGCTTGACCTATGCCATCCCCTAAATTGAGGTTTTATGATACCTTATTTGTAGGCCATTCATTTCATTGATGAAAATAGAAATTAGCGACTTGCTAAAGTCATGGTCATCCTCCATAGACACGCGACGCGATTCTGGCGAACCGGTGGGGTGTGTCCCACGCATCCCGCTGGAGACCGCCGACCGACACTCACCAAGCATCCACCAGAGGGACGCACCATGAAAACCTACTCAGCTAAACCGGCTGACATCGACAAGAAATGGATCGTGATCGACGCCGATGGCGTGGTCCTGGGCCGTCTTGCGTCGATCATCGCCATGCGCCTGCGCGGCAAGCACAAGGCCACCTTCACCCCGCACATGGACATGGGCGACAATGTCATCGTCATCAACGCGGAAAAGGTGAAACTGACCGGTAACAAGCGCGCCGAGAAGACCTACTACCGTCACACCGGTCATCCGGGCGGGATCAAATCCACCACCGCCGAAAAGGTTTTGGATGGCAAATATCCCAACCGCGTGATCGAAAAAGCCGTGCAACGGATGCTGCCGGGCAACCGTTTGAGCCGTAAGCTCATGGGCAACCTGCGCGTCTACGGCGGCACTGATCATCCCCACGAAGCGCAAGCGCCTGAAGTGGTGGATGTGAAGTCCATGAACAGCAAGAACAGCCGGAGCTAAGTCCCATGGCAGATGAAATCAAATCCTTGGAAGACTTGAACACGGCTGTGGCTGGCACCGAAGCGGAAGTGGTCACCGAAGACCTGACGCCCCGCGAACCGGTGCGCGACAGCTTGGGTCGGTCCTATGCCACCGGCAAACGGAAAGACGCGGTCGCCCGTGTGTGGATCAAGCCGGGGTCCGGCAAGTTTGTGATCCGCAACAACAAAGGCGAATACATCGATTACACGAAGTACTTCGCGCGCCCCGTGCTGCAAATGATCCTGCGCCAGCCATTCACCGTCGCCGGTGTGGAAGGGCAGTTCGACGTGCAAGCGACCGTCAAAGGCGGTGGCCTGTCCGGTCAAGCGGGTGCGGTGAAGCACGGCATTTCGAAAGCCTTGCAACTCTACGATCCATCACTGCGCGGCGCTCTGAAAGCAGCTGGTTTCCTGACCCGCGATGCCCGTGTGGTGGAACGGAAAAAGTTTGGCCGCCGCAAAGCGCGTCGGAGCTTCCAGTTCTCCAAGCGCTAGCCTTTCGCACTTGCTCGTACAAAACGGACGCCCGGACCTTTGGTCCGGGCGATTTCTTTTCTGGGTCGTGGCGGAGCCGGTGAGAGAACGGTTCGACCGGCTGTTTTTGTTTCCCAATTGGTGTTTGGCCCTACGCGGCCAAGTTGCTCGGAGGCTCCATCGCACCGGTCATGAGGGCCACGGCGTCGGACATAGAGTGCTCTTTCGGGTCAATCACACACAGGCGTTTGCCCAAGCGGTGAATGTGGATGCGGTCGGCCACTTCGAACACATGGGGCATGTTGTGGCTGATCAGGATGATTGGGATCCCACGGGATTTCACGTCTTGGATCAATTCCAACACCCGTCGGCTTTCTTTGACACCCAAGGCTGCGGTGGGTTCATCGAGGATGATCACCTTGGACCCGAACGCGGCGGCGCGGGCCACGGCCACGCCCTGACGTTGTCCACCGGACAAGGTTTCCACCGGTTGGTTGATGTTTTGGATCGTCATCAGTCCCAGTTCGCTGAGCTTTTCTCGGGCAAACTTTTCCATCGCCGGTTTGTCCAGCATTTTGAAATACTTGCCCAGGAAACCGGATTTGCGGATTTCGCGGCCCATGAACATGTTGTCGGCAATGGACAGGGCGGGGGACATGGCCAGTGTCTGATAGACGGTCTCGATGCCGGCGTCCCTGGCATCTATGGGGGACGTGAAATTGACCCTTTCACCTTCCAAGAAAACCTCGCCTTCATCCGGGACAACGGCCCCGGATACCGCTTTGATCAGCGATGATTTACCTGCGCCGTTGTCGCCGATCACGGCAAGGATTTCCCCTGGCATCAGATCGAAATCACAATGGTCCAGCGCAGTGACGCGCCCGTAGCGTTTGACCAGGCCACGGCCCTTGAGGATGGGGTTGGTCATGATGACACCTTTCTGATCCATTGATCCACGGCCACAGCCGCGATGATCAGCACGCCAATCAATAGGAAGGTCCATTGCGGATTGGCTCCGGCCATACGCAGGCCCAATTCGAACACGCCAACGATGAGGGCGCCGAAGAATGCGCCCATGATAGAGCCCCGCCCACCGAAGAGAGAGATGCCTCCAATCACCACGGCGGTGATAGCTTGGATGTTGCCAATGACCCCGGTGGTGGCCGATGGCGAGACCGAACCAAAGCGTCCAATCATGACCCATCCAGCGAGCGCACAGATGAAACCCACCAGCATGTAAACCGACATGAGGGTTTTGTGCACGTCGACGCCCGCAAGTTCCGCGGCGTCGGGGTCGTCGCCCACGGCATAAACATGTCGCCCCCAGGCGGTGGATCGCAGCGCATAGGCGAGGATGAGGACCAAGGCGACCATGAGGATCACGCCAAGGGTGAAACGTGCACCACCAAGGCTGAACGTGGTGCCGAGGAATTGCAGGAACGGCGCCTCCGCTTCGATATCTTGGGAGCGGATGGTTTCGTTGGCCGAATAGAGGTAGTTGGCCGCCAGCACGATCTGCCACATGCCCAGTGTCACGATGAATGGGGGCAGCTTCACGCGGCTGACCAACCAGCCGTTCACAGCTCCGATGGCGGTGCCAACGGCGAGACCAGCCGCCACCGCGACGGCGGGGGGCATGCCGTATCGGAATGTGAATTGCCCCATGATCACGGAGGTGAGGACCGCGATTGCGCCAACGCTCAGGTCGATGCCTGCTGTGAGGATGATAAGGCTCTGTGCGGCTGCGAGCACCCCAACGATCTGCACCTGCTGCAAGATCAGTGTCATGGCGAAGGGCGAGAAAAACCGTTCGCCGAGGGTCAGGCCAAAGATGAGCAGAGCGATCAGCAGGACAAGCAAGGGCACGAGCGACGGTGTACCATGCAGCAAGTCGTGGAACCGTCCCACGAGGCCTTTTTTGGCAGGCTCGAACGACGCCACCTCACTGGCCGCTCCTTTGGCGGCGGCTTCGAAATTCTTTGGATCAGTGCTGGGTGTGGACATTGCGCAGGCTCCCATATGCGCGGGGCTCGGAACGCCAGGGACCAAGCCGAAAGGTGGGGCGACCACTGCCGCCCTCACCAAAGCTATTTTTCGTTAGGGGATTAGCCCCAGCAGAGGTCCATGCCCTCTTTGACCGAGATAGACTCAACGCCCTCGGCAGGTTGGTCGGTGACCAAAGCAACGCCAGTGTCGAAGAAATCTTTGCCTGCGGTCGCTTGGGGCAGGGTGCCGTCCGCTGCGAATTGCGCGATCGCTTCAATGCCCAGGGAGGCCATGAGCAATGGGTATTGCTGCGAGGTTGCCCCGATCACGCCGTCTGCCACGTTCTGAACGCCCGGGCAACCGCCGTCCACGGACACGATCAGCACATCATTTTCGCGTCCAATGGCTTTGAGCGCTTCATAGGCGCCAGCCGCGGCGGGTTCGTTGATGGTGTAGACCACGTTGATGAACGGGTCTTTGGCCAGCAGGTTTTCCATGGCACGGCGGCCACCTTCTTCGTTGCCCGCGGTTACATCATTTCCGACGATGCGGGGGTCGGTTTCGTCACCCCACTTGTTTGGGTCGCCCAGGTCGATGCCGAAGCCTTGCAAGAAACCTTGGTCGCGCAGAACGCCCACGGATGGTTGGCTCACAGCCAAATCAAGCATCCCGATTTTAGCGTTGCCCGCGTCATCGCCCAGCGTCGCTGCCGCCCACTGACCGATCAGTTCACCGGCCAGGAAGTTGTCGGTGGCGAAGGTCATGTCAGCGGCGTCGATGGGTTCCAGTGGCGTGTCGAGCGCGATCACAAGAACACCGGCGTCACGGGCTTGCTTCACCACTGGCACGATGCTCGACGTGTCTGACGCGGTCAGCAGGATACCGGATGCGCCGTTCGCGATGCAGGTCTCAATGGCAGCCACCTGAGTTTCGTGGTCTCCGTCCACTTTGCCCGCGTAGGACGACAGTTGAATGCCCAGTTCTTCGGCTTTTGCGGTCGCGCCTTCGCGCATTTTGACAAAGAAGGGGTTGGTGTCGGTCTTGGTGATCAAGCACGCTTGTGTCTCGGCAAAGCTTACGGTGCCCATGGCCATGGCACAGCTAACCATCGCAGTGGCTGCGAGAAGTTTCTTCATAATTTCCTCCCATAGGTCTGCGCCTGTTTTTTGTTGGCGCTGACGATCACGTTACGCGTTCAACGACGCGACGCAAGTCAGTTATCCGCCGCAAAAGCTATCCTGTCAATTAATAAATCTACTAGATTTATTAATCCCGGTGACGTCTATTGCGATGAAGGGGAAAGCAAATGGTCGAAATCAGCATCCGAGAACTTCGCCCTGGGGCGACCCAGTCCGGCGTGCGGGCCTTCAACGAACGGCTGCTTCTGACGCTGTTGCACCGCCATGGTCCCACACCGTCAGCGGACCTGGCCAAGCGTTCGGAGCTTTCGGCGCAAACAGTGTCCAACATCGTTCGTAAGCTCGAAGCGGATGGGTTGCTGTTGCGCGGGGAACCCCAGCGGGGGCGAGTTGGGAAGCCGTCCATTCCGATGGCGTTGAACCCAGGCGGTGCCCTGTCATTTGGCATGAAGATTGGGCGTAGGTCCGCGGACCTGGCGGTGATGAACCTCTACGGTGAGGTGCTGGGCCAAAGGCAAGTGACCTATCGATATCCCATGCCTGCCGATATCTTTGGATTCCTGCGCGACGGGATGTCCGATCTATCCCAAACGCTCACCGACGATCAAAACACGCGGGTCTGTGGGATAGGCATAGGGGCTCCGTTTGAGATTTGGCGTTGGACAGATGCCATTGGTGCGCCGAAGTCTTTCGAGGTGTGGCGAGACGTGGATTTCGCCGAAGAGGTGGCTCAGTTCAGCGATCTGCCTTTGTTCACCCAAAACGACGCCACGGCGGCATGTCGTGCCGAATATCAGTTTGGCCGGGGCCGCGAGTTCACCGATTTTGCCTACTTTTTCGTGGGATCATTCATCGGTGGCGGGATTGTCATGGGATCATCGGTGATCGAAGGCAGCCGCAACAATGCCGGTGCGCTTGGTTCTTTGCGGTCGGGGAGCGACAGTCCGCTGCTCGATTTGGCCTCCATTTACCTTTTGGAAGCCGAGATCATCAAATCGGGTGCTGATCCGAGCCTGCTATGGCAGCGGCCGCAGGATTGGTCACAGTTTGCCGAACAACTGTCACCCTGGGTTCAGCGCACCGCAAACGAAATCGCAAAAGCCGCGAGGAATGCCTGCGCGGTTGTGGATTTCGAGGCCGTTTTGATTGACGGGGCGTTTCCTGAATCGGTGCGTTCAGACCTTGTGGCTCAGATTAGCACGGCCATGGACAATCTCGACATGCGGGGAATCATTCGCCCTCGCATCGAGGAAGCTCGACTTGACGGCAATGCCCGAGTGATTGGTGCGGCGGCTGCGCCGATCTTTTCCCAGTTCCTTCTAACCTGAGAGAGACCAACGCAGCGGTGAGCCGTTAGTCTTTCAAGCTCTCTTCTCGCAGACCATCGGCCAGCAAGTTGAGCCCCAGCACCAATGACATGAGCGCGATCGCCGGTGGCAGGGCAGGGTGCGGATAGATCGACAATAGCCTGCGTCCTTCGTTGATCGTGCTGCCCCAGTCCGGGCTTTCTGGGCTCACCCCGAGGCCGAAGAAACCCAGGGTGCCGAGCAGGATCGTTGTGTAGCCAATCCGCAGGCAGAAATCGACAATCAGCGGACCGCGGGCATTGGGCAGGATTTCCCAAAGCATGATATACCAGGGACCTTCGCCTCGGGTCTTGGCTGCCGAAACATAATCCCGGGTTTGGATATCCAGGACCAGGCCGCGGACGATCCTGAAAACTGTGGGTGAGTTCACAAACACCACCGACACAAACACGATCAGCACGTTCGGGGTCATGGAGATGATGCCCAACGGATCGGCATTGAATGCCAGCCCCAGGTAGAGCCAAAGCCCAATGACCAACGTCGTCCCGATGTAAATCGCCCGCGTGGTTGGCTGCGCTAGATACCTCGCGTTCCATAGGATGCACATGAAGATGATCGGGAACAGGAACAAGACCGCGGCCATGGCGGTGGGCAGACCACTCTGCACAATCTCCGGCGTCACCAGAAGGTAGAACAGCAGGATCACAGGGAAAGCTAATACCAGATTGGCGATGAACGACAGCACGGTGTCAAAGGTTCCGCCGAAATATCCGGCTGGCACACCAAGCGAGATGCCCACCAGGAAAGCAAACAGGGTCGCCGCCGGTGCTATCTTCAAAACCTCCCGCGCGCCCATGACCATGCGGCTGAACACATCGCGGGCCAGGTTGTCGCCGCCCAGTAGGTAGTAGGCATAGACATCATTGCCGTCGGGCAGCGGCGTGCCCGGCAGCTTATTTTTCATCCCCGAAATCACCGCCAAAGGATCATGGGTGATGATCAGGTTGGCGAAAAGTGCGGTGAAGAGCCAGAATAGAACCAAGCCCAATCCGATCAGCCCAATGCCTGATCCCATGAGCTTGCCGTAAAGGCCCAGTTTCTTTTGGAACAACATGGACAAGGCGATGGTGACCACCAGTGCGATCCACACCGGCGTGAATTGCAAGAACATTTGCGCCACGATGGCGCCCCAGCTGAGAGGTTCCATTAGGCGATCCGAATGCGAGGATTGAGGTAGACGTAGCCGATGTCGGAAATGAGCTGCGTCAGCAGCACGACAACCACGGCCACAACCGAACAGCTGAGTAGGAGTTCGATGTCATTGTTTGATGCGGCTTGGACCAGCGTCCATCCGAAACCCTTGTAGTTGAACAAAGTCTCCACGATCACGACGCCGGTTAGCAGCCACGGGAATTGCAGCATAATGACCGTGAAAGGTGCGATCAGCGCGTTGCGCAGGGCGTGTTTGAGCACGATGGATCGAAACGGCAGACCCTTGAGCCGTGCGGTTCGAATATACTGCGCATTCATCACCTCGGCCATGGAGGCGCGCGTCATACGGGCTATGTAGCCCATGCCATAGAGCGCCATGGTCATCACAGGCAACGTGAAGTTCTCAAAGGTGATGTCGTTCATGGCTGACGCCGCCGTGCCCTTGAACCATTTCAGACCAACCACTGATGAGGCGAACACAGCGATCAGGATCACACCGGACACGTATTCCGGTGTGGCCGTGGTGACGATGGATACTGTGGACAGTGACCGGTCGGTGCGCGACCCTTCCCGCATTCCAGCCAAAACCCCAATGATCAGCGCCATGGGCACCATCACTAGCATCACGTAGAACATCAACCAGCCGGTGAGCCCCAACCGATAGCCCACAATGGCAGAGACATCTTCGCGGAAAACTGTGGAATACCCGAGGTCACCTTGGAGTAGTCCGCAGCGTCGCGGGGCATCTTCCACGGCCTGCCCTGGCTCAACGCAGCGCCCAATGTCGCGCCCTTGGCCGTCTTCGCCGGTCCAGCCTGGAACCACCCCCAGCCATTCGCCGTATCGCACCATCATCGGTTGGCCGTAGCCGTTTTCATTGAGCCAAGACACGACCTGCTCGTCGGTCATGCGCATATTGCCTTGGGTCTTGGCGAGCTTTTCTAAGTTCGGTGCGAGGTTGGTCAGGACGAACACGACGAAGGTTAGGCAGAACGCCGTCAACGCCATGACGCCCAGTCGGCGAAGGATAAACAGTCCCATGCGGGCTCCTGTAACTGGTCAGGGGGCTGGGTGAAAAAGCGAAGGGCGGCCCGATGGGGACCGCCCTTGCATGGAGCGCTTAGGCTTCCAGACCCAGGTAATGGACATTGATAATGTCCTTCTGATGGCGTTCGCCATTGATCACGCCCGGACGCACGTGGCGGTAAAGCGACCGCCAGTACGGCTGCACGACCACGCCTTCTTCGATCATGATCTCTTGCAGGCGGGTCATCAATTCGCGGCGCTTGTCGGCATCCGCAATGGCCATGGCTTGGTTCAGAGTTTCGTCAAACTCGGCGTTGGAAAACGCGCATTCGTTCCAGGCTTCGCCGGACCGATAGGCTAGTGCCAAGATCATCACGCCCAATTCACGGCCGTTCCAGTTGGTGGAACTGAATGGGAATTTCGCCCAGTCGTTCCAGAACGTGTTGCCAGGATAGATGGTGCGTTTCACCTTGAAGCCCGCGTCGCGCAGTTGCGCGGCCATGACGTCGGTGGTGTTGCGGCGCCAGTCGTCGTCGATGGAGATGAGTTCGTGCTCATAATCCATCATGCCCGCCTCTTCCATTAGACGGCGCGCTTCGGCCACGTCCTGCACAGGCGAGCCGATATCCGCATATTCTGGGTGGATCGGTGAAACGTGGTGGTTTTCGGCGGGCGTGCCCAGACCGGAATATCCCAGTTCCAACATGACCTCGTTGTCCACCGCCAAAGCCAAAGCACGGCGCACCCGCACATCTGCGTAGGGCTTCACGCCGTCCACTTCGGCCTCTTGGTTGGTTCGGATCACTAAGGTGGATGCAGTTGCGATTTCGGATTTTTCCCAGCCGATCGCGTCATAGATTTCCACGAACTCACCGACGGAGTCGTAGTTCATGTCGATCTCTTCGGATTCTGCTGCCGCGACGGCCGCCGCAGGATCGGTGCCCAAGTCGAGATATTCGATCCGGTCGAGATACGCGTCACGCCAATAAGTATGATCTGGGTTCTTGACCAGGATGCAGCGGTCGCCGACCGTGTATTCCTCGATCATGTACGCGCCGGTGCCGACGCCATGGTCGCCCGGGTTCGTGCCAATCAAGTCTTTATGCATGATGGCCGCGGGATAGTCCGCGATGGAGGGGATTATGGTGATGTCCGAGGACGGCAGCTTCACCTTGAGCGTCAGCTCATCCACGATTTCCAGCGCGTCATCGTAAATCTGCCCCGTGTCATCATTGACCAAAGTGGCCAGGCGCGACGCCATGGAGTTGGTTTCTTCGGTCTTGTCACACCAGCCACGGAAGTTTGCCGCCACGTCTTCGGCTGTGAAATCGTCGCCGTTGTTCCACTTGATGCCTGGACGGAGGTTAAGCGTGTACTCGGTGGCGTCGTCATTCACAGACCAGCTTTCCAGCAAAACACCGCTGAACGTGCCGTCAAAATTCACCTCAATCAGGTTCTCAAGAATCCCTGAGTAGAGGTTGTACATCTGAGTAAAGTCGTACGTGCGCGGGTCCTTTTGGGCCAGCACCTGCATCTGGATACGGATTGTCCCACCCATAGGTGGGACTGCGCGGGCCGCTTGGGCGGGCTGCATGCCGATCAACCCGTAAGCGGCTGTTGCGGTCAGGCCCAAAGCCGTGGCGCGGGTCAGGAATTCGCGACGGCTCAACTGTCCGCGCTGATATTCCTCTGCATGCATTTTAGCCGCCGGATGGGTATCCGCGGACACATACGATTGTGTGGTCATGATGACTCCCCTGTTGGTCATTCGTTCGGGTGACCGAAGTCGACCCATTTCCCCATTTTTAGTGCGCACTGTGCAACGCGGTCTTCACCTGCGTCTTGGTCCGTTGGCGACATTAATGGTCGCAAAGCGACATCGGCGCAAGTCTTTGGGGCGGTTCGGTGATATCACGGTGTCGCTAGAGGTTGTGGACCCCAAACCGCATTGGGAAGGGCTACGATGCTTGATTTTCAAACCGTGATGGATTGAGCAGGTGCCATACGGTTGCATTGTGAAAAAAAGAACGGAGCGCAGCCAAGGTTGCTTGTCACAGCCATTGGCCATGGCTAAACTTGCGAGCTGTTTCGATCTAACAATACGCGTCAGCGTCCGGGTTGCGCGATTGCCCGCAACATGTCGGTCACGCGGTGTGTGGGTTGTGCAGGGCTCTTGCCCGATTGTCGCTGCAACCAAAGCAGCATGAGCGCCGCACGGTGATAGAGCACCAAGTCGCGGCTGTCCGCAGTGCCTTGGGACTCTACACGCATTTCTTCCACCATGGATGCCATCTCGGACTGCGCTTGTACGCCGACCATGCGCAAATGCATCGGTTCATCCGGGAAAGGCAGCGCATTTTGTTCTGAGAAGAACAGTGCAGTGCCCTGGCAACGCGGCGAAATTTCGATGCTGTGTCCCACATTGGCCGGCACGAAAATCACATTGTTGGCTGTGTAGCCACGCAACTGACCTTCCATGCTATATCGGCCTTGTCCGTGAGCGACCCAGAACAGCGCAGGCGCTAGGTACGCCCGTTCATTGCCCAACGACAGACCAGCTTCCCGTGCCAATTGTGACAAAGGTGCAACACGCATGGGGTGTGCAGTGCTATCCTGTGGCTGAGCATCAAACATAACGAGGTCCCTCACATCCCGGTGAGACCTTAGACAATGAAAAAGGATTCGGCCAAGGGTCACTTTCGACCTCGCGTTCCTTTTTCCAACAATCTCTCTCTATGACGATCAATCTGTTAACGGTCGGTTACCAAAGCCTGCCAGTCCTGCATTTTGTTGCGCATCCATGTGCGTTGACGTTTTGCATACTGCCTCGACGTTTGCTTTGCAGAAACAATGGCATCATTCAAGGGTATTATGTTTCTAACTGTATCGATCAATTGCTGTGCACCGATGGCACGTGATGATTGAAAGTCCTGCGACCAAGTGGGTTCCATGGCCATTGCCTCACGCATGGCGCCTTGCGCGATCATCTGGTCGAAACGCGTGTCAATGCGGGCATTCAGTACCTCTGTGGGCCAAACCACCACGAACGCGTCCACTCGGTCTCGGTTGAGCAAGGGGGGCGGGGTCTCGCTTTGCCATTCCACCAACCCACGGCCCGTCTGGGTTAAAACCTCCCAAGCGCGTTGCACCCGCATGGAGTTTTGGATGTCGATGGAACCGCGCGTACCAGGGTCCAGTTCGGCGACCATCGCTCCGAGTCCGAGTTCTGCCAGACGCTCCGAAGCCAGCCTACGAATGTCCGGGTCGGTCTGTGGTATCTCCGCCAAACCCCGCAACAGTGCTTGGAAATAGAGCCCCGTGCCCCCGACAATCACCGGTGCCGGGCGGCGGGACAGGAGAGGTTGAACTTCTCGCAACCAATCCCCCACGGAATAACTCGCGCTCCAATGGACATGGCCGTAAAGCTTGTGGTGTGCCCGTTGCAGATCACCATCGTTTGGCCGAGCGGTGAGAATTCGCCAACCGTCGAACACCTGCAAAGCATCGGCATTGACGACTTCGCGGCCCTGTTCCTCTGCCAACGCTACGGCCAAACCCGACTTTCCCGACGCGGTGGGTCCTGAAATCAAGACTGGCCGGTTAGGATCGCATTTGGCAATTTTGTCATACATCAGGAAAAACCTTGGCCGAGGTGTCGCGTTTGGCCGAGTTCGATTGCGCGGGCTGTGCGTTTGAGAGATGGTCGCGGCGTGTGAGAGGTAACAGGATATTTCGCCATGGATGATCAAAAATCAGCACAAGCCGTCACCTACAAGCGCGTTTTGCTGAAGATTTCTGGCGAAGCTCTCATGGGCGACCAAGGGTTTGGTTTGCACCCGCCCACCGTTGAACGGATCGCAAACGAAGTGAAATCGGTCCACGATCTAGGTGTCGAGGTGTGCATGGTGATCGGCGGCGGAAACATTTTCCGCGGCCTGCAAGGATCGGCCCAAGGCATGGAACGGACCACCGCCGATTACATGGGCATGATGGCCACCGTCATGAACGCGCTCGCCATGCAGTCGGCGCTGGAAGCGCTGGACGTGCACACACGGGTGATCACCGCAATCCGCATGGACGAAG
>JBCDFD010000029.1:0-19183 GCA_039178645.1 Pseudomonadota bacterium | reverse complement strand
TTTCGAGGGCGTTGGACATGGTTTCGCTTTGCAACCGGAGGAAAGACTGCCCGGTTGTGATCTGCAACCCTTGCTAAAGTGTTACGAATTTAAGGCAAAGGCACCAATTTTGTGACGCCGACCGCACCGGCCCGTGCAAAGTCTGGATCCAATGACATGGGCACGTACTCGCCACGGCGCCAAAGGGCGCTTTGGTCGTCGTAATGGCGGGACAAAGGATGGCCCGATTGCCCGGTTGAGTTGATGAACACCGAGCCGTTTGGATCGCCCAAATCGTAGACGCCGCGATAGCCGCTGGAGTGCGTGTTCAGGAACGGGTCTTCGGGCTCGCCACTGGTTTGGCCCCGTTGCAGCGTTTGGTCCCCGCCACTGGTGGATTGACGGATATTCACCAACCACCCAATAACTGGCAGGTCCCCCAAAACGGCATGGTCGTGGGTGGCCTGGTGCGCGTTGCCCCAACGCAAATTAGTCACTTCGCCACCATAGGTTTCATCCAGCCAGACCAGGGCTGCGTCCAGTGATCGGCTGGCAATCTCGGTGCACGTTTCCGTCGCCACGGATTGAACAATGTCACACCACTCCGCTGCCCCGTCGATGTTACGGAACACCCTTTCGATGAACAGCGGTTCCAGATGCGGGAACTCGGACGCCAGTGGGCCACCAAGCTCATCGACAATCAGCGCGTTCTGAAGGTGGCGCATCCAAGCCGAATAGATCAGCGGCTCTGGCAGGTGCTCGTTCATCTCGCCATTCCAATTGGCCAGCAATTCCAATGCCTCTGAGCGGCGGCGTTGTGGTGTGCCCGGTGCGCCAGGCTCCGATGTAAACCAAAGGTCTTTGGCAACCAGCGGAAGCAGCGTGCGCGCCGACACGCTGATAGTGTCCAACTGCGCCTCGATAAAGCTATCGCGGCTGTGGACCTCGCGGGCCTCCATGAGCCGCTGCCAGCGCTGCACCCGCTGACTGTCGCCCCAGGTGAAACTCACATGCCGAGGGAAGGGCGCGTCGATGATCTGGTTGTTGGTGTTGCCGACGACATCCTGGTCGGGATCATCGAACCGCGGATTGTCTTCGTAAGGGAAAACCCCGTCCCATCGATTGGCCTCAACCCACCCCCGCGATGGCAAACGGCCTTGGGTTTCGTGGTTGATGTCGCGCTTGGGAATGTGCCCGATGACCTGCATGGCCACCCTGCCCTCGTCGGCCATGGTGAGCATTTGGGCAGGGCCCACGATGTTTTGACCGGCCTCGATGGCCTCGTCCACCGAACGCGAGCGCATGATGGACATGGCCCCGGTCATGGTGGTGTCCGTGCGTGAAAACACCGTCCAACCCAAGGACATGGCAAAGCCGGGCGGCGTTACGCTGGCCAGATCGTAGACCGCTCCTGGCATCACTGGACCATTGGCCGTGCGCTGCACCGTGATTGTCCGCGCTTCGCCGCCCTGGACCAAGATCACTTCCTCGCGGGCCGCAAACGGTTCAAATCCATCTGGCGTGCGGTATTCGTTGGGATTGTCGGGGTTCAACTCTTCGAGGAACAGGTCCTGTTCATCCACATAGGCGCTGGTGACCCCCCAGGCGAAATCACGATTGCGACCTGCAAAGACGGTGGGGATGCCCGGTATCGTGCCCCCGATGGCCCCGCCACCCGGAAAGCCCAGGTGCGCCAGATACCAGATGGATGGTGCCGTCAGTTCCAAGTGTGGATCATTGGCCAAAAGCGCCCCGCCACTGGTTGAGCGATGTGGCGCCGCCGCCCAAGCATTGGAGGCACCGCCAAAGCCACGTTTGGGCAGGGGCGACAGCGGATGGTCCAGGAGGCCCGCATGGTCTGTGGGCATAGGCCCACCTTCGAAAAGGCGGCCAAATTGGTCCAAAACCGCCACTGCCCCCGGACTATCGGGCATGATATCCGCCACCCGCTCTGGGCTCACGGCCAAGGCGACCCGCGCCCGCGTGACCTCTTCGGTCAGGTGGGTGGACAGCTGAAGCCCCATGAGCTTCATCACAGCGATACTGTCTGCGGGCGTCCAGGGTGCCACATCCGGTGAGAACAGGAAAAACTCTGGTGCGCCACGGCCTAGTGCTCGGCTATTAATCTCGCGCAGCCGCGCATTCACCCCGTTGGAATAGGCGACCAAGGCGTCTTGTACCTCGGGCGACTGGGCACTCACACTGTCCCGCGCCGCGCCGTAGAAATCCAAGCGCCGCAGCAGGCCGTCGATCACGACAGTGCTTTCGCCAAACCGTTCCGACAACCGCCCCTGCGCCGTGCGCCGAAACATGGTCATCTGCCAAAGACGATCTTGGGCATGGGTATAGCCAAGCCCGAAAAACACATCCTCGTCTTGTTCGCCAAAAATGTGCGGGATCGCGTAGGTGTCCCGCACAATTTCAACCGCAGCGGAAACTTCGTTCGCTTGGACCGAAACCTCCGCCCCATAATCGGGCAGTGATCTCGCCGCCAGATAGTAGACCAGCCCAACGCAGGCGGCGGCCAAAGCGGCGATCCCCACGAAAACGCGGACAATCCAAAGTAATAAACGTCTCATGGGGCCTTTGTGCCTGAGTATACCTGAACCTGCGACCGAGTTTTCATCCGCTGGTCCAAGCGCGCGGAAAAGATCCAGATGTTACCGCAAAACGCGGGTGTATTTCGTGCCTGCGACGGTGGCCCCCACGCGCAACCCAGATTGCGCAAAAAACACTGCGATCACTGATTTGCCGGAGATTTCGGTGTTTGTGCCGAATGACCCGCCGGTGTCAGACACCACAAACTCTGCGTCCACGCCACCGGACCAGCCAGGCGAGGTCCGAAAATCACGCAGCGCCTCGGGCGTCATGAAAAACAGCGTGTGCGCATAGCGTTGGGCCCCAACCTGCAAGCCGACGCTGGCCTGGGTGGCCGAATAATAGTCCACCGTCAGATCATTGATGAGCAACGCACCTTCGCCGTAGCTGCCGCCCACAAACAGCCCCGCTTCGGTGATTGCGGGCATCACCAAAAGACCAGAGGCGGTCTCGGACAGTGCTTTGGTTTCGGGGATATTATTGTACATGAACGACAGCGTCTGTCCGACCTGCTGATCAATGTTGGCCGCACCGCCGGAGCCGACCGAGTTATCGCAGGCCGCCAGACCGGCAGCCGCAGCGCCGACCAGTACAGCCCGTCGCGTGGGATGTGCCATGTTTGCCTCATATGTGGAGTTGACCGATTTGGGCCAACCTACTGCTCAAATGCACCCTTCAGGGCGTCTAAGCGCTAGTATACCTATTTCGCGGACAGATGTCATGCCCGTCGCAAGTCTTTGCAATCACTTGCCCAAAAGCTTTGCAGCGCGAGGGGAGTAGTACGTGAGGATGCCGTCGCATCCTGCCCGTTTGAACGCCATCAGGCTTTCCATCATCACCCGTTCGCTGTCGATCCAACCTTGAGCGGCCGCGGCTTCGATCATCGCGTATTCGCCGGACACTTGATATGCGAAGGTGGGCGCGCCGAACTCGGATTTCACCCGTTGGCAGATGTCCAAATAGGCTTGGCCCGGTTTGACCATCACCATGTCCGCGCCTTCGTCCAGGTCGCGGGCGATCATGCGCAGCGCTTCATCGCTGTTGCCCGGGTCCATCTGGTAGGTTTTCTTGTCGCCTTTGAGCGCGCCGGACGCACCGACAGCGTCCCGGAACGGGCCATAGAACGCGCTGGCGTACTTGGCCGAATAGCTCATGATGGCAACGTTGGAATGGCCCGCCAACTCAAGCGCATCCCGTAACGCACCAATGCGACCATCCATCATGTCGGACGGCCCAAGAATATCTGCCCCGGCCTCGGCCTGGGCGATGCCCATGCGTGTCAGAGCCGCCACGCTCTCGTCGTTCAGGATCTCACCGTCGCGCACAATGCCGTCGTGGCCATGGGCGTTGTAGGGATCGAGCGCGATGTCGGTCATCACAGCCACATCGGGAACTGCCGCTTTGATGGCGCGTATGGTGCGATTGCTGAGATTGTCTGGGTTCCAAGCCTCTTCACAGGCGTCCGATTTCAGCGCCGGATCGGTGTAGGGAAACACACAGATGGCTGGAATGCCCAAGTTCGCAGCCAATTCAGCGGCTTCGACGGCCTTATCGATGGACAGCCGGTTCACGCCTGGCATCGACGGGATCGGTTCTTCGATCCCTTCACCATCACGCACAAAGATCGGCCAGATTAGGTCGCCCACGGTCAGATGCGTTTCACAGACCAACGCCCGCAAAGGTGCGCTTTGGCGCGTACGGCGCGCTCGGCTGCGGATGTGCAAGCGGTCGGACGTGGGCTTGTTGAAAGTCATGGGCTGGCTCCGTCTGTGACATCAGTGAGTCGCACGGATCGGCCTTCGCCACAAGGCTGGCGCTTTCACGCGGCAAACGGTAGCAACCGGTGACCTTGACCGCGCAACGGGAGGCCCAGGTGCCGCCAACACTGCTCTCCACGCTATCGACCGAAGCGTTTTCCAGCCTGTGGTACTGGGTGTTGCTCGCCATTGTCTGGTCGCGCGCCACCAACGCACCCATGGGGTTTCCGTTGGATTTCTACGACAGCGCGCGGCAATCGGAAGAAAGCGACGATAGTGAAACCTTCGCTCTCATCCGGCTCAGCGTGGCGCGCCAAATTGGCATCTGGGCACAAGCGGGACCGATGTTGGTTGGCGGATGGATGTTTGTCCTGTCTGGCCTTCTGGTCATCTCGGTGACATTTCGGATTGAACTGGCTCAGGCCTTGCTGTGCCTTCTGGTTCCATTGGCCTTGATGCAAGCCCTGGTGCTGAGAACCGCGCACCAAATGTGGACCATGTCCCCGGAAGTCGAACCGCTCTTGATTAAAATCAAAAACTTACGGCGCAAAGTTCAAGTGCTTGCTCTGCTGGCTATTTTCGTGACCGCGCTATATGGCATGGTCTTCAATTTGCGCAACGCGTTCTTCTAGCTGCTCGATCCAGAGGTCACCCATGTCCCAGGTCACGTCCCTCACCGTTGGCGGCGCGCCGGAAGGTTTTGACGCGCTACTGGTCCTTAAGGAAATGGAAGAGCGCGGTGCGCCGGTGATGCATATCGCGCGCGACGACAAACGGATGGACGCCATGCGCAGTGCGCTGGCGTTCTTCGCGCCCGATGTGCCAGTGGTGGTGTTTCCCGCGTGGGACTGTTTGCCTTACGATCGGGTGTCTCCCAATGCCGATATTTCTGCGGCGCGCATGGCGACCTTGGCCGGTTTGGTCCACGGGATGCCGTCTCAGTTTGTGCTACTGACCACGCTCAACGCGGCGACCCAACGGGTGCCGGCCCGCGATGTGCTGCGCGAAGCGACCTTTCAGGCCAACGTCGGCAGCCGCATGGACGAAAAGGGGTTGCGCCGGTTTCTTGCTCGGATGGGGTTCACTCAAAGCCCAACGGTCATGGAACCGGGCGATTATGCGGTGCGCGGAGGGATCATCGATATTTACCCACCCGGGGATGGCGGCCCGGTGCGCTTGGACCTGTTTGGGGATGTCCTGGACAGCGCACGGCGGTTCGATGCCGCCACGCAGCGCACCACCGAAACGCTCAAGCAGATCGATCTGGCTCCGGTGTCCGAGGTTATTCTGGACGACGCGGCTGTCACTCGGTTTCGTCAAAGCTACCGGATCGAGTTCGGGGCCGCGGGCACGGACGATCCGCTATACGAAGCCATCAGTGCGGGGCGCAAACACCAGGGTGCCGAACACTGGTTGCCGTTCTTTCACGAACGCCTCGACACGCTTTTCGACTATCTCCCGAATGCAAGCATTCTGATGGATAATCAATTGGCTGCGGCGCATACTTCACGTTGGGAAGGAATCGCCGACCAATTTGATGCGCGCAAAGAGGCCATGGCCCAGCGTGGGAAAATGGACACCGTGTACAAGCCATGCCCGCCTGATCTGCTTTATCTGGATGAAGATACCCTCTCTAACGCATTGAAAACGAGCCGAGTTGTTCATTTTCATCCTCTGCCGCAAGCAAGCGGTCCGGGCGTCATTGATGCAGGCGGGCGCATCGGGCGTGACTTTGCACCGGAACGCCAGCATGAAAAAATAAGTCTTTTTAGTGCGTTGTCGGATCATGTTAAAGTGGTCCGTAAATCGTCCAAGGTGATCATCGCGAGCTATTCCGACGGTGCACGGGAACGCCTCAAGGGTCTCATGGAAGATGAAGGTCTTCTAGACCCGAAAGAAATCAGAGACTTCCGAGACCTTTCTCAAGTAGATAGTGGCGTATTTCTTGCCGTCTGGCCTTTGGACCATGGATTCACGTCCCCGGAGTTGTCAGTTATCTCGGAACAGGACGTCCTGGGTGACCGGCTCATCCGTGCGCCCAAGAAAAAACGGCGGGCGGAGAATTTCCTCAGTGAGGCGCAATCCCTGAGCCCGGGCGATCTGGTGGTGCACGTGGACCATGGCATCGGGCGCTACAAAGGTTTGGAGGTTATCCAAGCCGCGGGCGCCGCCCATGAAATGCTCCACTTGGAGTATGCCGAACAGTCCCGCCTTTACCTTCCCGTTGAAAATATTGAACTTCTCAGCCGCTATGGACACGAAGACGGGTTGCTTGACCGGCTAGGTGGCGGGGCATGGCAAGCGAAGAAAGCTCGGCTCAAAGAACGCATCAAGGAAATTGCCGACCGGCTCATGCGCGTCGCTGCGGAACGGGCGCTGCGCAAAGCCACGATCATGGCTCCGCCGGACGGCATGTGGGATGCCTTTTGTGCGCGCTTTCCCTACACCGAAACCGACGACCAACTGCGCGCCATCGAAGATACGCTCAACGACCTGGAAATGGGGCGGCCTATGGACCGGCTGGTGTGTGGCGATGTGGGATTCGGCAAGACCGAGGTCGCCATGCGCGCGGCCTTTATCGCGGCCATGTCCGGCGCTCAGGTGGCTGTAATTGCCCCCACAACACTGCTCGCCCGACAGCACGCCAAGTCATTCATGGAACGGTTTCGCGGGTTTCCGTTAAACGTCAGGCAATTGTCGCGTTTCGTGAGCACGAAAGAGGCCACGGAAACCCGCGCGGGCCTTGCAAACGGCACCGTTGACATCGTGATCGGCACCCACGCTGTTTTGGCCAAACAGGTGAAATTCCAGAACCTTGGGCTGCTCATCATCGACGAAGAACAGCGGTTCGGCGTGACCCATAAAGAACGGCTGAAGCAGATGCGATCCAACATCCATGTGCTGACCCTGACCGCGACGCCGATCCCGCGGACCTTGCAGATGAGCCTGTCAGGCGTCCGCGATCTGTCCATCATTGGAACGCCGCCCGTGGACCGATTGGCCATCCGCACCTACGTGAGCGAGTTCGATACGGTCACTGTGCGCGAGGCGCTTTTGCGGGAACACTACCGCGGTGGGCAAAGCTTCTTCGTGGTGCCGCGCGTGGCGGACATCCCCGAGATCGAAGAATTTCTGCGGGAGCAAGTCCCCGAGGTGTCCTACATCGTCGCCCACGGGCAACTGGCCGCTGGCGATTTGGATGAGCGCATGAACGCGTTCTATGACGGCAAGTATGACGTGCTTCTGGCCACAACCATTGTGGAAAGCGGCTTGGACATTCCAACGGCCAACACCATGGTGGTCCATCGCGCCGATATGTTTGGCCTTGCGCAACTCTATCAAATCCGCGGCCGCGTGGGCCGGTCGAAGACCAGGGCCTATGCCTACATGACCACCAAACCGCGGGCCAAACTCACGGCGCAGGCCGAAAAACGTCTGCGTGTTCTGGGGTCACTGGACAGTCTTGGCGCGGGGTTCACCTTGGCGAGCCAAGATCTGGACATCCGTGGGGCAGGGAACCTCATCGGTGAAGAGCAGTCCGGTCAGATGCGCGAAGTTGGGTATGAGTTGTATCAACACATGCTCGAAGAGGCTGTGTCGAAGATCAAATCGGGCGAGTTGGAAGGTCTCACCGACGCCGACGACCAGTGGGCTCCGAACATCAATTTGGGCGTGCCGGTTCTAATCCCCGAGGATTACGTGCCCGACCTGGACGTCCGGCTTGGCCTCTATCGACGGCTGTCCGGCCTGACCACCAAGGTTGAGTTGGAAGGCTTCGCGGCTGAGTTGATTGACCGATTTGGTAAGCTGCCCCGTGAGGTCAACACGCTCATGTTGGTGGTGCGGATCAAGGCTGAATGCAAAAAGGCCGGCATCGCCAAGTTTGATGGCGGACCCAAAGGCGCAACGCTGCAATTCCACAATGATAAGTTTGCCTCACCGGAGGGCCTTGTGGACTTCATCCAAGCCGAACGCGGCATGGCCAAGGTGAAGGACAACAAAATTGTCGTGCGTCGTGATTGGGCGAAAACCAGTGACCGGATCAAAGGCGCGTTTTCCATCGCCAAGGACCTAGCCGCGCGGGCGCGGGAGGCGAAGGCCGCCTAGGCGGATGCCTTGAAAACCGGGTTCATGAGCAGGATGCGTGCGATCACGGCAAAGCCCAGGATCACCCAGATGATGGGCCACTGGCTCCCGTTGAACAGGCCCGACGCAGGAACTGCCAAAGCGCCCGCGACCACGGTGCCGATGGCTGTGACCACCGAGGATGCCGTGCCTGCAATATGTCCCATGGGCTCCAACGCCAGCGCATTGAGGTTGCCCAGCGTCATGCCAGCCATGGAAAATGTCATCACTTGCCACAGGAAAAAAGCCGCGATTGAGCTTTCTGCCACCCAACCGGACGCCAACGCGATCAGGTAAATAACGCACGACAGGAATTGAGCGGTGATCACCGCCGACACGATTTTGTGGACCCCGTGTTTCAGCACCAATTGCGAGTTCAAAAGCGGACCCCCGATGGCCACGATGGCCACCGCGCCGAACCAAAGGTGGAATGTGTCCGCGGCACCCAGGACCTTGTCGAAAATCGGTTGGGTCACGGACAACATGGTGAACAGCATGGCGTAGCACAGGCATTGCACAGCAATCGCGTTGCGCACCATTTTGTGTGACACCACTTCCACAACGGCCCCGGACAGCGATTTGATATTGATCGGCTGCCTCTGTGTGGGCTTCAGCGTTTCGGGCTGCCGCACTGCAAACCAAGTTCCAATAGCCACGGCAAACGACAAGAGCGCCACGAATATGCCGCGCCAGTCGGACAGATATATTATGGCCGCACCAATGCTGGGGGCGACAGCGGGGACCAGGGTAAATACCATGATCACAAAGGAAATCATCCGCGCCATGTCTTTGCCAGAATAGCTGTCGCGTATGATTGCCATGGCCACCACACGGGCCGCCGATGCGCCAAGTCCTTGTATCAATCGGCCCAGGAGGAGGATTTCTAAGGTCGGGGCGAACCAAGCCACGGCGGTTCCGACCCCAAACAGCGCGACGCCAAAGTTGACCACCGGTTTGCGCCCGTAGGTGTCCGACGCAGGCCCACAGAAAAGCGTGCCGATGCCCAGGCCAATCACGAAAACCGGGACAATCAGTTGAGCTTGGACCGGGTCAGCGGCGCTCAATTCCTCGGCGATGTTGCCCATGGCGGGCAGCATTGCGTCGATGGAAAAGGCCACCAAGGCCATCAGAAGTCCCAAGAGGGCCACCGATTCAACTTGGTTCAACTGCCGTATGGAATGCTCCTGGACCATGGGACCCCATGGCCCGTGCACCCCGCAGAGTCGAGATCAAAATCGCCTCACCGCATATGGTTGGCCGATGTGTGCGCCAGGGACTGTAAGGTGAACTCACCCCCAGTCCTCAGTGCACACCGGATACATTCCGACCGCTGCGGTCCGCGGTCGGACCCGCTTAGAAGAACGCGAAGTCCTGCTCGGTCAGCGTCGATGCTTGCACCCCAACCAAGACCACAGTGTGACCTGAACCAAGGTCCAAAACTGCATCGTCGCCCACTTGGGTGACACGCGCTAACGCTTCGGTTGTGGTGTCAATGCCGGTGCCATTCACGTCCGACTTGAGCACGATCTGATCGCTGTCGCCCGACCCGAAGTCGTAGATCCTGTCGGTGCCGCTGTTGTCGTAAAACAGGAAGTCGTCGCTTCCGCCGCCGCCCCAGATGTTGTCGTCGCCGACACCGCTGTGGATTTCGTCATCTTTGCCAAAAGTCCGGGCTTCGCCCCCGTTGGCGGACATATAGACCACATCCACGTAGGAGGATGCCGAACCGTTGTTGGCCCAGTGGCCTTGGCCGTCTTCCTGACCTGGGACAAGCGAGCCCAGATAGCCTGGGATTTGCCCTTCCTCGTGGGCGCGCACATCGTCGAAGATGTAGGTGTTCTGAATCTGGTTGAAGCGCACATCGTCGAGCACGAACCGGTCGTCCATCACACCGAAATTGTAATGGTCCATGCGGTTCATATCCATGTCTTTGACATAGTAGATGTTGCCGTAATCCGCCGCGCCGTGGAAATCGATGTTTGAGTTTGTGTAGTCGATCTGGATGTTATTGAACGCGCCCGAAGAGCTGTAATCGAACACCACCGCGTGCCGAGTGGCGAAGATGTTGCCGTCGCCATCGGTGCTGCCCATGGTCAGACCTTCGAAGTCGCCATAGAAACTATCGTTCAGCAGAATGCCGTAGCCATTGCCGCCGCCCCCAAGGTTCTGCGACCCGTCGAACGTGTAGTTCTGGATGCCCACCTGATACCCGGCGTCGATCCAAATCCCCAGGGACGCGGCGTTCTTGACCGTGACGTTCAGCACATCGCTTTCATGGACGCCTTCCAAACGGATACCGGCCACTTTGTGGGCGTACTCTCCGCCGTAATCCGCGTTGTTGTAGTTGAAAAGGTCATGGACATCGACGGTTTGCTGATACTCGTCATCATCCATGTATTGGATCGTCATATCCGAGATCACCAGGTCATGAATGAAGTCGTCTTTGTCGTAGACCCGCACTTCGGAATTGCCGGTGCCCCGATTGGGGTCGTAGTCCATCCCCACCTTTTCGCGCAAAGTGACCGTGTTGGTGCTTTGGTCCACCGAGGCCACTTCGACCAGCGATGACAGTTTGTTGTAACTGTCGCCGGTGTTCACCCGTGTGTTCAGATCAGCGTCGTAGTTGTAGATGAACTCAATGAAGTCACCGGCCTCGATCCCCGAAACCGATTGCAGTGTGACCTGTTTGGCTTCGGCGGCGGTGAATGCCGTGGTGTCCGTGGTGAGTTTCGCCTCATCCTCGCTGAGCTTTGCGCGGATGCCGTCGGACACGCGGAACGCGGCATCGTCGGTGACTGCGTCGGCGCGGATGATCACGTCGGTTTCAGAGACGCCTTTGACGTGGATGTCACCGCGGTTGATATTGATGGTTTCGGTCAGCCAGTAGGTGCCCGCTTGGAACTCCACCGTCGCGCCCGAGGCCGCGCCGTTGATCGCGTCTTCGATGGCTTGGGTGGACATGGTGGCGTCCACTTGGATCGTTGGGCCGCTGCCCACAGGATCTCCGATGTCCCGGTCTCGACCGCCATAATCGAAACCCCGGTACATCAACGGGTTCACGCCACCCCAATTGTGTCCGCCGTAGCCCGATTGCCCAAAGTCGTTGGACTGGACCAAATGCCGGTCAGCCGTGATTTCGGGGAAGTCTGCATTGGCCGACGGGGTATAGTTGCCCGACTTGATTTCGTCGAAATGATAGAGGCTGGCCTCCACGTCGCCGTCTGGCATGGGAGCCGGTCCGTCCGGACCCGATATGGTGAGATCACGGACACTGTCTATGGTGCCCCCACGCACCAAAACAGTGAACTTGTGGGACCCGCCGGGGGCAATTGGGTCGGCCGCCTCGCTGGGCGCGAAGGTGAAGACGTCTCCGTCCTGCGTGTCGAGAGTGGCGCCAACCACGCGGCCAACGGTGAAGTCGCCGGCGAAACTGACGTTCCAGTCGCTGAGCGGGGTATCGCCTTCATTGGTGACCGTCATGATCCCGACGAAACTTTGGCCCCAACTGTTGCGCAGCGCAAATGACACGCTGGCCTCAAAATCATCGGGATCGGGTGCCGTGTCGTCATTGGTGATCGTGGCCACAGCCTGCGCCACTGAGATGTCCGCTGTGCCCACGGCGTTGGACAGTTGCAGCGAGAATGTCTCGTCACCTTCCACGTCGGTGTCGCCGGACACTTCAACGGTGACGGTTTTGCTGGTTTCGCCTGCGGCAAAGGTCACTTGGCCCGAGGCGGCCAGGTAATCCGACCCGGCAACCGCGGTTCCATCAAGGGTGGCATAGTCAACCGTGACAGTGTCGGACTGTGCTTTGTCCAAAGTGACGGTGAAGCTCAGCAGACTGCTGCCGCTGTCGCCTTCTGCTAGGGTTTCACCGGTCACTGTGATCAGTGCCGGATCCTCCACCGGAGTATCGTCGCCGCCTTCGGCCAAAAGCACATCCAACAGGTAGGTGAAGGCATCCTGCCGTGGCGTTTGCCAATCGCCTTCCACCACGCCGCCAGTGTCGCCTGAATTGGGGTTCCAGGCCCAGAAGGCCCAATCGATGTCCTGATCCAAAAGGTACTCGGCCAAGACCGGTCCCCAGGCCTGATCCACGCTGCTCACGAAGGTCGAGCCAAACTCGCCCAATAACAGCGGCGCGATGCCCTGTTCTTCGATGAACCCCCAGTTTTCGCGGAAAATCTCGGGCAGGTCGGTTTCCGGGTCAAAGCCCGGCGCGGAGAAATAGGGCTGGTTGAACACCGACGTGGCGTATTCGTGCGGGGAATACACCAGTTTGTCGCTGGCGTTTAGGACCACTGGCCGGTCGGCGACGCCTTGCAGGTTGCCGCCCCACCAGTGGCTGTTGCCTTGGTAGGTTTCCACCCCTTCCACGATGATCAACTCAGCGGGATGGCTGGCCAACAGCATGTTGCCCGCCGCTTCGGCGATGGGGGCCCACTCGGCCCAGGAATACCCATGAGGTTCGTTGTAGAGGTCAAAACCGATCACCGCGCCGTGGTCACCGAACTTGTCTGCCATGGCTTGCCACTGCGCGATGAAGGCTGACACGTCGGGGATGCGTCCGCCCCCCTCTGGGCCGCTGCCCGGTGTGGTGCGATGCATATCCAGCAACACGCCAATGCCTCGGTCTTCGGCGGCGTCCAAGAACCGTTCCAGGATCTCATGGGATGTGAGCCCCACAAGGTCGGGGTTTGCGGCGGTGTTGATGCTTATGGGCATCCGGTCGTTCAGCGCCAGTTCCCCTGCAAAGGGCAGGCGGATCATGTTGAAGCCGAACGCCTCGATCTCGTCGAGCATATCTTCCATGTTGCGCGCCCAAAGCCCGTGCAGGACGCCATTGTCGGTTTCAAACCCGAACCAGTTGACGCCTTTGAGGTCGACCTTCTTGCCATCCGCATCAATGATGTCGGTACCCTGCGTGGACAAAGGCCCGTTGAGCACGTCGCCCCCGACCGGTGCCGGGTCCACAGGGTCGTCGACCGGGTCATCCACGGGATCGTCCACCGGATCATCGACCGGGTCGTCCACAGGATCATCAACAGGGTCGTCGACTGGGTCATCCACCGGGTCGTCCACGGGATCATCTATGGGCGTATCGAGCCCCAGAACTTCGACAAAAGCCGGGCCGCCAGACACTTGGAAACCGAAACCCGTGGTTTCACCGGCGCCCAACGAGGAATTGTAGTCCTTGGCCACCAGCGTGTAGACGTCGCCGTCCTGGGCCGCGATGTCCGCGTTCCAAATGTTGACGATGTCACCGTTCAACCGCAGCAAGACCGTCCAGCCGTTCACCGCAGCAGTGGGGGTAAAGGTGGCTTCCACGTTGTATCCGTCACCCCAAGAGGACACGATCTCGGGCTCCACCACCCCCGGTGTGGCGGGCGTAGTCGGGCTATCGCCAGTGTCGCCACCGCTGCCGCCGTCGTCCCCTCCGCCAGTCCCGCCGTCGTCGCCGGTATCGCCGCCGTCACCGTCATCGCCGGACCCTTGGTCGGTTCCGTCGTCGTTGGCCCCGCCAATGGGCGTGCCGGTGTACTCCGGCTGGCTGTGATATGGCGCACGGTCCACGCCTCCGGCCATTTCCACGCTCTTGCCGCTGAACACATTGCCAGACACGTATTCGAACCCGTCAATGAAGCCCGCGAGCCCCATCCGACCGGCGATATTGTCCTCCAACTGATTGGCACGCCACTCAAAGTGCTCCGGCGTGAGGTCATCAAACCCAACGCCCAACAGCGTCATGCTCTGGCCGGTCAAAGGACTGTAGAACCGCACGCCATCGGTGGTTTCTTCCACGGCAAAGTTCAGTTGTCCGTCGCCGCGGACGCTCAGGTAGAAGAAGCTGATTTTGTCGGTGGCCGGGTCAAAGTTCACCGACTGCACCAGGTCCTTTTCATGGGACCGGATGTACACCGTGTTGTCTCGCACCAGCCCTTTGCCGTTTTCCCAAGCCAGCGCAGCGCTGAGGTCTTGCTGCAAATGCGCATCGGCAATGGGGGCAAAAGTGCCCGGTTCAAACTCGGCGAGCGACACGCCCTCCACCAGCGTAGACCTGCCGGCGTTGAACATGTGGAGCATCATGAACCCGTCGGGCGTGTCCACGGGGATTTGGTTGTGGATCGAGTCCGGCCCCAGATCAAGCGTGTCCACCGTGGGGTCAAACCCAGTGATCACAGCGACCGTTCCCACCGTGTAGGTGGTGCCCGTGCCGCTGCCGTCCGAACCACCGTCGTCTGACCCATCACCTGTGTCATCGGTGTCGTTGTCGTAAATCGTGCCTGTGGCAGTGAGATCACCCGTGATGTTGTCACCCGAAACGGTGAGCGTGAAGGTCTCGGTCCCTTCGACCAAAGTGTCTGGATGTACCGCCACCGTGACTTGCTTGGTCTGCTCCCCTTGGGCGAACACAAGCTGACCGGTGGCCGTGTGATAATCCCATGCCACGTCGCTGGTGGTGTCAGCGACTGCCGTGCCATCGGCGGTGGCGTAATCAAGTGTGATCTCTTCGGCCGCTGGAGCGTCCAACGACACGGTGAAGACGATATAGCGATGCCCGTCATCGTGCATGTGCATCGACCCATCATCGTGCATATGCATCATGGAGGGATCAGCTTCGGTGACCGACCCACCGGTGACCGTGACAGCAATGGGCATGTCCGTCATGTCACCATCATCGGAGCCACCGTGGTCGTTGCCGCCGTCCCCATGGTCCCCGCCGCCACTGTCCGTGTCGCCAATGGGCGTGCCATTGTATTCCGCATAGCCTTGCACACTGTGGTAAGGCGCGCGGTCCACGCCCCCGGCCATGGCAACGCTTTTGCCGCTGAAGACGTTTTCGCTCACGATCTGGAAGTCATCTATCACGCTGGTCAGCCCCATTCGGCTGGCAACGTTGTCTTCCAACTGATTGGCGCGCCATTCGAAGTGTGAGCTGTCCAGGTCCGAGAACGACACGTCGCGCAAGGTGAGGCTTTGACCCGTGATCGGGTTGAAAAACCGTGCGCCCTCGGCCGTGTCCTCCACCGCGAAATTGCGCAGCCCGTCGCCGCGCACACTGAGGTAGAAAAAGCTGATCTTGTCAGTGGCCGGATCGAAATCGACCGTTTCCACCAGACCCTCTTGGTGCGATCGGATGTAGACCGTGTTGGGTCGCACCAGTCCGCTGCCATCCTCGTACGCCAACACCGCGCTCAGGTCCTGTTGCAGGTGGGCGTCGGCAATGGGTGCGAAATTCTCGGGGTGCAAATCGGCGAGGTACACACCTTCCAACAGCAGCGATTGGCCGGCATTGAACATGTGCAGCATCATGAACCCGTCAGCCGTGTCGACAGGGAACTGCGTGTGGATCGAGTTTGATCCCAGGTCGAGCACATCGCGCGTGGGATCAAAGTTGGTGACCACCGATGTTTGCCCGACGTAGTAGGTTGTGCCGCCCCCAACGAATGGGCCCGACCCGCCAGAGCCGCCGCCCATGTCCATATCATCATCGGAGCCGCCATGGTCTCCGTGGCCGCCGTCGCCGCCGCCCATATCATCGTCCGTGTCGTCGGGGTCGGCATCGTTGTCGTAGATGGACCCGATGGCTTGGAGCGCGCCGGTGATGCTGTCGCCAGTGACAGTGAAAGTAAATGTCTCTGTGTCTTCGACTTCGGTATCGGGATGCACGGCCACAGCCACAGTTTTGGTTTGCTCTCCGATGGCGAAAACTAAATCACCTGTCGCCGTGTGATAATCCCAGGCCACATCGCTGCTGGTGTCCGCGACGGCTGTCACGTCCGCGGTCGCATAGCTCAGGGTGATCTCTTGGTCGGCGGGAGCCGCCAGCGACACGGTAAACGTAATGTAGCGGTGCCCATCATCATGCATGTGGCTGGTGCCGTCGTCATGCATGTGATCCATTCCAGGATCGGCCTCGGTGACCGCGCCCCCGGTGACAGTCACGATGATCGGAGCCTCAGCCGCTGGATCGGTGTCGGTGATCGTGCCCGTCGCGGTGGCATCATCAAGGTCCGCGCCACTGGCCGACAAAAGCTCCAGCGTGAACGTTTCGGTCGCCTCAGCGATGGTGTCATCGCTCAAGCCAATGGTGACAAAGGCTGAGGTTTGGCCAGCAAGGATCGTCACCTGAGCGTCGTTATAGACGAAGTCTGCACCCGCCAGGGCAGTGCCCGCTATTGTTCGATAGGTCACAACGACATCCGTGCTGGAGACCTCGGACAGAGTAAGTTCGAAAACGACGCTGCCTGTGTCTTCGTCAGCCACCGCGTCCGATACAGAAACAGTGGGCAAGGGGTCAGGGTCGCTGGGCGCGCCAATCGGTTCGTCCGTAAGCGCCAGGGGTGTGATGTCGTGGTCGCTGCCACCGCCTTGGAAGCCAAAACTGGTTGAGCCGCCAGCGCTCACCGCTGCGTTGTATCCCAGATCGCCGAGCACATATTGGTCACCCACGTGCGACAGGATCTGCGCGTTCCAGATGTTTATGATGTCGCCGGAATACTGGAATGTGACAGTCCACCCGTTCAGGGCCTCCTCGGGCGATAGGGTCATGTCCATCACCAGCCCTGTGCTCCAGGAGCTACGCAGTGACAGTTCCAAGCTCATGTTTTCACTGAAATAAGTTGCCATTGTCCACTCCGTTCACGGATTTTTCCGTTTTTATCTCGGTGCAGTTTCTGCACGGTCGTTTTTGGCGTAGGGCAGTTTTGTCGGCATATGGGCCGCTGCCAGGTAGCTGACACTGGCTTATTTCTTCCGTCCGGCCTTATACAAAGCCGCTGTTTTTCTAGAGATTGTTCGGCGGAAACTGGCCCATGGGACCACTGATCTGCGGTCTATGGAGGCTTTGGTCTTTGGCCACTGACGGTTGGCTCAGCCACCCGTTCGCGGGGTCAAACGTGCGGCTGATTTCAACAAGACGTTTCGGAAAAAGGCGCGAGTGCGCACGAACCTCAACATTTGTGCGACATTCGGTCACAACGTGCTACACTCTCGTCATACCCGACGCGCGAGCGGAAATAGTGAGGCGAGCAAAATGGTTGAAATTCTTGTTACGATGCTGATTGCATTCACGCTTTTCATGTTCATGGCGCTTGCGCTGTTGGGCCTGGGGAAAGGATCGCCGTTGGACAATCCCGCGCGGTCAAAGTGGTTTCGCGACCAAGCTGATCAGCCAGTTGGTCCCCCAAAACACCCTGATGCTTAATTCAAGCCGCCTCTTAGAGGTTTGCACGTCACGCGCAGTTAGGCTTGGTCTCCGCGATACTCTTTGAGGCGGCAACTCTAAGTAGCGGCTCGATGTAGATCTGTCCGTGTAGCGTTAGTCGCTTTTAATTCAGAGCGGGGCCAGCGTCGCCGCTTGGGCAAGCGCTTGGCTCAACTCCATATGCAGCCGCGCCCGTTCATCTTCGGTGAGGAAGGACCCAAGCTCCACCTCGCGGGATGAATGGCTGCCCGTCAGTGTGATGTAGTTTTTGATCTTGCCGCGATTGGGATGCAAATGCACCGAAACCCAGTGTGTGTTGGCTTCCCAGGTTTTTTCTCCGCCCCGCCCAGGCACGTGACGCAGGGCAACGCGGTCTGACCAAATGTCCAACTGTTCGCTGACGCTACGGTCCTTCCACGACCAGGTGAGCGCCCACCAAATGAGTGCCACCGCGGTGAACATGAACGGAAGCAGAGCCCACAGCACAGGTGAGCCAACTACGGCCAAAAGTGGCACCAGGATCAGTGCCACGGTGCAGCCGATGAAAATGACGAAGCCCTTGGGGGTTAGCGAGTTATGGGCATTGAGCGATAGGGACGCCAGGGGCGTTTCACCTTTGCCAAAGAACGAAGCCCCCGAGAAATCGGGGGCTTCGCCGGTATCTGTCTGCCAGCGGTAGGGCATGGGTTCAGTGTGCCGAACCTTTGTCCCAGTCAGACTGCTTGGGCAGAATTTCGAACGTGTGCTCCGGGGGAGGGGACGGCAGTGTCCACTCCAACGTATCGGCATGCTCGTTCCAGTAGTTGTTCTCTGTCACCTTCGCCCCACGGGTGAGCGTGTAGTAAACGATGTAGATGAACAGCAGGAACGACGCAAAGCTCAGGAACGCGCCTATGGAGGACACATAGTTCCACAATGCGAACGCTTCTGGGTAGTCGATGTACCGACGCGGCATGCCCTGGCGACCCAGGAAGTGCTGTGGGAAGAAGGTCAGGTTGGCACCCACAAACATCATCCAGAAGTGCACTTTGCCCAGGAATTCAGGGTACTGACGTCCCGACATTTTGCCGATCCAGTAGTACACACCGGCGAAGATACAGAACACCGCGCCCAAGCTCATTACATAGTGGAAGTGCGCCACAACGTAGTAAGTGTCGTGATACGCCCGGTCCACACCCGCCTGCGACAGGACCACACCGGTCACGCCGCCAACGGTGAAGAGGAACAGGAAGCCCATGGCCCAGAGCATTGGGGTTTTGAACTCCACCGAACCGCCCCACATGGTTGCGATCCAGCTGAACACTTTCACCCCCGTGGGTACCGCGATCACCATGGTGGCGAGCATGAAGTAGCTCTGCTGCGTGAGGCTCATGCCAACGGTGTACATGTGGTGCGCCCACACGACGAAGCCCAGAACCCCAATGGCCACCATCGCATAGACCATCGGCAGGTAGCCGAAGACTGGTTTGCGAGAGAAGGTTGCGATCACGTGGCTGATGATGCCAAATCCCGGCAG
>JBCDFD010000028.1:0-19244 GCA_039178645.1 Pseudomonadota bacterium | reverse complement strand
GGGTCGTCTAGCATGCGCAGGACACGGCCGCGCGCCACCAGGTTTGGCAAATCAGGCTGCGCGTCGCGAAGGCGCTTTAACACCGTGCGCAGATCATCCTCGGACCCCAATTGCACAAACACCTGCGCCAGTTTGAACAGCGCATCTGTTCCGAGGTTTCGATCTGTCAAAGCATCCTGAACAAACTCCCGGGCGCGATCGTTGTCGCCATCCTCGATGGTTCGCTTTGCCATCGAAACGGCATTTTTAATCTTGTCACTGACCATGCGCTTTCTTTGCATAGGAACGGTCAACCTTCCATTGCACAAAGCCGTCGTGTGAGGGCGACCGAAAAATCAGCAACTTTGGATCGCGCGCGGGTTTTGGGCAGAAGCCAGACGAGAGCCCCTTTTCACCGGCCAAAAACCCCGTAGAGTTTAAGCGCAACAATGGCAGACCCGTTCGAAGCTGCCTTGGGCTAACTCTAGGGAGTCATGACACCATGAAAACAACCTTGGCCTTGGCGGCCGTTTTGATGGCGACCACATCGATTGCGTCCTATGCCGAGACGCTTCGCTGGGCGCGCGCGGGCGACTCGCTCACGCTCGACCCACATGCACAGAACGAAGGCCCGACACATACGCTGGCGCACCAAATCATGGAACCGCTTGTGATCCGGGACATGACCGGGGCGATGATTCCGGCCCTGGCCACGGATTGGGCCCCATCCGCAGATGATCCAAATGTTTGGGTGTTCAACCTGCGCGAAGGTGTGACATTCCACGATGGCGCAGCATTCGACAGCGACGACGTTGTGTTCAGCTTCAACCGGGCGATGTCCGAAAACAGCGCCATGAAAGAACTGCTGGCTTCGGTCACCGAAGTGCGCGCCACCGGGCCCTACACGGTTGAGATCGTGACCAACGGCCCCAACCCGATTATGCCCAACAACCTGACCAACTTGTTCATCATGGACAAAGATTGGACAGAGGCAAACGGCGCCACGGATGTGCAGCGCGTGGACGAGGGTGAAGACACCTTTGCGTCGCGCAACGCCAATGGCACCGGAGCTTATAAGCTGGTGAGCCGCGAGCCCGATGTCCGCACAGTTTTGGCGCTGAACGAAGACTACTGGGGCAATGACGACTATCCGTTGGAAGTGACGGAAATCATCTACACGCCGATCCAAAACGCGGCGACACGGGTGGCGGCGCTCTTGTCGGGCGAAGTGGACTTCATCCAAGACGTGCCTGTGCAGGACTTGCAGCGTGTGGCGGCCACCGATGGGTTGGACGTGCGCACGGCCCCTCAGAACCGAGTTATTTTCTTCGGGATGAACGCCGGGCCAGATGATATCGCCAATGACAATGTCGAAGGTGCAAACCCATTGGCAGACGTTCGCGTCCGAAAAGCGATGTCAATGGCAATCAATCGCGATGCGATCCAACAGGTTGTGATGCGTGGGCAGTCTCAGCCCGCGGGCATGATCGCACCTCCGTTCGTGAACGGTTGGACGGCAGAAATGGACGGCGCGTCTGTCACTGACGTGGAAGGGGCCAAAGCACTGATGGCCGAGGCCGGCTATGGCGACGGTTTCTCCATCCAGCTTGATTGTCCAAATGACCGCTACATCAACGATGAAGCGATCTGTCAGGCGGCCGTTGGGATGCTGGCGCAGATCGGAATCACAGTGAATTTGGACGCTAAGCCCAAGGCGCAGCATTTCCCGCTGATTTCCAAGAATCCCCAGGAGACCGATTTTTACATGCTGGGTTGGGGCGTTCCGACCTACGACAGCGAGTATGTCTTCAACTTCCTGGTTCACACACGTGGGGACAAGTACGGGTCCTGGAACGCGTCGGGTCACTCTAACCCAGAGATCGACACGATGATCCAGGCGCTTGCCTCTGAGACGGATTTGGATAAACGCAATGGCATGATCGCTGACATCTGGGCCGAAGTGCAGGACCAGCAGCTTTACAGTCCGATCCACCACCAGGTGCTGAACTGGGGTATGAAAAGCGCGGTGCAGGCGGATGTGAGCCCGGAGGACGATCCGAAGTTCAAGTTCTTCAGCTTCTCTGGCTGATCAGTCGTCAGACTGCTTATAAAACGGAAGGCTCTGGCGGCATGCCAGGGCCTTTTTTGTTTTCTATGGGTATCCCAGCCGTATTCACATCGAATTGAAGTGACCCGGTCGGCTGCTACCCTCACGATTGCGACAGCCTGCCGCACTGGCGGGCACGACCCACGATCGGAGACCCAAATGATCCGCCGCCTATCCTGCGCCACCGCTTTGACGCTGAGCCTTGCGTCGTTTGCGCAAGCCGAGACCTTCACCTGGTCATCCACAACCGACCCTCAAACCATGGACCCGCACGCAGTGAGTTCGGCCCCGGTTTTGGGATTTTTGAACAACGTCTATGAAGGCCTCGTACGCCGCGGCAAAGACATGTCGTTGGAACCGTCTTTGGCGACATCGTGGGAACCCATTGGTGATGGCGATGGCTGGCGGTTCAATCTGCGCGAAGGTGTAACTTTCCATGACGGCAGCGACTTTAACGCCGCGGATGTTTTGTTCAGCTACGAACGCGCCACCAGCGAAACCTCGGACGTGTCGTCCTGGTTCGCGTCCATCTCGGAGTTGCAGGTGGTCGACGATTTCACCGTTGATTTCTTCACATCCGCGCCGAACCCGATCTTCCCGGACGGCATCGCAAACTGGATGATCATGGACAGGGGTTGGGCAGAGGCCAACAACACCGCTGTGCCTGGCCGGGACGAAGAAACCTTCGCCACCCGCAACGCAAACGGGACTGGGGCCTTCCAATTGGTGGAACGTCAGCCCGATCTCAAAACCGTGCTGGAACCGTTCGATGCCTGGTGGGACACGGCGGAACACAACATCACCCGCGCTGAATTCACGCCGATCCAAAATCCAGCCACCGCTGTGGCCGCCCTTTTGTCCGGTGACATTCACCTGATCAATCCGGTGCCGATCCAAGACGCCGCGCGGTTGTCGGAAAGCGACGATGTCAAAGTGATCCAGGGCATTGAGGCCCGCGTGATCATGCTCGGTTTTGCGCATGAGGCCGAGACGCTGAAGTACGGCACAAACGCCGGTGAACCAAATCCGTTCCAAGACGCGGGCGTCCGACAGGCCGTGGCCCAAGCAGTGAACGTGCCCGCGATTTTGCAAACCATCATGCGCGGCAATGCCGAACCTGCGAGCCAATTGGTCAGCCCGGCCATGCGTGGGTTTTCCGCCGCCAATGATACTCGACCCGCCTACGACGTGGACGCCGCGAAGGCTCTGTTGGCAGAAGCTGGTTATCCGGACGGCTTTGGCTTTGGTCTGAAATGCCCAAACAACCGCTACCTCAACGATGAGGCGGTGTGCCAGGCAGTGGTGAGCATGCTGGCGCAGGTCGGTATTGAAGCCGAGCTGGACGCCATGCCGGTGTCCAACTACTGGCCCGAATTGCGCGCGGACAATTTCGACATGTACCTCCTGGGTTGGTCGCCTGGCACGTTTGACGCAGAACATCCGCTGCGTTTCCTAGCCTCCACCCCCAACGCTGAGAAAAAGTTAGGGAGCTGGAACTTCGGTGGCTACTCCAATGCCCGCATCGATGAGCTTCTGCCGATGATCCAGTCGGAAATCGACGACACCAAGCACCAGGCCATGATCGACGAAACCGTGGCGATCCGACAGGCCGAGACGGCCTATGTCCCCATGTATGTGCAGCCATTGCTGTGGGGCGCGGCCTCGGGTGTGGAACTGACCCAACGCCCGGACAACTTTTTGATCCTCCGCTGGGTGACGCTGAACTGAGCATCGCACCAAGAGTACACCAAACACCCGGGCGGCCCCATCAAACGGCCGCCCTTTTCTTTGGCTCGAACGCCAAATCTGGCCCAATTGATTGGGTGAGGCTGCGAGACCCCCTTGACCGTTTGGATGGGTGAAGACACGGTTGGACCATGTTGGGGTACATCCTGCGCCGGGTGGCGCAATCCGTGTTGGTTTTGCTGGTCGTGGGGCTAGTGGCGTTCGCCATGTTCCGCTTTGTCGGTGACCCCATTGACAATATGCTTGGCCAAGAACGCACGCTCGAAGACGTGGAACGGTTGCGCGAAAGCCTCGGCCTCGACGATCCATTCCTCGTGCAATACTGGAATTTCCTCCAAGGCGCGATCCAAGGCAACTTCGGGATTTCCTATCGCCAGGGTCGACCGGTGGCCGAGATCATCGCCGAACGGGCACCGGCCACGCTGGAGCTTGCCTTAGTGTCTGGCATTCTCGCCATCGGTTTTGGCATCGCGCTCGGGGTCTACACAGCCATTCGGCGGAACGGCTGGTCGTCTGGGTTCATTATGACCGTTTCCCTTGTGGGCGTGTCGCTGCCCACCTTCCTGATCGGCGTCCTGTTGATCTATCTGTTCTCGGTGGAACTTGATCTGTTGCCGTCATTTGGACGCGGGGAGGTCGTCCAAATCGGGAACTGGTCCACGGGCTTCCTCACAGCCAGCGGCCTGACTGCCTTGATTTTGCCCGCCATTACCTTGGGCCTCTACCAAATGACGCTGATCATGCGGTTGGTGCGATCCGAGATGTTGGAGGTGCTGCGCGCCGACTACATCCGTTTCGCTCGCGCCCGAGGTCTGAGCGACCGGGTGATCAACTTCAGGCACGCTTTGAAGAACACGTTGGTGCCGGTGCTCACCGTGACGGGCCTGCAACTGGGGTCTATCATCGCCTTTGCCATTATCACCGAAACGGTGTTCCAGTGGCCCGGCGTCGGGCTCCTCTTCATCAACGCTGTGCAGTTCGTGGATATCCCGGTCATGGCCGCGTACCTCATGTTGATTTCGGTGATGTTCGTGGGGATCAACTTGGTGGTTGACCTGCTCTATGCGGTGATCGACCCACGGCTGAGGACGGACTGAGCGTGAGCGACACCACCAACACCCCAACGCCTGCGGAGCCCAAGACCGAGGTCGAAGCACACCAGTCTTGGCTCGCGCGCGCGATCGACAGCGATCTCGCTTACCAGTTCATGCGCGCGCCGTTGGCGGTGATTTCGCTGGTTGTCGTGTTGATCCTGGTGCTGAGTGCTGTCTTTGCGCCACTGATCGCACCGCACGATCCGTTCAATCCGGCGACGCTGAACTTGATGAACGGCTTCACGCCGCCCATGGAACCGAATGCCTTCACGGGTGACGAGTTCTTCTTGGGCACCGACGATCAGGGTCGCGATGTGTTCTCCACAATCCTCTTCGGCCTGAGGATCTCGCTCTTCGTGGGCTTCGCCGCCGTGGCATTTGCCATGGTTCTGGGCATCACCTTAGGATTGATTGCGGGCTATATCGGTGGATTAACCGAAGCGATCATCATGCGAGTGGCGGACGTGCAGCTCACCTTCCCCTCGATCCTGGTCGCAATGTTGATCTTCGGTGTCGCCAAGGGGGTCACGCCCGTGGAGTACCGCGATCAAATGGCCATTTGGGTCTTGATCCTCGCCATTGGCCTAAGCGATTGGGTTCAATTCGCACGTGTCGTGCGAGGGGCTGCTCTGGTGGAACGATCCAAAGAATATGTCCAGGCCGCTCAACTGATCGGTCGCTCTAGCGGCGCGATCATGCTGCGCCATATCCTGCCGAACGTGCTAAGCCCCGTTTTGGTCATTGCCACCATCAGTTTGGCACTCGCCATCATCGCTGAGGCCACTCTTAGCTTCCTTGGCGTCGGCGCACCGCCGACCCAACCATCACTGGGTACGCTCATCCGGATAGGCCAAGGATTCCTGTTCTCGGGCGAATGGTGGATTCTGCTGTTCCCAGCCGCCACGCTACTGGCGCTCGCACTGTCTGTGAACCTGCTCGGCGACTGGCTGCGCGATGCTTTGAACCCCAAGCTACGATGACCCGGTTTCTAGTGTCCTCAGGTTCTTACCTGGAACCGAAGATTGGATTTTCTCGCGCAGTGCGTGTGGGAAATCACGTGAGCATTGCGGGAACCGCACCCATTCCGCAAGATGGCGGACCAACACCAAATGGGTGCTATGAACAGATGAAACTCTGCCTCGCCATTGCTGAGGAAGCTCTTTTCCAAGCCGGAGCAAACATGGCTGACGTCGTGCGCACACGTATCATGCTCACTGACATCGCCACGTGGGAAGACGCAGCCCGCGCCCATGGCGAAGTGTTTGCCGATATCCGACCCGTGACCACAGTTGTGCAAGTGACTGGCTTCGTGGATCCGGCCTGGGTTGTTGAAATTGAAGTGGACGCGATAATTCCATGACGGGATCACTCCTTTCGATCACCGACCTCACGGTGGAATTCCCAGGCCGCAAAGGCGTGTTCACGGCTGTGGACAAAGCCTCGCTCACAGTGGAACCCGGCGAAATCCACGGGCTGGTGGGCGAGTCCGGGGCTGGCAAATCCACAGTGGGCGCGGCGGTCATGGGGTTGATCGACAGACCCGGTCGCATCGGTGGCGGCACCATCCAGTTTCGAGGCGAAACCATATCCGGTTTGGATAAGGCGGCCATGGCGGCTTTGCGGGGCAAGAAAATCTCGATGATTTTCCAAGACCCCCTCACCTCGCTCAACCCTCTCTTCACAGTCCGGCAACAACTGACCGAAACCATCCGCACTCATTTGCACGTGTCGGAGTCTGAGGCCAACGACCGCGCCCGCTATCTGATGGACCGGGTGGGCATCCCAGATCCTGAAACGCGTTTGGACCAATATCCACACCAGTTTTCTGGGGGGATGCGGCAGCGCGTGGTGATCGCTCTGGCGCTCTGTTCCGAACCTGATGTGATCATCGCGGACGAGCCCACCACCGCACTGGACGTGTCAATCCAGGCGCAAATCCTTGATCTGATCCGCGACTTGACCCAGGAACGGCAGGTGGGCGTGATCCTGATCACCCACGACATGGGCGTCATCGCTGACACCACCGACCGCGTGACCGTGATGTACCGCGGTGCAGTGGTAGAAACCGGGGCGACGTCGCAGATATTGGGCGCGCCGCGGCATCCCTACACACAGTCGTTGATAGCCGCGGTGCCACGCCCAACCAAAAAACTGCACCGCTTCCCTGTGGTGTCTTACGGCGGTCGCAGCACCGAGTTTCAGATTGCCGACCTGGCGCGCAACTGGCCTAAACCGCCGCCATCCAAAGGGCCGCTGCTAGAGATCAATAATCTCCGCAAAGTCTTTGCCATCAAACGCAGTCTTGTTCCCGCGTGGCGCAAAGAGTTCACGGCAGTGGATGACGTGAGTTTCTCAATCGAACCCGGTGAAGTTTTCGGGATCGTGGGTGAAAGCGGGTCCGGGAAATCGACCATCGCCCGCACCATTGCTGGGCTCTACAAATCCGACGGCGGCACCATGACCTTTGATGGTGGCACCACCGGAACGGACGATTTCCGCCGTCAAATTCAGATGATTTTCCAAGACCCCTATTCGTCGTTGAACCCACGGTGGCGTGTGGACGCGATCATCGCTGAACCCGCGCGGCACCTGGGATTGCTGGATGGTAAAGAGCTGGAAAAGCGCGTGGACGAACTGTTGGAGCGTGTGGGTCTCGGCGCCGCCGCTGGCAAAAAGTTCCCACACGAGTTTTCGGGCGGCCAGCGACAGCGGATCTCAATCGCCCGCGCCTTGGCCACGCAGCCGCGGTTCCTGATCTGTGACGAACCCACATCGGCGTTGGACGTATCCATTCAAGCACAAATCCTGAATATCCTCAAAGATCTACAGGAACACCTGGGCCTGACCATGCTGTTCATCAGCCACGACCTTCCGGTGGTCCGCCAAGTCTGTGACCGGATCGGGGTGATGAAAAACGGTCAAATGGTGGAGGTTGGCGAAACCGAACGGTTCTTCGTCAAACCGGATCATCCGTATTCGCAGCACCTCTTAGGTCTCATGCCGAGACTGGATGGGATTGCCGCAGTTGCCTGAACTACCTCAGCTTTTTCTGGTCTGATCCCGCCCCATCGGCTTACGGTGAGCCGACATATCAGGGGAAACAACTGCCCATGACCAGATTATCCACCGCCCTCTTATGCCTCGTCCCTCTCATTTCAGGGTGCGGCGCCACCATCAGCAGCGAAGATGCCTTGCGCAAACACGGGTATTCCGAACGCTACGTGACCGGGTACCATGACGGCTGCCAAAGTGGAAAACGCGCCGGTGGGGACAGTTTTTCGCAACGGGTGCGAGACAACAACAGCTACGCCGGCGGTGGGGATTACAGCACGGGGTGGGACTATGGATTTGTGACCTGCCGCGACCGCGAGGCCAAAGAGTTGGCCATCGCCAGAGCCATTGGCGCGGGTATCGCGGCGTCTTCGGTCAGTGGAACCGACGGCATAGACACGAGCAAACTGCTGGATGGTGTGGACACCTCGGCGATCCAGGCTGCCGGTTGGTGAGGCGGAACGCGGATCAACCGATGTACTGGGGCTCAATCATTTCAGTGAGTTCCTGCGCCCGTGCGGGCCAAATCCAGCGGCGGTCGTAGGCGGCGAGAGCCCGCGCCCGCGCCGCAGCCCCACGCTGCCGCGCCAAGTCGCGATCATCCAGGTATCGGTTGACCGCGGCGACAATGGCACCTGGATCGGCAAGTGGCACAAATTGCGCCATGTCGTCATGCGGCAGGGCCTCGCGCACGGGCTCTGTGTCGGACACCACCATGGGGCATCCCACCGACATAGCCTCGATCATCGACCAACTGAGCACGAACGGCACCGTCAGGTAGACGTGGCAGTGGGTGGCCTGCAAAACCTCCTTAAACCGATTGTAAGGGAGCAGATCGGTGAAGTGTATCCGACTGAGATCTAACTCCAATTCCTTTAGCATCCGCTTCTTCCAACTGTCTCCGTCGGGCAGTTTTTCACCGTAGGCCACGCGGTCCTTGCCTGCGATGAGGACGTGCATGTTGGGGCGCTGCGTTTGCAAAATTGCGACCGCGCGCATGAATTCGGGGAAGCCGCGGTGGGGTTCCATTCCGCGGGTCATGTAGGTGACCAACTCCGCGCCTTGGGGGATTTCCTCGGGCCAGGCATCGCCGGGGGCGAAGGTTTCGCAGTCCACACCGTCGTGGCGCACGGTCATGCGACGTCGATAAATGTCAGGGAATTGAGAAGCTTGGAAGGTGGTCGGGCACCAAATCCAGTCGGCCTGATCAAAGTCCAGGATCATCGGCAAATTGCGCCCCATGGCGAAGGCGCGGCCGTCTTCGGGGGTTTGATCTTCGCGCACGCGGCCGACGTCGCGGGGGGGATAGTGGTAGTACCATTCGGCATAGGACACGAATTTTGCGTTTGGCCACACGGCTTTAGCGAACGTGCCCGACCCCCAGCCGGAATGGGCCACGATAATGTCGGGATCGCCGAGCTTATTCTTCACCCGCAGCGCGGAATTGGCGAAGCCCTGGGCGTTCAGGATCGCGCTCTCCAACCCCCTTATATAGCGGTGGGTGCCGTCCGCGACCTCACGATGTGGGGCCATCTTGACCATCTTGCAATCCTTGGGCGGCTGCGCACCGTCGGCATTGGTGAAGAACGTCACGTCCCACCCCCGCTGCGCCAACCAGGCCCCAAAATGCCCAAACTGCGCGGGAAAATTCTGATGCGAGAAGAATATTTTCATATGCGTGTGGTGGCACAGACCCGCCCGCTACACCACCCTACGGTGCAAAATTCGGGATATGGCAAGCGTATGGCAATGGTATGGCAAACGTATGGCTGTGAAATGGCTTAGACACGCATTCCTCGGACGCGTGTTAGTTGGGCTTGTTCGCTTTCCTGATCATTTCAACGATCTCGGAAACTCTCACTTCCAAGTCTAACACTGTGAAGTCTGGCTCGTGCTGACACACAAGTTTGGCAACTCCAACCTTGTCCGCTCCTGTATATGGGTCACCCTTACCTGAACACGACGATTTCACGAAGTGAAACGAATTATCATACGGTCCGGTGTACAGTGGCCTTCCATAAATTTTTGGATGCATTTCCTTCAAGGCACGATGCAACATGTCTGGCTGAACGTAGTTTTCGATCTCTCGCCCTTTGGTGATCCAAACAATCCCGGATCCCCTTTCCATTTCATCTCGAATGCGGGCCACTGCCGGTTTGAGTTTTCCACGGGGTGACGCACGGTCGCTGTCCAACACAATTGCCATGTTACCGTTCAGGTCGCGAAGATGGATGAAGTTTGTTGTTGCTTCATCATCGACACTCAGGTGGCTAACAAGTGCGCCGCCATAGAAAAGAATTGTGTAATGTGTACCTTCAATTAGGTCCGGGGCTACAGCGCTGATCCAATGCTCAAGATAAATCCTGTCGGACGGTCCCTCGACCCAAACCACTGCGTTAGACTGTACAATGTCGGACGGACGATACCCGAGGTCCCGGCACAGTTCGCGTTTGTCTTCTTTAATGATGACCGGGTGAACCCTAGTTTGATCCCCATCGTTGGTTACGTGAAAAACACTTGAACCTGGCATGTCGATGAAGGCGGCGGAGTGTGTGGCGATAAAATATTGGTTTTCAGTGTTTTCTTGAAGATACCGGATAAGTTGCCGCTGCAAAATCGGATGCAGGTGGATCTCCGGCTCTTCTAAACACATGATGACGTTCTGATGGATTGTACAGAAAGCAGCGATCAGGATGATCTCGTGGATGCCAGTGCCAAGTGATGAAAGTGGCAGTATTTTGTTGTCGATGTGAACAAGAATGTGCTGGCGACTACTGGGTATTTCCAAACGCGCGTCGGGTTTGCCTGTGACCACGCGGACGAAGTCATTTATCTTATCAAAGGTCTTTTTCCGTTCACGCTCTGTGTGGTCCGGATTTTGGAGTTCGGTAAGGTGATCAACAAGGCCTTTGCCAGTCAAATCGTCAAAGGCTTCGTCTTTAGGCCCGATCTGACGCTTGGCGGGGACAAGCATTGATGCGCGCAATTCAGGGGTCTTTTCGCCCGTTATGATTTTGATAACTTCAGGAGGCCAAGTTACGTTAAGCCCTCCCGGTGTACGTGTGCTTTCGTTCCCTGTTACTGCTTGCCAAAGATCGAACCACTCTTTGTAATCAAACCAAGACTGAGATTTCAATTCTCTTTCATTGTGCCATTCCAAAGTGTTAGCAGCTAATTTCACACCAAGCCAAATGAATCCATTGTATCCAAGATTATCCTTTAGCTGGTTTATCAATTCCAAACGCGAATGATCGGTTTGAATTTCTAGCTCAGGGAAGGGTACTGCGACTTGTACAGAAATTGGCCCTGATTTTTGTCCTCTAAAATCCTCTGCTGTGTCACTGTCAGTCTGGTTTAAAGCATTAACATTTATTCGTGCCTGATTTTGATTGTGAATCGTAAACCAGCTCATTGAAGGTAAACGCCGATGTATCACATCGAGGACTACCGACTTGCCAGCGTTGTTTGCACCAATGAAAAAATTCATTTGTGAAAATGGGTAAATGTACTGTGTTTCGCCGCCTATTCCGCGGAAAAATTGGACGGCAATGCCATTTAGAAAAACTGGCATCGACATACCTCTCGCAATATCGTCTCGTTAGCAAAATCGACTAACGCGGGTTTCACCCCACCAATCACCGTCACAACGCCGCCATGACCTCGTCGCTGACCTCCACGTTGGATGTCACCCGCTGCACGTCGTCGTCGTCTTCTAGGATGTCGATGAGCTTGAAGAGTTTTTGCGCGCCTTCGAGGTCTAGCTCGGTGGTGGTTGTTGGTTTCCAGATCAGCTTGGTGCTCTCGGATTCCCCCAAGGCGTCTTCGAGCGCGGATGACACGTCGTTCAGATCGGTGTCTTCGCAGTAGATGATGTGCCCGTCGTCGGAGCTTTCCACGTCTTCGGCCCCGGCCTCGATGGCGGCGTCCATCACGGCGTCGGCGTCGCCCACGGCGGCAGTGAAGACAATCTCGCCCTTGCGTTCGAACATGAACGACACCGATCCTGTTTCGCCCAGGTTTCCGCCGTTCTTTGAGAAGGTCGAGCGCACGTTGGATGCGGTGCGGTTGCGGTTGTCGGTCATCGCTTCGACGATCACCGCCACGCCGTTGGGCCCGTAGCCTTCGTAGCGGATTTCCTCATAGGCGTCGCCTTCGCCGCCCACGGCTTTCTTGATGGCGCGTTCGATGTTGTCCTTGGGCATGGACTGCCCGCGGGCTTCTTTGACGGCCAGGCGCAGGCGGGGGTTTTTGTCAGGGTCCGGGTCGCCCATTTTGGCGGCCACAGTGATTTCCTTGGACAGTTTGGAGAACAGTTTGGACCGGGCCGCGTCCTGGCGGCCTTTGCGGTGCTGGATGTTGGCCCATTTTGAGTGCCCTGCCATGGGTCGTCTCCGTCCTCTGAATTGGTCGCCGGTCCATAGCAAAGGTTCGGTTCGGGGGGCAATCCCTGGCGGGACGTGATGGTTTTGGTGGAAAACCTTAGCTGCGGGTAAAGGTGCTTGCCCGGATCACGGGTTCGTGAAACTGTTAAGGAACCACGGTTCACGTTGAGATCAGATCATGCCCAGACTTCTTTCCCGCGTCCTTGCCGCTGCCGCTCTGTCCGTTTTGGCGGTGTCGGCCCAAGCGGCGTCTTTTACCCAGACCGCCGATGTGGATGTCGGTGAGACCGAGGTGTTGCACCAGACGCTGTTGAACACTGACGATGTGGAGTTTGAGTTTACCGCTCTGAGCGATTTGATTGTGGATATGGTCACGGTGACGGCGGTGGGATCGGTCGAGGCGGACATCGAAGCGATCCTGTTTGGACCGCCGCCGCCGGCCATGGAAAGCTTCGATTTCGTGAATGATGGGGTGATCACCGGCAATGTGATTGACGGGTTCACGGGGACCTATTCGTTGAACTTGAACGATTTCATCGCAGCGGGTGACATGTTTGTGGGCTATGCTGTGGCGTCCTCGTCTTTATCATCGTCCGTAACGGTGTCGATGGAGGTCACAACGGCGGCTCCGGTGCCTTTGCCTGGGGCGCTTGGGGCCATGGCGGCCGGGCTGGGTGCCGTAGTTTGGAGGCGGCGAAGGCTGGGCTGAAGCAGGTCAGTTTCCCTCGACTGTTTAGGGTGCCTTCGGGTGCCCTTTTGTTTGGCGTAGACCTGGGGTCACGTGCGTTTTGTGAGAGGCGTCGGGGCCATCAAGGCGGCGATTTCGGCGTCTGGGATCGCGTCGGCGGCGTAGTCGAATGTGCCGTGGTCGCGGACCTCGGTGGCGGCGCGGATGAATGCGCCCCAGGCGGCGCGAGCGAAGGACCCTCCGACGCTGATGCGTTTGGCCCCTGCCTTGGCGAGTTCGTCCACCGCGTACCGGGGACCGGAGAGCCCCATGAGCACATTCACCGGACAGGCGACCTCGGCGCAGGTTTGCGCGATGGTGTCAAGCCCGGGCAGACCGGGGGCAAAGACCACGTCTGCGCCAGCCGCCGCATAGGCGTGTAACCGGCGCAACGTGTCGTCAAAACTTGAAAGGCCGTTGATGTGGTTTTCGGCGCGGGCGGTGAGGACAAAGCCACTGTCGCGCGCAGCCTCCGATGCGGCGGCGATGCGGTCCACCGCCAGTCCGAAATCGTAGATCGGATGGGCGGGGTCGCCGGTTGCGTCCTCGATGGACCCGCCCGCCAAACCAAGGTCCGCGGCCATGCGGATGGTGTCGGCGCACACCTCGGGGGCGGCGCCGAAGCCGTCTTCGAGATCGGCAGAGACGGGCAGGGACGTGGCCGCATTGATCGCTTCGGCGTTGGTCAGAAGCTCACTGCGAGTCAGGCCGCCGGTGCTGTCGCGTTTGCCTGCGGAAAATGCGTAGCCCGCGCTCGTGGTGGCAAGGGCTTGGAACCCGAGCGCTTCCAGCACTCGCGCGGATCCGGCGTCCCACGCGTTGGGGATGACGAAGGCGCCGGGCGCTTGGTGCATGGCGCGGAATGATTGGCGTGTGTCATGGTCCGTCATCCCGCGATCAAACGCACGGTCAGAGCGGGAACACCAGAGGTATCACACTGGAGGCCACAATCCCGGTGGTCAGGTTGAGCGGCACGCCCACACGGATGAAGTCGGTGAACTTGTAGCCGCCTGGACCGAAGACCATCATATTGGTCTGGTATCCGATGGGTGTGGCGAAGCTCGCTGAGGCGGCGATCATCACGGCCACGATCAGGGCGCGAGGGTCGACACCCAGGGCTGTGGCCAATCCGATGGCGATGGGCGTGACCACCACGGCCACCGCGTTGTTCGACACAAGCTCGGTCAGCACCGACGTGAGCAAATAGACCGCGTACACGATGAAAAACGGTGGCAACGTCGAAAGCGTGGGGGCTATGGCATCCACGATGAGTTCCACCGCACCCGACGCCTCCAGCGCCGCGCCGACGGCCAGCATGGAAAAAATCAGCGACAGCAATCGGCCGTCAATGAAGGAATAGGCCTCGTCCGCATCGATACACCGGGTCAGAAGAACCAAGGCCACGGCCAATACCGACAGCATCAAGATCGGCGCAATGCCCAAGGCCGCGAGCACCACGATGCCGAGCAAGGCCGCCACGGCGATGGGCGCATGGCGACGGCGGTAGGCGCGGGCCGTGGGCGATGAGACATCCACCAAACCCATTTCCTGGGCCAGACGCTGGATGTCCGCCGCCGAACCTTCGAGCAGCAGGGTGTCGCCCACGCGCACCACAATTTCGTCCATCTTGCGACCGACATTCTGGTTCGACCGGTGCACCGCCAAGGGGTACACGCCGTAGCGCCGCCGCAAGCGCAGGGACCCCAGTGACCGACCCACCATCTTTGCGCCCGGTGTGATCAGAACCTCGACTATGGTGGTTTGGACCGAGCTGAGCTTGTCCACCATTTTGACGTCTTTGTTCTTTTGGAACCCCAGAAGTTCGGACATTTCGGTGCGCAGGACCACGCGGTCTCCGGCCTCCAGCACCACCGACCCCAGATCGCGCCGCAATGAGGCGTCGCCACGCAGCACATCCACCAGACGCACGCCGTCACGCTTGAAGTCTTGGACCTGCATGGGGGCCTTGCCGATGAGCGCGCTGTCTTCGGGCAGAGCCACTTCGGTGAAGAATTTCATCTTGGATCGACCGCCGAGCATTGAAGCCATGCTGTCTCGGTTCGGCAGCAGGCGGGGCGCGATCAGATGCAGATAGAGCATGCCCCAGCACACCACGACCAGCCCGACCGGCATGGCCTCGAATATGCCAAAGGGCGCTTGGCCCTGGGACCGGGCGACCCCATCCACCAGCAGATTGGTGGATGTTCCGATGAGCGTCAGCGTGCCACCCATGATGGCGGCATAGCTGAGTGGAATGAGCAATTTTGAGGCCGACATGTTCAAGGTGCGGGCCAGTTGGATGAACACGGGGATCATCACCACCACGACCGGGGTGTTTGACACGAAGGCTGACGCTACGGCCACAAACAGCAATAGGGCACCAACAGCGAGGCCAGGACGCCCGCGCGCCGCGCCTTCGGTCCGCTGGATGATCCAATCGAGCGCACCCGTGCGCACCAGTGCCCCCATGACAATGAACATGGCGGCAATGGTCCAGGGCGCTGGGTTCGACAGAACCGCGATGGCGTTCTCGTAGGGCAATATCCCTAGGATGAGCATCAGCGAAACGCCGGCCAGTGCGGTGACTTCTGCCGGGTAGCGTTCGGACAGGAACAGACCAAACATGCACAGGACCACCGCCAGCGCCGCGATCGGGTGGTTGGCATTCAACCAATCAAGCACGGCCATGGGATGTCCCGTCAGCTTCCATTGACTCGTCGCTGGCTTGCGGCCCCGCACAGATTTGGGGCTTTGGCCTAATCAAAACACAAAAATCGATACGCGTCACAGGGTGCAGACCGCTCCAGTTCTCCGACACCGCACTGTGGGCAAGTTGTTGTCGCTGGGCAAGGTTCATGTGGGCGCAGGTGGGCGAATTTCGCCTGGGAGTGACGTGAGTGGCGGTCCGTGAAGCAAATGGCTGTCCATCCATGGTCGCTTGCTTGCGCAGGTCATTTTAACTTTGCGTCAATGGGGCCGCGGCCTAGGCCTTGGCTGCCTGTGGTTTCTGCCTGGGCTGCACTAGGAACACTCCGGTGAGCATGGCGGCCATGGCCAGCCAGACTGTTGGACCGAACCGTTCCCCCAAAAGCGCCATGGCCCATAGCACGCCGCACCCGGTCACAAGGTATCCAGTTTGGGCGGCAAACACGCTGCCCGCGCGGGCCACCAGCCACAGGTAACTTGCATAAACAGCGGCATGGACAGTGGCGAGCAGCACTGCCGCCAAATCCGGTGCGCCATAGGGCGGGAGTGGGCTGATCCAGTGTCCGGTTCCCACCGCCAAGGGCAGAGCCATGGCGGCGCAGACCCAGGACGTGCCCGCCAGCGTTTGGATCGGGTCCAACCCCGCCGTGCCCCATTTGGCGACCACGTTGCCCTCTATGGCGTAAAACAGGGGCGCGATCAGGGCCAGGGGGAGGAACACCACCATGGCCCGTTCCGGCAAGCTGGCCTCGGGCAAGGCAATGAGCGCCACGCCGCACAGGCCCAAGAGCAGACCCAACAGCCGCTGCCATCCGAACCGATCCATGCCGAGACCCATGGCGATGGGAAATGCGATCAGCGGCACCAATGACAGCAAGATCGACAGGATGCCGGACGGCAAATGCACCGCCGCCTCATAGCTGGCGGAGTTGGGGATCAGCGTTCCGATGACGGCCAATAGAGCGTAGAGCCGCAAGTGCTGCGGTTCGAACGGCAGCCTTTTGCCCCGGATTAGGCATAGGCCGGTGAGCAGAACCGCCCCGATAATGGTTTGCCAAAACACCAGCCCGAGGTGGCGATACCCTTCGCTCACCGCGATTTTGGACAGCGGTTGAGTCAGGCCCCAACACGCCCCCAAAACCAGCAGCACCCCGTAGAGCCATAGCCGTTCCGCTCGGATCATGTGACCCCGGCGTCGGTGAGGCGGCCCCCTTGACGGATGGGCAGGGCGCGGGTGGCTTGGCCGGTCGCGTCGTTGGTTTCCACGTAAATGCCGCTCAAGGTGGCATCGCCAGTGGCGGGGGTGAACCGGCCCTTGGCCATACCCCCCACAAATCGGCGCATGGGTTCGTCTTTGTGCATGCCGATGACGCTCAGATAATCGCCGGACATGCCCGCGTCGGTCATGTAAGCGGTTCCGCCAGGCAGGACCGTCACATCGCCCGTGGGCACATGGGTGTGTGTGCCCACCACCACAGAGGCCCGCCCATCGCAGAAGTGGCCCACGGCCATCTTTTCCGATGTGGCTTCGCAGTGAATGTCGATCAGCGAGGCTTGGACAAGCCCGCCGCGCGGGTGGGTTTTCAGCGTCCGCTCCAACGCGGCGAATGGATCGTCAAACGGGCGTTTCATGAACACTTGGCCCAGCACCTGCGCCACCAGGATTTTACGACCGCCGGGCACGTCGAACACTCGCGCACCTTGGCCCGGTGCCGATTTGGCGAAATTGAGCGGTCGGATGATTCTAGGTTCGTCTTGGATAAAGCTCAGCATATCCCGTTGATCGAATGCGTGGTCACCCAAGGTGAGGCAGTCCACCCCGGCCGCCAGCAACTCCCTGGCGTGATCGGAGGATAGCCCGTGCCCGCTGGTGGCGTTTTCGCCGTTGACCACCACAAAGTCGAGCTTCCAGGCCTCGCGCAGCGCGCCCAGCCGTTCCTGTACCGCCCGCCGACCGGCGCGGCCCATCACGTCACCAAGAAAGAGAATCCGCATGGGTGACAGCTACCTGCCTTTATCCCCATGGGAAAGGGCGGGCAGTGGTTGAACCAGTCTTGAGTATGGGGAATGCCGATGGTCTGGGCGTTTGCACGCCAGTTTGTGCAACGCCCATTGTTCGGTCGATGGTCGGCATAAACCCGTCCGTGGCGTGCCATCCGCCGGATAACGCTTGTCAGATGTCTAGCCCCAAGGTCACGGTGCCAGTTTCATCAAATGTGGACCAGCCGGAGACCGAGAGTGTTTCGTTTATTGAATATGATCAGCGCTGCTCTTGTCACCCTGGGCCTCGTCGTCCCAAGCTTGGCCCTGGCGAGCACTGCGACAATCATCCAGACCCGGACCATTCAAAACTTCCCTTACTCCGTGACCTTCGATCCCTTTGATCCTGCGTTGGGGACATTGTCCACCGTCAGGTATTACGGATCGGGCAGCGCAACGCTGTCGGGCACCGCGACGGGCATCACAAACGGGTCCGGACGGTTCTCTGGAGTTGCATTTGCTTTCCTTGAATGGAGCGTTGGCAGTATACAGGTTGCAACCAATTTCGAACCATCGGGCTTTTGCGAAACTGCCGCGCTCGCGGAATGCTCGTTTGATTTTTCCGAAACCAAAGCTGTGAACTTCAACAGTTCCGTGACGCAGGATTTTGACCTAGAGCTTTTCATCAAGCCAGCGACACCATCGGTTATGGACCTTGAGCCCCTTCAGCTATTTGCTTTCTCTGGCGAACAAACGGCACTGAACGGTGGCTTCACGGGCCAAGTGATGTTGGGACTCGAATACGACTTCACTCCGGCACCGACCGCGGCCCCGGTCCCGGTGCCTGGCAGCCTATCCCTGCTGTTTGGTGGTGCCATCGCTTTAGGGACGGTGCGCCGTCGGCAGATGACTGCACCGAGGTGAAAGCCTAACCCGCACGCAAAAGTGCCATTGCGAGCCAAGATCACTGCGACTTGCTCAGTCTACGACTTCATCCGATCGCACGGTTTCTTTCGGCGCACCTGTCGCCCCGTGGGGTTCAGGCGTGTGGTTGGTCACTGCCTTCAGCAACAGCCGATGAAATTCGCTTTGTTCTTGGTCGCTGAGGGGTTTCAGCGCGTGGTCGAGCGTGCCGGTCAACGCCTCTTGGTGGGCTTGGACTAGACCGCGCCCTTTGTCGGTGATGCTGACCAGTGTCACTCGGTTATCGTCTTCGGACTGTTGGCGCGTGACCATGCCTTTGACCTCCAACGCATGCACCGCGCGCGTCATCTGAGATTTGTCGCGCACCAGACTGCGGGCAAGGTCCTGCATGGACACGGTCCCAATCTCATCCAACGTGAGCAGCAAAATCGCGCCACCGGGCCCAACCTTGGCGGTATCAAACTCCATGGCTTTGCGGTGCAAAGAAACGTGAACGCGGCGGACAAATCGGTCGAGAAGGATGGCGAGGTTGTGGTCTTGGTCCATCC
>JBCDFD010000027.1:0-20335 GCA_039178645.1 Pseudomonadota bacterium | reverse complement strand
TTTTGATGAGCATCCCAGCCAGCGACAGCACCCCGAGGATGGCCATGAACTCCAACGGGGTTTGCGAGGCCGCCAAACCATAAATGACACCGATGAGAGCCAGCGGCACCACGCACCAAATGATGATTGTCTGCCGCCATGCATTGAAAAGAAACAGCACCACAATGAACATCGCCCCGAACCCCAGTGGCATAGTGGACGACAGACCTTCGTTGGCTTCGGCGGAATTACCATACTCGCCCTTCCATTCCAGCGTATAGCCAGGCGGCAGCTTGATCTCTTCGATGGGGCCGCGGACCTGTTCAAACAGATCGCCGGACAGCATACCAACCGCCGGGTCGGACTGGGCCGTGATAGCGAGTTTGCGGTCAACACGTTCAAGGTTGCCCGCCTCGAACACCACGTCGAACCGATCCACAACTTGACTGATGGGCACATAGCCACCGACCACGTTGGAATAGACCTGGATGTTCCTCAGCTCACCCACATCGCTGCGCGCGTTCTCATTGGGCCGCATGATGATGTCGAGCAACTCATCCCCTTCGCGATAAATCCCAAGATTAGCGCCATTGAGATGGGTTTGCAGCGCATAGGAAATCTCCCCTTGGGTCAGCCCCAAGCGACGGGCTGAGTCGGTATCGATGATCGGACGGATCACTTGAACTTGCTCTTTCCAATCGTCTTTCACGGCGACGGCACCGGCGTCTGCCATGATCTCTTTGGCTTCGCGCGCCAAACCACGCAGGACGGCGGGGTCGTTACCGTAAAACCGCGCTTCGACCTTAGACCCGCCCCCCGGCCCAAGAACAAATTGCCAGACCTTCGCATTGGCCTCTGGGTAGGTTTCGTCCAGGTATTCCTGCAAAACCGGGATCAGCCGCCCAATGGTCTGGTAGCTGTCGACATCCACAAGCACTTGTCCGTAGGACGCATTGTTGTTTTCGGACTCGTAGGTGAGCATGAACCGCAAGTGCCCGCCGCCCACCGCGCTGTTGGTGCCGGTGACGCCTTGGAGCCCGCGGGCGTATTCCGCGATTTCCAAAATGTCGGACCGGGTTTCTTCGATGTCTGCGCCTTCGGGCAGGTTGTAGTCGATCACAAACTGCTCGCGGGTGGAGTTCGGGAAGAACCCCGGCGGCACGAAGCTGAACAGTGAAATGGCCGAAACGAATAGCGCAACCACCACCCCAACAGTGACCCAACGTGCGTGCAAAGCCATATCCAAGAACCGTCGGTAGCCTTTCAGGAATGCGCTTTCGGGTTTCTCCTCCACTTGAGCTTTGCCCGGTTTGAGCAAAAGCGTGCAGTAGTAGGGCGTCAGCCAAATGGCCACGAGCCAGGAAAACAGCAAGGAAATACCAATGGTCCAGAACAGGCTGCCCGCATATTCACCGGTGTTGTCTGGGGAAAACCCAATTGGGGAAAAGGCAAGGATGCCAACCACAGTGCCGCCCAAAAGCGGCCAGATGGTTTGGGACACGATGGCTCGCGATGCCGTTGCGGCGTCTTCGCCTTTCTGGACGCGCACCAATGTGCCTTCGACGACCACAATGGCGTTGTCCACAAGCATCCCCAACGCGATGATCAATGCGCCCAACGAAATGCGCTGCATATCCAGCCCGTAGAGGTACATGCCAAAAAGCGTACCGGCCACGGTGATTAGGAGGATGCCGCCCATGAGGATGCCGGACCGCAGGCCCATGAACACCAAAAGCGTTCCCACCACGATGCCAAGCGCCATGACCACGTTCACAACGAAACTGTTGACCGAGGCGCGCACGGTGACACTTTGATCCGAGATCGGCAAAATGTCGATGCCGATAGGTCGGTTGAATTCCAACGCGGCAATCCGGGCGTTCACCGCGTCGCCCATGGTGACGACGTTGCCGCCGAGCGTGTTGGAAATCCCTAGACCGATCCCTTGACGTCCGTCGCGGAAAACCATCGGCTGGGCCGGGTCAACCAATCCGCGGGACACGACGGCGATGTCGCCCAAACGGAAGGACGCCCCAGTTTCTGGGTTCACAATGATCAGGTCTGAAATCGCTTGGACCGACGATACCCCGCTTTCGGGCCGCAGGGTGAGCCGCGCGCTGCCTGCCACGATACTGCCGGAGGGGACCACGGTGTTCTGCGCCTCCAAAACCTCGGAAATCGTGTCGGGACTCATACCCAATTCGATCAAGCGAGCAGGGGAGAATTCGACGTAGATGACCTCATCCTGCACACCGTTCAGGATCACCTTGGACACCCCGTCGATGGTCACCAGTTCCTTTTGCAAATCCTTTGCGTACTGATGCAACTCGGTGAGCGTGAACCCTTCGCCCACCACGGCGAAGTAGAGCGCGTAAACATCCCCATAGTCGTCAAAGACCTGACTGGGCAGGGCGTTGGGCGGCAGTTCTGACTGCACATCCAGGATTTTCGCCCGCATTTGCTGGAACCGTTGGTATAGGTCCGGGTAAGTCTTGGCCGACGGGATGGTGAATTCGATGGTCACCGTGCTCACGCCCAGCGATGAGGTAGAGGTTATCTCGTCCACGCCTTGCAACTGCTGGAGCGCGTTTTCCACCACTTCGGTGACTTCTTCGGCCACCTGTTCTGCCGACGCGCCGGGATAGGGCGTGATGATCTGAGCGGTTCGAATGATGAACTCAGGGTCCTCAAAACGGGGCAAATTGTTGTAAGCGAAATAGCCTGCCAGCAGGATCAAGAAGGTCGAGACAGCCGAAATCAGCCGCTTCTGTAGTGCGAAACTTGCCAGATCCATGGATCAGTTCCCAACCTGCGTGATCGGACGGACGGTCATGCCTTCGAGAATTTGGCTCACTCCGGCTGCGATGATCACGTCCCCTGCGGTGAGCCCACTGGTCACTTCGACCGAGCTGTCATTGGCTTCGCCCAGTGTGATCTCTTGGGAAAAGACCTGATTGCTCTCGCCCAATAGCCAAACGAATGGCGTGCCATTGGGCGATGCCGCCACCGCGGTCAACGGCACCTCAAGCTTGAAACCTTCGACCTCTGTGCTCGCTGTCACTTCGGCGACCATGCCGGGCAGGATGATCTCACCCTCCGGCACTGTCACTGCCGCGCGGCCACGGTAGGTCTGGGTCGAGGCGTCTGCCTGCACAGAGAATTCCACCGTTTCGCTTTCAAACACCACACCCGGGATCGCATCGAAGATTGCGGTGTTGGTGATGGCGTCGGTGCCATTCACCGTGAGGCTCGTGACATCCGGCCCCGGTATGTCGAAGGCCAAGTGCACCACGTCTAGACCTTGCAGCAACGCCACCGTCTGCCCGGCCTGGATATTGGAAAAGTTGTCAATGTCTCGGCGCCCAATGATGCCGTCGAACGGCGCGGTGAGCGTCGCGTCTTCCAGATCATCCTCAGCCACTTGCAACTGGACTTTGAGTCCGCGCAAAGCGGCTTCGGCAGCGGCGATGTCTTCAGGACGGCCGCCCACTTGACCAATGCCAAGTTGTTCTTGCTGGGCGCGGAGGTTGGCTCCGGCGACGCCAAACTCGGCTTGGGCCGCTTCTAGCTGCGCCGTTGTCGCCACTTGGCGAACCACCAATTCTTGGATGCGGCTCAAATTATCCTGGGCTTGATCAAACTGCGCTTGTGCCGATGACACATTGGCCTCCAGCACGGCAATTTCCTCTTCCCGCGCACCGGTTCGCAAGGCAGTTAATTCTGCCTCTGCCTGATCCACTTGGCTTTGAAGCTGGGCTATCTGCCGCTCAAAATCCCGCGGATCGAGCTTGGCGATGACGTCCCCGGCCACAACTTGCGTGGCGGCCAAAATCGGTAGCTCAATCAATTGCCCCGATACTCGGAACGACAATTCCACTTCACGCGAAGGCAGTACGATGGCGGGGTAACTCCGTTCCACGCGCGCTTCCACTTCGACCACGGTGAACACCTTTGCCGGACGGATCGTTGCATTTTGCGCGTTTCGGGTGTCCGGCGTGTCCTGCGCCAAGGCAGGCAAGGCCGTCGCAAGAAGGGTGCAAACGAAGGTAAGAAAGCGGGCGGTGTTCATGGGACGTGTCCTATTGCACTGCGGTCCAAGTGTGGGTCACAGAAGCGGTAAAACAAAACGGGGGCAATGGCTATGCCGCTGATTCTACAAACGCTCATGGGGGCCGGAATTCTCTTGGGCTGTACGCTTTTGCACATCGTTGTGTTGGTTGGCTGCATTCCGGTGCTACGACGGTTGGGGCAGCGATACTTGGGCCATCCGCTTTTGCGCACGTTCACGATTCTGTCGGCGGCGGTCATGTTTGTCCTGCTCGGGCACACTTTACAGATCTGGACTTGGACTTGGCTGCTGTTGCGGATGGGTGAGTTCGAGGACCCGAGCACAGGGCTCTACTTCACCACAGTCACTTACACGACTTTGGGATATGGCGATGTGGTGCTGGACGCGCCCAACCGATTGATGGCCACATTTTCCGCGATCACAGGGTTGGTCACCTTCGGGATATCCACGGCCTTTGTGGTGGGAGTCCTAAGCCGAGTATTGCCGGAGTTTTTTGCTCTGGATGAACCCAAGGACTAGCTGTCGGCCTGGGCTTCGCTGCGCGACTTGCCTGCCACGTCCATCGCCAAGGTCGCGGCCATGAATTTGTCCAGCGCACCGTCGAGCACCCCCTGGGTGTCCGAGGTTTCCACGTTGGTGCGCAGGTCTTTGACCATTTGATAGGGCTGCAAAACGTAGGACCGGATTTGGTTGCCCCATCCGGCCTCGCCCTTGCTTTCGTGGGCCTCGTTGATGGCCGCGTTGCGACGGTCCAACTCCATCTGATAGAGACGCGATTTCAGCGCTTTCATCGCGATGTCGCGGTTCTGATGCTGGGACTTTTCCGAACTGGTCACAACAATCCCCGTTGGATTGTGAGTGATCCGTACCGCCGAGTCGGTGGTGTTGACGTGCTGCCCCCCCGCGCCGGACGACCGGTAAGTGTCGATGCGAATATCCGCCGGGTTCACTTCGATCTCGATATTGTCGTCCACCACCGGATAGACCCAGACAGAGCTGAACGACGTATGTCTACGGGCGGCACTGTCGTAGGGTGAAATCCGCACGAGACGGTGTACGCCTGACTCAGATTTCAGCCAACCATAGGCATTGTGCCCGCTGATCTTGTAAGTCGCGGATTTGATGCCCGCCTCTTCGCCTGCGCTTTCGGATTGCAGCTCCACCTTGTAGCCGTTCTTTTCGGCCCAGCGGACATACATGCGCGCAAGCATAGATGCCCAGTCACAGGACTCCGTACCCCCTGCCCCAGAGTTGATCTCAAGGAACGTGTCGTTTCCGTCCGCTTCGCCGTCGAGCAGCGCTTCCAATTCCTTCTGCGCCGCTGTTTCTTTGAGCGCGCGGATGGCATCCTCGGCCTCGCCGATCACCTCCGCGTCGTCTTCCATTTCGCCGAGTTCAATCAGTTCGATATTGTCGGACAGGTCTTGCTTGAGACCATTATAGGTGGACAGTGCATCGACAAGCATTTGGCGGTCGCGCATGAGCTTTTGGGCACGCTCAGCATCGTTCCAAAGATCTGGGTCTTCGGTCATCGCGTTGAATTCTTCCAACCGATGCGGAGCGGTTTCGATGTCCATGCGCTGCGCCAGCAAAGCCAGAGACTTCTCAACCTCAGCCACGATGTTTTGGATTTCCGCGCGCATGACCCGTCCGAATTCAAGCTACCGAGAGGGTTCTATATCCCCGCACCCAGTACGGCGCAACCAAGGTTGGCTGGGATCACAGGAAGTCGACGGAGATATTCTGCGCGCTCAACGCATCGGGGAGCACCCCTTCCAGGAGGATCGACTCAGTGGCGCTGAGCCGCAGGAGCGTGTCGCCGTTTTGCTCTTCGGCCCGGTCCAACACGTCCTGGATCGTTTGGATGTCAGAATTCTGAACGCGGAAATAATAGAAACCAAGGACATCGCCGCCAGGCCCGGTTTCAAAATCGGTGATGACATCGTTGTCGGTGCGGCCCGGTTCAAAAATGAACACGTCCGCACCATTGCCGCCGGTCATGGTATCGTCGCCTCCATCGCCCAAAAGCCTATCGGCCTTGTCGCCCCCGTCCATTACGTCAGCACCGCTGCCCCCATTGAGACTATCGCGACCCTGTCCACCGATCAGCGTGTCTTTGCCTCCATTTCCAGACAGCACGTCGCGTGTGACCCCACCGTCGATGTAGTCGTTGCCACTGCCGCCCACGAGCGTGTCGCGGCCAAGTCCGCCCAGGATTGTGTCGTGGCCACCTTCGCCCAGAATGTAGTCTCGGCCGCTGCGCCCGCTTAGGAAATTGTCCTTCACATCACCGCGCAAATCGTCGTTGTACCGCGACCCGATCACACCTTCGAAGCCGGAAAAGATGTCCAGGTCGATTGTGCTGCTGGCGCCGCCGAAATAGCTGCCAGTGTCCAAGTTGATCCGAACGCCGCCGGTGATGGAGTGTTCCAGGTAGGATAGCAGATCGAAGCCTCGGCCACCGACCAGGACATCAAGCCCGGCGTTGCTTTCGATGACATCATCGCCCTTGCCGCCTCGGAGCGTATCGTTGCCAGAACCTCCCACAAGAGTGTCGTCGCCCCTTTGTCCGAGGATGAGGTCGTCTCCGCCGAGGCCGTCCACTCGGTCGGCGCCAGCTCTGGCGAACATGTCGTCGCTTAATCCGGTGCCCTGTTCCACATCCTGGTGACCGGTCCCGACCCATAGCTGGCGTGGCACGCCATCGAAGGCTTCAAAAATATCAGACATGGCGGTCCCCCCTAGGCTCTCGGATTTTTGTTTTGTTCCAGTATAGGGGAAACTGGGTGATCTCGCGATGTCTTTCGCTGTGGAGCGCGGGACGGCGTGAGGCGTGTTCGACCGTCAGTACAAACCACCGGCTGAGATCGTGCCAAAACTCGCCTTTTTGGGGATCGTTTTGACTTCACCTGTGGAGGTGACAACTTGGTCCACGTCGCCGCTCAAGACCTCTGCGCGAGTGTAAAGCGGCAGGCCAGCGCCCATTTCAAACCCACCATCCAACGCGGCGGCCAAGCCGAAGATCGGGTCGGGTCCGGGACGGAAATACTCGGCCACCACATTTGGACCCGAGGCGTCACTGGGGAGGCGAATGCCAGAAAGGCGGTCGATTTTTATGAAACGCCCACCCTTGGGCACTTGGAAATCAGTGCCGCCGTAGACCTTCACGGCCTCTTGCATGAAGTCATTGAACACCGGCCCACACATGCCGCCGCCGGAGCCGCCAGCGATGCGGCGCGGTTGGTCGTATCCCATGAAACACCCGGCGACGATGTTGGACGAGAACCCAATGAACCACACGTCTTTTGAGTCGTTTGTGGTGCCAGTCTTGCCTGCAATGGGCACATCCAGGTTCACCGTGCGCGCTGCCGTTCCTCGGTCCACCACCCCTTTCATCATGGAGGTCAGCTGGTAGGCCGTGAATTCGTCCATGATGCGCTGACGGTCGCTGGTGATGCGCGGGGCAACCCCATCAGGCAGTTCAGTCTCGCCGCAGTCGATGCACTTACGGGTGTCGTGGCGATACATGGTTTTGCCCAGGCGGTCTTGGATCCGGTCCACAAGGGTTGGATCCACACGTTCGCCACCATTGGCAAACATCGCGTACGCAGCGACCATCTTGTAAAGCGTGGTCTCTTCGGCACCCAACGAGCTGGCCAAGTGTCCGGCCATTCCATCATAGACCCCAAAGTCGTCGCCATAGCGGGCCACGATGTCCATACCCACTTCGTTGGCGAGGCGGACCGTCATAAGGTTACGCGACTGTTCGATACCGGTGCGCAGAGGCGTTGGACCATAGAACTTGTTGGACGCGTTTTTGGGTCTCCAAACCGTGCCATCGCCCGCGAGGTATTCAAACGGAGCGTCCACCACCACTGTTGCCGGGGTGTAGCCATTGTCCAAAGCTGCCGCATAGACGAACGGTTTGAAGGCTGAACCCGGCTGCCGTGTGGCTTGGGTGGCGCGGTTGAACACCGATGCTTGGTAGGAAAACCCACCCTGCATTGCGATCACGCGACCCGTGTTCACGTCCATGGCCACAAATGCGCCTTGGAGGAGCGGCATCTGGCGCAAAGACCAACGGTCAAAATTACCGTCGTCATCGTAAAGCTCTGAAACCAGAACCACGTCGCCCGGCTCCAATAGATCGCCGGGGGTTTGTGCCTTGGCCCGCGCCCCATCTTTGCGGGCCCAGGTGACATCCTCGGTTGTGATCACATGACCTTCTGGATCGTAGGATAGACCTTCGATTCCAAGTTGGGCAGTGTCTTCAGCGATGCCGAGAACCACTGCCGGACGCCAACCGGTAATGTCGCGCGGCACGTCTTCGAATGGCACATCGGCGAGGGCCTGGCGCCAAGCGGTCTCATCGCTCAATACGTCAGTGGGGACAGTTATCCCGGTGCCACGCCATACCCCGGCGCGCCGGTCGAACCGTTCTAAACCATCGCGCAAGGCCTGCGCTGCAAAGTCCTGCATGTTGGGGGCCAAAGTGGTGCGGACAGAAAAACCACCGCTGAAAAACTGATCCCGACCATAAATGTCGCTGAGCTGTCGGCGCACTTCGTCGGTGAAATATCCCCTGGGCGGCAATGACCGGCGGAAACTGTCAATATCGCCGCTTTGAACCGTGAGCAGTGGCTCAGCCCGGGCGGCCTCCATCTCGGCCAGGGAAATGTATCCGTTCTCGAACATCTCCCGCAGAACGTAGTTACGGCGGGAGAGTGCATCATCGATGTTACGCACCGGGTGCAGGGTCGATGGCCGCTGGGGAAGTGCCGCGAGATAGGCGACTTCGGCGAGGTCCAAATCACTGAGTTTCTTGTTGAAATAGGTCCGCGCCGCAGCCGCCACACCGTAGCTGTTTTGGCCTAGGTAAATCTCGTTGAGGTAAAGCTCCAGAATTTGCTCTTTGGTCAGCGTGCCCTCCAAGCGCGCGGCGAGCAGCAATTCCTTGATCTTCCGTTCCGCACTGCGGTCACTGGATAGCAGGAAGTTCTTCATCACCTGTTGAGTGATCGTCGAAGCTCCACGCAACCGTTGGCCTTGGGCGGCATCCACAATGGCAGAGGCAATGCCCACAGGATCGTAGCCCGCGTGATCGTAGAAATTCTTGTCCTCCGCCGAGATGAACGCCTGTTTGATGATGTCTGGCACTTCGGTGGACGGCGCAAACAGCCTGCGTTCCTCGGCAAATTCGTCGATCAACGCACCTTCACTGGAATATACCCGACTGATGGTTTTTGGGGTGTATTGAGCCAGCGTTTCATGGTCGGGCAAGTCGCGTCCATAGGTCCAGAAAATCGCGCCTACGACAATCACGCCGAGGAATCCACCTATGGTGGCAAAGCTGAATATTCCGCCAAAGAAGCTGAAAACGGCCCGCAGCACCAGATATCTCCTCGGTTGTGTTGCCGCTGTATAAGCGCCCACATGGGCAGGGTCAAAATCACAAATTGCCCAGTTCGGGCTGCCCATCGGCGTTCTGCATAGATTTGAGTTAAATTGCCCCTAAGGACTCACAGACCCTCAACCCAGCTAAGCAACCCGTTTGCGATGGCTTCGGCCATTCGGGCACGCCAAGCCGGATCGGTCAGGCGATCTCGATCCTCAGGCTCAGACAGGAACCCCAGTTCCACTAAAACAGACGGCACATCAGCGGCCCGCAGGACCACGAAGTTCGATTGCTTGGTTGGGAATTTGTAGAGCGCGATATCCGCCGCTGACATGGATTGCACCAGGTAGCCGGCCAACGCGTCGCTGTCGTCCTCGGTTTTGCGGCGGGCCAACTCCATCAGTGTGGCGGCTGTGGCATCGTCCGTTGACGGGGTTGTGCCGCGCAGCGCGTCGTCCCCTAAACGGGACAGAAGAAACGTGTCTGCGGCATCGCGAGCATCGCGCGGCAATGTGTGGATCGATGCGCCCGTGGCTCGGCCAACCTCCACCGCGTCGGCGTGCAGGGACACAAAGACGTCCGCGCCTGCTCGCGTAGCCGCGGCAACCCGTTCGGCCAAGGGCACAAATCGATCAGCGTCGCGGGTGGTGCTCACACGGATGTCCCGATTTTGCAAAATCGCGCGCAGTTCGTTTGCAAAGCGCAAAACAAGATCAGCTTCTCGGATGCCGCCGTGTTGGGCCCCAGGATCGTGGCCGCCATGGCCCGGGTCGAGCATGACGTGAAACCGCCCGTCGTCGTAAATCTCGGGCTGGGCACGCCGCGCGATACGCTCGGTCCAGGCCCCAGTGCGCGCCACCTCGGTTTCGAACTCCGCTTCCTCTGCGGGTGTGAGCAGTATGCGAAGCGTGGCCCCAGTGGCGACCTCCACCATTTCCACGCTGCGCAGAACCATGGGTTTGTCCAAACCGACCCATAGCACGCTGCCTTCGAATGTGGGCTCCAGCGCCAAGTTTTGCATCGCCTGGGGAACCGGCTCTGCCCGAATGTCGGACAGCAGCCGGATGCCCAAACGTCTGGGATCATCGGCAAAAACGATCCCGTAGTGGGTGGGGTCCGACAAAGCCACAGTGACCGCCAGGCCACCGCGCCATGTCCGTGCCACTTCCGTGTTTTCCCAAGAAATGACAATGGGATCAGTGGCGTGGGCTCGGGCTTTGGGCAGCCCCAAGCAGCCGATCCAAGCCAGGCAGACAATCAAGAGACCAGCGAGGTGGCGGACTATCGCGTCAGTGATCATCGAAGTAGCGACGCAACCGGCGAAGCCCTTCGGCCACCCGTTCGGTCGATTGGGCATAGGACAGACGCAAGGTCCGGTGTCCGCGTATGGGATCAAAATCAAGACCCGGCGTCACAGCCACTTGGGCCTTTGCCAAGATGTCTTCGGCGAGCGCGCGGCTGTGGTCAGTCAGATGTCTCACGTCGGCATAGATATAGAATGCCCCATCGGGCGCGGTGAAATCCGGCAAGCCAAGGCCGGGCAGTTGGTCAATCAGCAGCTGACGGCTGGCGGCATAGACCGCACGATGACATTCCAGTTCATCCCTGGCCTCTGGTTCCATAGCCGCCTGAGCCACGATCTGCGACGCACGGGGCGCGCAGATGAACAGGTTTTGGGCCAATCGTTCCACCGTCCGTACCGCTGCCTCGGGCACCACCATCCACCCCACACGCCAGCCGGTCATGGAGAAGTATTTGGAAAACGAATTGATCACCCAAACATCTGGGTCAATCTCCAAGGCACTCACAGCCCGTTTTCCGTAGTGGAGCCCGTGGTAAATTTCGTCCGAGATAAAGTCCGCGCCGATTTCCTTGGCCCTGCCAATCAGCGCACTGAGGTGCGGTTTGTCCAAAATCGTACCGGTGGGATTGGCGGGTGATGCGACCATCACTCCGTCCAGGTCCATCGGCAGATCGTCGGGCACCATCTGGTGGGACGGCGCTTTGGTGGGCAATCCAACCGGCACACAGTTCAGTGCACGCAGGATTTGCCGATAGGATGGATAGCCGGGCTCAGACACGCCCACGCGCGCATCGGCATCAAAAAGAGCCGTGAAGGCGAGAACGAAGGCACCGGACGAGCCAGAGGTAACGATCACTCGGGCTGGATCCAGATCAACATTGTACCATTCGCCGTAGAGCCGCGCGATGGAGGCGCGCAATTCCGGCAGCCCAAGAGCCACAGTGTAGCCAAGCGCATCGCCTTGCAAAGTTGCGCTCAAAGCCGCCCGAGCGACTGCGGGCGCAGGCGTGCTGGGCTGGCCGATTTCCAGATGCACGATGTCGTGACCCGCAGCCTCTAACCGATTGGCGTCGGCCAAAATATCCATCACGATGAAGGGATCGATGTCCGCACGCCTTGCTGTCACCCAGCGTTCCTCCGTAAGGTGCACCCAAGTTGCAAGGGAGCCCACGCAGGTCAATGGTCCATTCGACATTCAAATGGTTCTTGGCCTTGGCGCTGTCGGTTTCTCTGTGCGCCACCGCGCAGGCCCGTGGGCTGCTGCGGGATGCGGGCACCGAGTTTGCGCTGGACACGCTAGCGCGTCCTTTGATGTCGGCGGCGTCTTTGCCCGGCGGCCAAATCCGCGTCTTGGTGATCAATGATATGTCGCTGAACGCTTTCGTGGCGGACGGTCGCGCGGTGTTCATCCACGCTGGTTTGATCCTGAAACTGCAAAGTGCCGCCCAACTGCAAGCGGTGATTGCGCATGAGATTGCGCACATAGCAAACGGGCACACGGTTCGGCGGTCTTTGAACGCGCAAAATGCACAGATCGGCAGTATGCTGGGCCTCGCGCTCGGTCTTGTTGCCGGGGCCGCATCAGGTGAACCAGGGGCAGCCATTGGCTTGGCGGCCGGTGCGGCCGGTTCGGCCAGAGGCGTGTTTTTCAGCCACACCCGAGAAGAGGAAACTGCGGCGGACCGTTCGGGCATGCGGTACCTGGCTCGGTCTGGTATCGACCCCGGCGCGATGTTTGAGGTCCTGAGCGTATTTGCGGGTCAGGAAGACCTGATCCCAGGGCGCCAGGACCCTTACCTGCGCACGCACCCTTTGTCCCGCGACCGCGCCAGAGCGGTGGCGGAATATGCCGAAGTCTTGGGTCCCCCCACCAGCGACCAGGCAATTGCGGAGTATTGGTTTGATCGGATGCAGGCCAAGCTGAGTGCTTACTTGCGCAGTGCCGACTTCACGTTTCGCCGCCACCCCGCCAGCGACACATCCGACGCGGGGCGCATAGCTCGGGCGCTGGCCCATTCCAAGCTGGGGCAGTCAAGCCAATCCTACGCTTTGCTAGATGCCGCGTTGGAGGATCGCCAGGAAGACCCGTATCTGCACGAGTTGAAAGGTTGGATCGCCGTTCAAAGCAACCAATGGTCCTTGGCAGTGGACGCCTACACCAAAGCGGCAAAGTTAGCCCCGAGAGAGTCGCAGGTGCTGGCGGGATATGGCCGTGCCTTGTTGGCGTTGGACACACCAGAAACCGATGAACAGGCCTTGGAAGCTTTGCAAAGCTCACGGGCCATGGACCGGTTCAACACGCTCATGCTGCGCGATCTGGCCACGGCCTACGCGAAAGCAGGCAACACAGGCATGGCCTCATTGCGCACCGCTGAACGGTACGCAATGCTGGGCGACGGCCCCACAGCATTGATCCACGCGCGGCGCGCAGAGAATATCCTGCCAACGGGCTCTCCCGGTTGGTCCCAAGCCCAAGACATCATTCAGGCCGCTGAAGCGCAGGCCAAAGCACGGAGATAACCCGATGAAATCCTTTCTGACCTCATCCGCTTTTGTTGCCTGTACGATGCTGCCCGCCCAAGCGTTTGATGTGGGCTCCATGACCGACTCGGAGCGCGCCGATTTCCAAGCCGAGATACGGCAATACCTGCTGGAAAACCCCGAAGTGATCATGGAAGCCATTGGTGTCTTGGAACAGCGTCAAGCAGAGGCCCAGGCGCGGGCAGACCAGGATTTGGTCGCGTCGCAGTCCGAGGCTCTCTTTAATGACGGCTTTTCATGGGTGGGCGGCAACCCGGACGGCGATATCACCATGGTGGAATTCATCGACTATCGCTGCGGCTATTGCCGGCGTGCCCATGGTGAAGTGGCCGAATTGGTGGCCAGCGATGGCAACATCCGCTTGATCGTGAAGGAATTCCCCATTCTTGGGGAAGACAGCCTCACGTCAGCGCGCTTCGCCGTGGCCGTGCGGATGCTCGGTGGGGCAGACGCCTACAAGAGCGTGCATGACGAGTTGATCCAACTGCGCGGCAGCCCAAGCCCAGAGGTCCTAACCCGTCTTGGTGAAGCGGCAGGCGTCGACATGGAGGAAGTGTTCCCACTGATGGCCAGCGCAGAGGTGCAAGCGGAATTGCAAGTTACCCGCGCACTGGCGCAGACCTTGGGTGTCAACGGGACCCCCACATTCGTAGTCGGCAACGAAATACTCCGCGGTTACCTACCGTTGGACGCAATGCGCGAGGTGGTGGCGCAGGAGCGGGCCGAGGGATGATCGCCTTGGCGGTCCCTGATCGCTTGATCCGATGACGACGCTTTATATCGACGCCGATGCCTGCCCGGTGAAATCCGAGGCGGAACGGGTGGCTATGCGGCTCAAGGTGCCGATGGTGCTCGTTTGCAATGGTGGTTTAAGGCCGCCCCAAAACCCTTTGGTTTCATTGCAAATTGTGGACGAAGGTCCAGACGTGGCGGACCGCTGGATTGCAGAGCATTGTGGGTTGGGCGACGTGGTCGTGACGTCGGACATCCCCTTGGCTGACCGATGTATCAAGGCGGGCGCGCTCGTCATCCAACACAATGGCGAAGCTTTAACTCAAGCCAACATCGGGCAAAGGCTGGCAACACGGGACCTGATGCAAGATATTCGCGCAGCCAATCCGTTCCACCAAGGCGGAGGCTCTGCGTTTTCCAAGGCCGATCGGTCGCGGTTTCTGAACGCTCTGGACGTCACGCTGCGAAAAGCTGCGAAGGGGGCGTAAGACCTACTGCGCGGCCTGCTCAGCCGCGGCGGCTTCAGCATCCAGTTCGGCAGCCTTCTTTTCCACCTGCTCGACTATGTGGTCGACCATCTGTTCGTTGGACATCCGGTGGCTCTGCTTTCCCGCAAGATAGACCATACCATTGCCCCCCCCGCCGCCGGTCCAACCGACGTCGGTCATCAGCGCCTCACCCGGGCCATTGACGACACAGCCAATGATCGAAAGGCTCATGGGAGTTTTCACATGCTCCAGGCGCTTTTCGAGCGTTTCGACAGTCTTGATCACGTCAAAGCCCTGCCGCGCACAGGATGGGCAGGAGATTATGTTCACACCGCGGTGGCGCAAACCAAGAGATTTAAGGATCTCGTAACCGACTTTGACCTCTTCCACTGGGTCCGCCGACAGAGACACCCGCAGCGTATCGCCAATGCCCATCCAGAGAAGATTGCCCAAGCCAATGGCGCTCTTGATTGTTCCAGACACGAACCCACCGGCCTCGGTGACACCCAAGTGTAACGGGCAATCAACGGCATCGGCCAGCGCTTGATAAGCCGCAGCTGTCATGAAGACATCGGACGCTTTCACGCTCACTTTGTATTCGTGGAAATCGTTATCTTGCAGAATGCGGATGTGTTCCAGCGCGGACGCAACCAATGCATCGGGGCAAGGTTCGCCGTACTGTTCCAACAGATGCTTTTCCAGCGATCCAGCATTCACACCAATGCGGATTGAGCAGCCATGGTCTTTAGCCGCTTTGATCACTTCACGAACGCGGTCTTCGTTACCAATGTTGCCGGGGTTGATGCGCAGGCACCCTGCCCCAGCTTCGGCCGCTTCGATGGCGCGTTTGTAATGGAAGTGGATGTCAGCGACGATGGGCACCGGGCTTTCGCGGACGATTTCCTTGAGTGCCTTTGTGCTATCGGCGTCCGGCACCGACACGCGAACGATATCAGCGCCCGCCTCTGCCGCCGCCAGCACTTGGGTCACTGTGGCGGGAACATCGGACGTGATGGTGTTCGTCATCGTCTGCACCGCGATGGGCGCGTCGCCCCCCACTGGCACATTGCCCACATGGATTTGCCGAGACTCTCGGCGGTAGATATTTTTCCAAGGGCGGACGTGATTCAGCGACATCGCGGGCAACCTTTAACGGCAATATTCGACGCTAAGATACGCATTGCGGCAGTAAACCGCAATGAACCCTAAGGGGCTTCTGTCTCGTCCGGCGTGATTGCCAGTGAAGCAAGCCGCCTGAGGTCCGGGTCCTCGGACAAATTGGCCGGTTGAAACCGTTCGGACAACGCCGCCACGGACAGTTCAACATTTTTCGTCACGGCACCGGGTTCGCCTGCTGGCCCCAGAGTTTCGCCGTTCACCGCAAAGAACAGGTCGCCGGAGTTTCCGGACCGCAACGTCGGCGGTGTATCCATTTGGGGCAGCACAAACCGGTCCCCCTCTTGCATGAGACCTTCGAGCAACACAGTTCCGTCCGCAGCGCTCACGCGGACCCAGACCTCTTGTCTGCTGAACAAAACCACGTCTGGCGGCGGTGGAGCGAGCACTGTGACACCCTCAACCTGCGCAGCAGGCAATGGCATGGGACCTTGCACCGCTGGCAAAAGTGATGCCAACGCACCGGTTTCCGGCAACGTGTCTGCAGATGCTAGAAATTGTTCGGAAAGCTGTTGGGATAGCCCGGCAAAGGCTCCTTGGTCTTCAGGGTTAAGGGTAGAGATCGGCCCGTCGCGGGGAACCATCACCGGCGCGTCAAGCGCCTCTGGTCGGTAGAGCGCCATGAGCGCTTCGCTGCTTGGACCGGTCGCAGGGTCGGTGCCAACCAGTGCGTTGGTGGAGATTTCCGGTGTGATATCAAAGGCAACCGGTGCATCGGCGGCCACCAACGTCACCCGTTGGATGGATTGGAACACAGACCAACCACCATACCCCAAACCGCCCATCAAGGTGACCAAAGCCAGGACAGACGCAATGGCTGCGGGTCTGATATCGCTGAACGGGTTTTCTTTGGGTGCACGGTAAATCGGGTTGCGTGACAAGACCGCGTCCCCACCGGTGGCCACAGGCTGCGGACGAGCGCGGCGGTTAGGGCCGGTGCGTTCGGTTGCATAGGCGCGCGCATCAAGCCCCTCAAAATGGGAAAACCCAGTTTGTTCGCAAAACGCGCGGTAGACCAAATCAGGGTCCAAACCGAGGTATCGACCGTAGGATCGCACGTAACCGGCAATGAAACCGGGCGTTTCAAACGCGCTCAGGTCCCCATCTTCGATAGCTGCAATGTAACTGGCTTTGACCTTGATATCCCGCTGTACGTCCAAGAGCGATTTGCCCAAGGTGGCGCGCTCACCTCGAAGGATGTCGCCAAGGATCAACTCGTAGTCGTCGAAGCCCATTGGCGTGTGGTCATGCGTATGTGACGGCGCGTCACCGCGCTCAGTCATAGGATCGCCCCATGTTAGCCGCCCAATTTCCCCAATACTCCGCGATTCGGATTGCGGATGTGTTATAAGGACTTGTTACCATATTTCAAAAACTCACACACCCGCCTGCGGCAGTTCCGTGAGGTAATTTGGCGAAAGCGAGCCAAGACCCGGGGCGTTCGATGTTTTGGAGCGGAACCAAAACAAAGGGCCGCCGAAGCGACCCATTGTAATAATTGGATATTAGGTGTCCGTCAGGCGCTCAGGCTCTGGCGGCTCAGGGCGCATTGCGACCAAAGGCTGTCCAAAGCTCGGATCAGTGCATCCATATCTTTGGGCCCGTGAACAGGAGACGGCGTGAAACGCAAACGCTCTGTCCCGCGTGGCACAGTCGGGAAATTGATAGGCTGCACGTAGATCCCATGATCGCCCAAGAGGCGGTCAGAGATCATTTTACATTTCACCGGATCGCCAACGATTACAGGCACGATGTGGCTGCCGTGGTCGACCACGGGCAAACCCATGCCCAAGAGCCGTGCCTTCAGAACACGAGCAGACGCTTGGTGGCGGTCTCTCAAGGACTGGTCGGACTTCAGATGACGCACGGATGCCGCGGCCCCCGCTGCCACGGTGGGTGGCAGTGACGTGGTGAAGATAAAGCCCGGCGCATAGGAGCGGATCGCGTCGCACATCCGGGTCGAGGCCGCGATGTAACCACCGTGTACGCCGAAAGCTTTACCGAGGGTGCCGTTGATGATGTCAATTCGGTCGGTGATCGCAAGTTCTTCAGTCACCCCACCGCCGCGCGGTCCGTAAAGACCGACGGCATGCACCTCGTCGATGTATGTAAGCGCGCCAAACTCTTCGGCCAAATCGCAAATGGCTTCGATGGGGCCAAAATCGCCATCCATAGAATAGACGCTTTCGAACGCGATCACTTTGGGGGCTTTGGGGTCCAAAGCTTCCAGAACCGACCGCAGGTGATCGAGATCGTTGTGGCGGAAGATGTGTTTTTCGCAATTGCCGTGGCGGATGCCTTCGATCATCGACGCATGGTTCAATTCATCACTGATGATGATCAGGCCCGGAAACAGTTTGGGCAGCGTCGACAAAGTGGCGTCGTTGGCGATGTAAGCCGACGTGAACAGCAGCGCGGCTTCTTTGTTGTGCAAATCCGCCAGTTCGGCTTCCAGGTCTTTGTGAAACACCGTCGTGCCGGAAATATTCCGGGTGCCGCCCGAGCCGGCCCCAACAGCATCAAGCGCTTCATGCATGGCATTCAGCACCACCGGGTGCTGGCCCATGCCCAAATAATCATTGCCGCACCAAACCGTCACAGGCTGCTGCGATCCGTCTGGCTTATGCCATGTGGCGTGGGGGAAGTTGCCGTTTTCACGGGCAATGTCGATGAACGTGCGGTAGCGCCCCTCTTCGTGGAGGCGGTCGATGGCTGCGTCGATCTTAGCGTTATAGTCCACCTAAGGTCACCTTATCCTGGCGAACGGCCCACGTGGCCGCTGCTGAGTTCGAATGCTAGGCGCCAACCTGCGCTCGCACAGGACATAAATTGTCACATCAATGCAATGCGACGGATGGGAACTTAGGCGAAAAGTCCTGGGTCTTGCCCAAAATTCCACCAGTTCGCGCAAATCGCCCAACGGTTGAACAAACCGAGATCGGAGCCACACAGAGATTGCCATCGCCGCAGAACGAGATACCACTGCACCAAGACCAAAAAAGGAGGTGTTACCATGTCCATCGATCCCGTGCTGGCTCAGATCGACAGCGACCAGGATGCAGCCCTGGCGCGATTGATGTCGCTGTTGCAGATCCCGTCCATCTCCACCGACCCCGAGTACACGTCAGACTGTGACAAGGCAGCGGATTGGTTGGTCACTGATCTGAACGGGATGGGCTTTAGCGCATCAAAACGGGAAACGCCGGGCCACCCCATGGTTGTGGCGCATTACGACGGGCCGGGTCCCCACGTGCTGTTTTACGGCCACTATGACGTGCAACCCGTTGATCCGTTGGAGCTTTGGGACCGACCACCGTTCGAGCCCGCGCTTGAGGACACCGCCAAGGGCAAAGTTGTTCGCGGTCGCGGCACCTCGGACGACAAGGGCCAGTTGATGACCTTTGTGGAAGCCTGCCGCGCGTGGATCGCCGTTCACGGCAGCTTGCCGTGCAAGGTCACGATCTTCTTTGAAGGCGAAGAAGAAAGCGGATCGCCGTCCCTGATCCCATTTTTGGAAGCCGCTAAAGAAGAGCTGAAAGCAGACCTGGCCCTCATCTGTGACACGGGACTTTTCAGCGACCAAGTGCCGTCGATCACCACGCAGTTGCGTGGGTTGCTGGGTGAAGAAATTACCATCACAGGACCCAACAAAGACCTGCATTCGGGTATGTTTGGTGGCCTGGCCATGAACCCTGCCCGAGTGCTGGCCAAAGTCATCGCGCGCCTGCATGACGACACCGGGCGCGTCACTGTGCCCGGCTTTTACGACGGCGTGCCGCCCATCGACCCCGAGCTTCGCGCGCAATGGGAGGCGCTGAATTTCGATCTGGCGAACTTCCTGGGCGATGTGGGACTGGCAAAAGCAGCCGGTGAGCAAGGGAAACTGCCGTTACAGATGGTCTGGTCCGAACCCACCTGCGAGGTGAACGGCATTATCGGGGGCTACACCGGGGCGGGGTTCAAAACCGTGCTGCCGTCCCAAGCGTCTGCGAAAATCAGTTTCCGCCTTGTGGGTCAGCAAAACCCCCACACAATCCGCGACAATTTCCGGGCACAGGTCCGCTCGATGGTCCCGGACGACTGCACCGTGGAATTTGCCGATCATGGGGCCTCGCCCGCCAGCGTCATGGGCACGGGCCATCCGATCTTTGGCCACGCGCGCACTGCGCTGACCGAGGAATGGGGCGTGGACGCCGCCTTTGTGGGATGCGGCGGGTCCATTCCGGTGGCGGGCTACTTCCAAGACGTCCTAGGAATGGATAGCGTGCTGATGGGATTTGGGCGCGACGATGACCAGATTCATTCGCCTAATGAGAAATACGATGTGGAGTGCTTCCAGAAAGGCACTCGATCCTGGGCGCGGCTGTTGGGAAAACTGACCGCATAAAGGGCTGCGTTAACCACATTGCACTAGAGGGTTCCCATGCCCTCCGGTCCGCTTTCTGTCGCTTGCCTGACCATGGTGCGGGACGACGAGGTGTTCCTGCGCCATTGGTTGCGCCATTATGGCGGGCTGTTTGGACCACGGTCGCTCTATGTCATCAACCACAGTGACGGCGAAATGGTTCGCGATGTGGCCAATGGCGCAAACGTCATCGCTCTGCCGGACGGCAATTTGGCTCGGTTCGACGCGCAGCGGTGGCGATTTCTGAACC
>JBCDFD010000026.1:0-20674 GCA_039178645.1 Pseudomonadota bacterium | reverse complement strand
TCGGGCAACTACGACACCATCATCGCGGGCATGTCGATCACGGCTGAGCGGGACGAGGTTATCGATTTCACCCAGAACTACTATCCACCGGCGGCGTCACGCTATGCGGCCATGGAAGAAGGTACAGACACCTCGGCAGGCGTAGTCGCCGCACAAACAGCGACCATCCAGGCGGGCCATGTGGCGGCCAGCGGCGCGACCCTGATCGAGTTTGCCACACCGGATGAGACCATCGCAGCTGTGCGCAACGGCGAGGCGGATGCAGTCTTGGCGGACATGGACTTCCTAGCCCCCATCGTCGCAGAAACCGATCTGGTTTGGGCAGGCGATCCCGTGCCACTGGGTGGCGGCATCGGCCTTGGTCTGCGCGAGAGCGACACCGAGTTGAAAGCCACCTTCAACGCCGCCATTGACACGATGAAAGAAGACGGGTCGCTCAACACCATGTTGATCAAGTGGTTTGGCGAAGACACCACCACTTACCCCTACGAGTGATCTGGGTGGTGAGGGACCTCCCCCTCGCCCCTGCCCTCTTCCTCCCAGGGAGAGGGCCCTTGGTGGCCGTGTCCATCTGACATGAACGATTGGCATCTGGATCAACGGTTCGACACCAGTGGCGGCTCCGTCGCCGCTGGATCAGCGGGAGACGGCCCTGCATTGGTGCTGGCCCATGGATGGCCCTGGTCGTCATATGCGTGGCACCGGGTGATCCCGACGCTGGCCCAGCACTTCACCGTCTATTGGTTTGACATGCCTGGCTTCGGACAGTCCGAAATGTCCCCGCCCGAACCGCCGTCCTTGGCGCTGCAAGGCCATGTGTTTGGGGAAATGTTGGACCATTGGCAGTTGGATAAGCCCGCTGTGCTTGCCCATGATTTCGGTGGCGCAGTCAGCCTGCGGGCGCACCTTCTTCACGGTCGGGACCTGAGCCAACTTGTGCTGATGAACGTTGTGGCCATGCGCCCCTGGGGGTCGGCTTTCTTCGACCATGTGGGCCAACACATCGAGGCATTCCAAGGCGTGCCACCCCATATCCATAGGGGCATCGCGGACGCCTATATTGCCGGGGCTTTGGCGCGGCCCATTCCAGACCAGGACCGGGAGAGGTTGTTGGAGCCCTGGTTATCGGCAGAAGGTCAATCGGCGTTCTACACGCAATTCGCCCTGGCAGAGGAAGCACTGACCGCGGAGTTTGAACCGCTGTTGTCTAAGATGCGATGCCCGGTGTCCGTGCTTTGGGGTGAGGACGACCCTTGGATCCCCTTGGCGCGCGGTGAAGCGCTGGCCGGTGCCCTGTGCGTTTCCCTGCATCGCCTATCCGGCCTGGGTCACCTGCCGCAGCTGGAAAACCCGAGCCTAGTGACCGACGCGGTTCTGCGTACCCTGGCCCCTCAACCCCAAATGGTGAACGATGTTTGAGTATTGTGCCGATCCCAGCGTGTTGGACGCCTGGCCGTGGATGGTCTGCTACCTGACCAACGGTAAACACATGGCGTTTTACGCATCTTTCGGAACGGTCCTGCTTTTGCTGGCGATCACCGCACCCGCTGCTCTGCTGTTTGGGTTCGGCGGGGCGGTGGCGTCGCGGTCACGCATCCCGCCGTTGCGGTGGCTGGGCCAAGGCTACACCGCCATGGTGCGCGGCGTGCCGGACATCGTGTTCTTTCTGTTCGTGCCCATCGCGTTGGACCAATTGTTTGAATGGATGCGCCACCAATCACGCTGCCCGGATTGGTCAGAACCCATCCGCCAAGGCAGCGATTTCGTGGTGTGCGACCCTGCGAAACTACCCTTAAGCACATCGCCCCAATGGCTACACGAAACCTACGGGTTTGCCCTGGCGGTTCTGGCCTTCGCCATCGTCTTCGGCGCCTTCGCCGCCAATGTGTTGTCAGGGGCCATGAAGGCGGTCCCACGCCCCCAACTGGAGACCGCCGAAGCCTACGGCATGACACCACGCCAGACGTTCTGGCGTGTGATGGTCCCACAGATGTGGATTTATGCCCTGCCCGGCCTGTCAAACCTGTGGCAAATCCTGGTCAAAGCGACGCCGCTCCTGTTCCTTCTCGGGGTCGAAGACATCGTCTATTGGGCCCGTGAACTGGGCGGAGCTAAGACATCGACCTTCGCTTACCCTCACCCAGACTGGCGACTCTACTACTTCCTAGGCCTATTGGTGTTCTACTTGGCCATGACATCCGTATCGGAACGGGTGTTCAAACGTCTGATGGCGCGCTTGAGTCACGGGCAAGCCATGGCGGGGGCAGCCACATGAGTTGTTGGCAAACCATCCAGGACTATGGATTGCGGAGCCTCGGGTACGGGGAACGGTTGCTGCCAAGGGCAGACATCACTCTGTGTGAACAATTCACGCTCATTGGATCTGGAATGATCTGGAACGTGTACTTCGGCCTGTGCGCCTTGGCTTTGGGATTTTGTCTGTCCGTGACGCTGGCCGTGGGCAAAGCCTCAAGCTCTCCAATCGCCCGAAAACCCGCCGAGTGGTTCGTGTTCCTGTTCCGCGGCTCGCCGCTCTTTATCCAGTTTTTTCTGGCCTACGAAGCCTTCGTGCTGCTCCCTCGCAATGGCATCGAGATCAATCTGTTCATCGTGGAAATCACGGCAGAGACCCGATGGCTCACCCGCGCTTGGGCCGGGGCGCTCATCGTCCTGTTCCTGAACACAGCCGCCTACGCCGGTGAGATTTTCTACGGCGCACTGAAGGCCGTGCCACGCGGTGATTTGGAGGCCGCCGAGGCCTACGGCATGTCGGGCTGGACCAAGTTTCGGCGTATCACCTTCCCCACCATGCTGCGTTTGGCCTGGCCAGCCTACACCAATGAAGCCATATTCCTGTTCCACGCCACCACTTTGGTCTATTTCTCGGGCTTCCCCGCGTGGCGCCAGCAGGGAGACGCGCTCTACTATGCCAGCTACTTCGCCGACCGGACGTTCAACCCGTTCATCCCGTACCCCATTGTGGCGGGATACTTCGTCGTGCTGACTTTGATCCTGATCTATGCCTTCGGTCGAGCGAACAAACGGTTGAACCGGCACTTGGCCCCCGAAAGCCGCCCGCGTCTGAAGATACGGATGCAGTTGGTGCGGTGAGAGCGATAAATGGACATTGACGCAAATAGCCTGCGCACCGCCTGCGCGGACCTCGGCGGGATCATGCGCGGGGCGCGGATGCCCGGCGATGCGGCGGCGAAGCTGGAATTTTCCGGTCTGCGGATGCCGCTGGCCACGCTCGGTCTTGACCTGTTTGGGCGCGCCAGCGAACCGGTGAGCGGTGCCACCGGGGACGGTCAATTGCGAGTCACAGATCGCGGCCCAGTGCCCATGCCCTGGCTTGTGCAATCGGCGGCGATTATCCCGATGTGGATGTTCACCGAAGACGGTCGCCCGTCCCCGCTTTGCCCACGCCACGCCCTGGCGCGCGTGCTGTCACGGTGGGCCAAACGCAACTGGAAGGTCACCGTAGCCCCTGCGCTTGAATTCTACTTGGTTGACGACACCGGCCCCGTGATGACACCCGCCCACGCCCAGGACACTGGCCGCCCACTCAGCGCCGCGCAGGCCGGTAGTTTGGCACAGGTGGACGCCTTTGCTCCGTTCTTCGATGCGCTGTTTGCGGGAGCCGAGGCGATGGGCATCGCTCTGGAAGATTTGCAATCGGGGATGGGACCTGCGCAGTTTCGGCTGAAGTTCAAACCCACACAGGCGATGCGTGCCGCCGATGACCTGTGGCTGGCGAAGGCCCTGATCCGTGGCACCGCTCGAGCCCAGGGCATGGCGGCGGCCTTTGTGGCAAAACCCTTCGACGATCAACCGGGCAGCGGAATGCATCTTGGCTTCTGGGCCATGGCATCGAACAAGGCCAACGTGTTCGACAACGGCCTCCAGGCCGGGTCGGACCTCTTGCGCCAAGCGGTGGCAGGCGGCGTGTCGTGTCTGCCCGGGGCCATGCTCGCCTTCGCACCGCACGCATCCAGCTACGCACGGTATGGATCCGATAGCCTTGCACCGACCGGCGCGTCTTGGGGATATGAAAATCGCACCTGTGCCTTGCGTATCCCTGCCGGAGACCCTGCGGAACGACGGATCGAACACCGCACCGCCGGTTCCGACGCCAACCCATACCTCGCCCTGGCTGCTGTGCTGGGCGGCGCGGTTGCGGGCATCGAGGACGACCTGAGCCCACCGGAACCTATCATCGGCAGCGCCTATGACCGACGGGTCCTGCAAGTCCCGCTGGACTGGGATTCAGCCATAGAACGCTTCAGCGTATCACCCCGTATGGCCAGGATATTTCCGCCCGAACTCATTGAAGCCCTCACCGCCATCAAACGGCAAGAACAAGCGACGGTTGCGCACTTGTCCCAGGCCGAAACACAACGGGCGCTCATGGAGGCCGCCTAGCCCATGTCAAAAACCAACGTTGGCATCCTGCAATGCGGGCATTCCGCGGAATATGTGATCGAACGCCATGGCAACTATGATGCTTGGTTTCACACACTGTTCGCCGATGAAACCGACCTGAGCTTCACCAATTGGGCAGTGGTGGACATGGAGTTCCCTGAAAGCGTGCGCGACGCTGACGCCTGGCTGCTGACTGGATCACCGTTCGGCGCCTACGAGGATCACGCTTTCATCCCACCGCTGGAACAATTCATTCGCGACATCGCCTCCGCCAAAATTCCCATGTTGGGCATATGCTTCGGCCATCAAATCATCGCCCAAGCGCTCGGTGGACGGGTGGAAAAATTCCAAGGAGGCTGGAAGCTCGGCCGACAGGACTATCAAATCGAAGGCTTTGGGTCAGCGTCGTTGAACGCGTGGCACCAGGACCAAGTTTTAGATGCGCCCGAGGGGGCAGAGGTGATTGCCCAAGCCGAAGGCTGTGCCATCGCCGGCCTGCGCATGGACGACCACGTGCTCACCTTGCAACCCCATCCCGAGATTTCCAACCCGCTGCTAAGCGACCTCATCACAGCGCGCCGCGGCACGGGCAGCTATCGGGACGAAGACATGGACCGAGCGCAATCCGACACCGCCCTGCCCGTCGACAGCCTGACCGTATCCCAGTGGATGGCCCATTTCCTTCGCGGAACAGTTTAGCCGGTACCGAAGACCCATCTGGGCGAAGCAAACGCAAACCACCTTTGACCACCGGATCGTCACGACCTCGGCGCAAATGACGTGCCAAGGGAACCTAGATTGTGTGGCAAATTTAACGATCTTGATCCGCTCTTTGGATTCGTCATGGTCCTGTCACACAAATTCGTTTATGGATTTTCCGAAACAGACTTTCAGGAAATCCGAAAATGCCCGACGATCTGCGCCAAATTCACCAGCCCGCCCCAGCCGAGAAGCAGGCCCCCAACGTCTATGACGCAGAACCCATCCCAGACGCGGCTTGGGATGCGGTCCAGGATTTGCTGAAATCCGGTGACCTGTTCCGCTACACCGCCAAGGCCGATGCGCCGGTGACTCTGCTGGAACGTGAATTTGCGGAAATGATGGGCTGCCGATTTGCCCTAGCGGTGGCTTCCTGTTCGGCAGCGCTTTTCCTGTCCCTGAAATCACTGGACCTGCCCCGCGGGGCCAAGGTGCTAATCCCAGCCTTCACGTTTGGCGCAGTGCCCTCCGCCGTGGTTCACGCCGATTGCTTGCCGGTGCTAGTGGAAGTGGCTGACAATTATCGCATCGATATGGCAGACTTCGAGGCCAAGCTGACCGACGATATTTCAGCGATCCTAATCAGCCACATGCGCGGTCACACATCCGACATGGATGCGATTTTGAAACTGGCCGAAGACCGTGGCCTGCCCGTGATCGAAGACGCCGCTCACTCGCTCGGCACGCTCTGGAACGGCCAGAAAATTGGCACGCTGGGCAAGATCGGTTGCTTCAGCTTCCAGTCCTACAAGCTCCTCAACGCGGGCGAAGGTGGGATGCTGATCACCGATGATCCTGAAATCATCGCCCGCGCCGTGATTATGTCCGGGGCGTACGAACACAACTGGCAAAAGCACGAAGTGGTCGCCGAAGCGGTGGAACGCTGGCAGAACAAACTGCCTCTCTACAATACACGCCTCAACAACCTCAGCGCCGCCTTGGTGCGGCCTCAGTTGGATGAGCTGGACCGCCGCGTGCGCGATGGCCTGCGCAACCATGATTATGTGGCCAACCGGTTGAACACCTCCCCGTGGCTCAATGTGCCGCCGTGTTTGCCCGCGGAAACCCGCGCACCGGATTCCATTCAGTTCTCACTTGAGGGGCTGAGCGACGAACAAACCACCGCCTTTGCTGCCGCTGCCAAGGAACGCGGCGTGTCGGTGCAAATCTTCGGCATGACCACCAACAACGCCCGCGCGTTCTGGAATTGGGAGTTCCTGGGTGACATCCCAGACCTGCCCCAAACCCGCGCCATGCTCATGCGCGCCTGCGACGTGCGCCTGCCCGCACGACTGACCTTGCAAGAGCTTGATTTTATCGCAGACGCGCTCCTTGCGGCGGCAAATGACGTGATGGCGCCCTGATCTTGGGGCGGAGGGCCTGCCCCTCGCGGGCCCTCGACCTATCTTCCGCTGAAAGCTAAGAGTTCAGCGATGAAAACATTCCCCATGTTCCTGCAAATGGCAGGCCGCGACGTGCTCATCTTGGGCGGTGGTGAACAGGCCGCCCAGAAATGCAGGCTGTTGCGGAAGACCGAAGCACGGATCACCGTCCAAGCCCCCGCGTTGGACCTGGAACTGGATGGTCTGGCCAGCGAGGGTGCGATAGTCCATGACGCGTCCGCGCCAAGCGCCAAGGGCTGTTCAGGCAAAGCCATTGTCTTTGTGGCCACCGGATGCCCAGGGTTGGATGCCGCGCTCCATGACTTGGCCAAAGCTGGGGGCGCGCTCGTGAATGTGGTGGACCAACCGAGCCTGTGCGATGCGCTCACACCATCCATTGTCGACCGCGACCCTGTGGTGGTGGCCATCGGCACCGAAGGCACCGCGCCCGTGCTCGCCCGCCAAATCAAAACCCGCGTCGAAGAAATGCTTGAGCCACGCTTGGGCGATCTCGCCGCCTTGGCCGGGCGCCTGCGTGATGCCGTGGCCATGCGCGTACCCCAAAACCGCCGCCGCGCCTTTTGGCGATGGGTGTTTCTGGAAACCCCGCGCCGCCGCCACGCCAGCGGAGGCGAACGCGAAGCGGCCAGGCTCATCAAATCCGCCATCGACGCAGGTGGCGCACCGGACAGCACCGCAAGCGGGCTGATTAGCTTTATCCCCAGCGACGGCGTCCGCGACCACCTCACATTGGCGGCGGTCCAAAGACTGCAAGAGGCCGACCTAATCCTCCATGATCCCAACTTGGGTGAGGAGCAATTGGAATTGGCCAGGCGGGATGCCGAGCGCCTGGCACTCAGTGGCCCGCACGCCCCAGCTGATCCTGCCAAGCTGATAGCCGAAGAAGCCAGTGACGGTGCGCGCGTGGTGGTGCTGCACGCACAAGAGACCCCCATAGCGAAAATGGCCATGGCCGTGAGTGCAGAAACGCTGGTCGAGCATCTTGCTTCGGTGAGTTGTACCCACGTCCCGATGCGCGCCAAGGCCCACGCCTGACGGGCCAAGACCGAACCTCCCCGAACCACAACAGATGGCCATGCCAAACGGCAGCATGTCGTGCCCGCCCATAGGGCGGGCTCATTTTGATAGGGGCACGTCACCCACCCGACGCCGCTGGACAAGAAAGCGAAGATCGGCCAAACCGCCTGCCAGAATGCAGGGGGCTCCATGACACGGATCGACGACACTTTCGCGCGGCTGAAATCAGAAGGCAAAAAGGCCTTCGTGGCCTACGTCATGGCGGGCGACCCGGACTATGACACGTCGCTCGATCTGGTGCGTGCGCTCCCAGCTGCCGGAGTGGACATTATCGAATTGGGTCTACCCTTCACCGATCCAATGGCGGACGGGCCTACCATTCAGTTGGCTGGTCAGCGCGCTTTGGAAGCGGGTCAAACCTTGGAAAAAACCCTCGATCTCGCCCGTGCCTTCCGCACCGAAGACGACACCACTCCCATCGTGATGATGGGATACTACAACCCGATTTATAACCGGGGTGTGGAAACCTTTCTCTCGGACGCCAAAGCCGCTGGGATCGACGGGCTGATCGTTGTGGACCTGCCCCCCGAAGAGGACGATGAACTGTGCGTTCCGGCCCAAGCGGCGGGGCTTAACTTCATCCGCTTGGCAACACCAACCACGGACGCAGACCGTCTGCCCGCGGTGCTCAAAAACACATCAGGCTTTGTGTACTATGTGTCGATCACAGGCATCACCGGTGCCGCTGCGGCGCAAGCCACGGACGTGGGCCCGGAGGTGTCACGGATCAAAGCGGCCACGGATTTGCCAGTGATCGTGGGCTTTGGGATCCGAACACCGGAAAACGCTAAGTCCATTGCCAGTATCGCCGACGGGGCCGTGGTGGGCAGCGCCATTGTGAAGATGGTGGAGGACAAACACCCAACGGCGGACATAGCCGCCTTTGTGGGTTCGCTGGCCGAAGGCGCGCACCGCGCCTGAGCCCGACCCTATGGCGGTGATCACAAACATCGAAGACCTGCTCCGGCTCTACAAACGCCGCGTGCCCAAGATGTTTTACGATTACGCCGAAAGCGGCAGTTGGACCGAACAGACCTTTCGGGACAACAGCACTGACTTCGCCGATCTGCGGTTTCGTCAACGGGTGGCCGTGGACATGACCGGGCGGACCTTGGCCACAACCATGCTCGGTCAGACCGTGACCATGCCGGTCGCCATGGCACCGGTGGGACTTCTGGGCATGCAATCGGCGGATGGAGAGATCAAGGCGGCCCGCGCGGCGGAAGCCTTCGGAGTGCCCTTCACCCTGTCCACAATGTCGATCTGTTCCATCGAAGATGTGGCAGCGCATACCACAAAACCGTTCTGGCTCCAGGTCTACACGCTGCGCGACGACGATTTCATGGAAAGGCTCATGGAGCGCGCGCGAGCTGTGGGCTGTTCGGGCATTGTGATCACCGTGGACACGCAGATCATGGGGCAACGGCACAAGGATTTGAAAAACGGCCTTTCGGCACCGCCAAAGATGACTTTGCCCAATGTCATCAACATCGCCACCAAACTGCGGTGGGGCGCGCAGATGTTGCGCACCAAACGCCGGACATTTGGCAATGTGGTGGGGCACGCCAAAGGCGTCACGGACCCCGCTTCGCTGCTCGATTGGACATCCAATGCGTTTGATCCGTCCTTGGATTGGACGCGTCTCAAACGGTTGATAGACATGTGGGACGGACCCGTGGTGCTCAAAGGTATCCTGGACCCCGACGACGCTCGCCGCGCCGTGGACATTGGGGCGGACGCCATCGTGGTATCGAACCACGGCGGGCGGCAATTGGACGGAGCGTTGAGTTCCATTCGGATGCTGCCGCAGATCGTGGATGCGGTGGGCGACCAGACCGAGGTCTGGATCGACAGCGGCATTCGGTCGGGTCAGGACGTGCTGAAAGCGGTGGCTCTGGGAGCCAAAGGCACAATGATTGGCCGCGCCATGGTTTACGCGCTTGGGGCCATGGGAGAGGCCGGTGTCACAAAGCTGTTGGAGCTGATGCACCGCGAAATGGATCTGTCGATGGCGTTCTGCGGGCGGACCAACCTGGCTGATGTGGACCGCAGCATCCTGATGATTCCCAAAGATTTCGAAGGCCGCTGGCAGGCGTGATCCAAAGGACGCGGGCTGTCGCCCGCGAAATCCATGTCCCCACTCTCGCCTTTGGCGAGACCGGGGCCCGCCGCCCGACCACGCCACCACTTTGAGCTTTGCAGAGTCTGAAAGCTAAGAGCGTTTGTTGAGATACCCAAGAATTGCGTCTGCGGTTTCGGGAGCCAGCGCCTCTTGCATCATCAGGTGGCCCGCACCTGAAATCACCTTGGGCAAGCCGCCATAATAGAGCGCGGTGGCGTAGAGGTCTTGGAGCGGAATGAAACGGTCCCGGCTGCCGCCCACCACAAGAACGTCATCGCGCGGGATCGGCAAGGGCGCAAAGGGTGGGAAGCCCATGGCCTCTGACATGGCGCGCAGTGACTCATCGGTGAGTTGCGGAACAAGCGCATTGAAGTCCCGCGTGGTGATCCCATTGGGGAACAGATTGGCGCGCATGACATCCATGTTCTGCGGATTGATCCCAGCCAAACTGAAATCCCACAGCGCGAAGAAAAGCGCTGGATTGAACACTGCCATTTCCATGGAGGCGCGCCACAGGCCATAGGGCGGCACAGAGGCGAGCAGCACCGTGGCCGCAGGTGCTTTGCCACGTCGCAGCAGCACTTGCGCCGCCGCCCCGCCGAGCGAATGGCACACGATGGCCGTGGGTCGGCCGATCTGACTGATGCTGTCTTCAATGGCGTTGGCGAAATCGTCCAAACTGGGACCGTCGAACAACTGAGCCCCTGGCGTTGCAGCCATCAAAGCATCCAGAGCAGCCTCTGGGTTGCCCTGTTGGAATGCGAGCGACAGCGCCCTGTCTAACGCGTCGGGGTCCGTGGCGAGCGTGCTGCCCCGTTCTCTGCCCGGCAATGTGATGGTCCAAGTCCGATAACCCGCGTCGGTGAACTGCTTCAGCCATTCCTGGCTCCACATCCAACCGCCTGACGCCATGCCGTGGACAAAGAGCACATCGAAAGGGCGCTCAACTGCGCTTGTGGGCGCGGCGGTGGACATGGCCCATCCCTGCAAAGCCTCGTCAATTTGGGCGTTGGCTTCGCCGGGGGCCATGCGGGTGACGGTGCTGTGTTCGGTCATGGGTCTTGTCCGTGATGCTTCGCCCTCACCCTAAGCCAATTGCTGCGCCGCAGCAATTATGAAACTGCCCGCGCGAGGCCCTGTTACATCAGGGACAACAACTGTGCGTGACGGGCCGTGTAGTCGTCGCGCACCTCTCGGGGCGGGCGCAGAGACACGTCCAGACCAGACAGTATCTCAGGGTTGGGCTGCCCAAAGAACTTCGTGGCCTCCACCTCAGAAAAACCCGCAATTTGAGTGGCTTCCATCCAAGCCGACACCCTATCAGCCCGTTTGACCGCCTGCTTCACAGTTTTGGGCAATTGAGCTGGCAACCCAAACCGCAAATGGATGGCGGCGGTCAGCCGGGCGTCCAATTCGCCATAGCCTGGACCCACGGCAGCCTTCACCGGCGAAATCATGTCACCGATCACATATTCGGGCGCGTCATGGAGAAGCGCCGCCAACCGCCATTTTACCGGCGCGCCAGGGCACATGCGGGTGTAGAGCACCTCCACCAACAGCGAATGTTCCGCCACCGAATAGGGCCAATCCCCGCTGGTCTGCCCGTTCCAACGGGCCACGAAGGCGAGACCGTGGGCGATGTCCTCGACCTCGATATCCATGGGAGTCGGATCGAGCAGGTCCAACCGACGCCCGGAAAGCATCCGCTGCCAAGCGCGCGGCATGGCCGGAAATCAGGTCAGGCTTTGGACCGTTTCGAAAATCTCCAACTCAGGGGGGCCGTCGTACATCTCGCTGTGCCCCTTGGCGCCTTTGTGGGCCATGCGAAAGGCTTCGGACTTGGTCCAGTCCTGGAACGCCTGTTCGCTGTCCCAAGAGGTGTGCGAGGCGTAAAGCCGGTAGCCGTCTTTTTCGCCGCCTTTCATCAGGTGGAACGCCTTGAAGCCGGGAACTGTGTTCAAATGACTGTCGCGACTTTTCCAAACCGCCTCAAACGCGTCCTCTTGGCCCAACTTCACTTTGAACCGGTTCATGGTCAGATACATGGTTCGCCCTTTCGCATCACTGGAAATCCGTCACAAAACACGGCAGATGGAGCCTGTCGTCAACAGGTGGAATATGATCCCATGCGCCTTTTCGTCGGTCTCGGCAATCCTGGCCCGAAATACGCCCAAAACCGCCACAATATTGGGTTCATGGCCTTGGATCAGATTGCATCTGACCATGGGTTTGGTCCGTGGCGGTCGAAATTTCAGGGATCGGTGAGCAAGGGCAGCCTGGGCGGGACCAAGGTTCTGCTGTTGAAGCCGGAAACCTTCATGAACCGTTCTGGCCAATCGGTGGGCGAAGCGGCGCGGTTCTACAAAATCGCGCCTGAGGATGTGGTGGTGTTCCACGATGAATTGGACCTGGCCCCAGGCAAGGCGCGGGTGAAACACGGCGGTGGGCATGCGGGACACAATGGACTGCGGTCACTGCACGCGCATATCGGTGACAGTTACGGTCGGGTGCGTTTGGGGATTGGACATCCGGGCCACAAAGACCGGGTACCAGGCTATGTCTTGTCCGATTTCCCCAAGGCCGATGCGACATGGTTGGACGATCTGATGCGCGGGATATCCGATGGCGCGCCATCATTAGCTGCCGGTGACGGCGGAAAATTCATGAACGCCGTCGCCCTACGGGTTGCGCCGCCGCGTCCATCCTCGGGCACAAAGTCGGTGCAAAACAAGGGCGCGATGGCGAACACGGGGCAAGCCAATGTCAAGCCGGAAGAGGCGCAACCTGAGGACGGGAAAAGCGCACTGCAACGACTGGTGGATAAGTTCCGGTGAACCTCGTCCGAAGCGCACCAAAACGAGTGACTTTCACGCTTTGGTTGAGTTACATCACAGTCGGCTTATGTGCCGATTAACCAAGCAAATGAACCGGTTGGGATGGCCCCATGAAGTACCCGTCTATCAACGTTCTCGGCGAAGACCTGACGTCCTGTTCTCGCGACCCGCTCACCGGGTTTTTCCGCGATGGGTGTTGCGACACCGGTCCGACGGACCAAGGCAGCCACACCGTGTGCGCGGTAATGACTGATGAATTTCTGGCGTTTTCAAAATACGTGGGCAACGATCTGTCCACCCCGCGGCCCGAGTACAGTTTTCCAGGGCTCAAGGCCGGGGATCAATGGTGCCTGTGCGCCGCGCGGTTTCTGCAAGCCCATGAAGATGGGGCAGCTCCGCAGGTTCGTCTGTCTTCGACCCACAAGTCGGCGCTGGATGTGGTGCCTTTGGATGTCTTGCGGCAATACGCCATAGACCAGTGACGTCGGTCTTCGACACAACGACTCAGGCACCCATCATTTTTGGATCATTTTTCTGACCAAAATACCGAATTTGACGCCAATTTCAGGCGATACCCCCTTGACGCTTGCCCAAATAAACCAATTGTAGGTGCACGGGGATGGCGCGGCGCGTTGTCGCGCGCACTCTGTGATAAGCACAGATGAGGCTCGCAAAAGAGCTTCGAGGGAGGAAATAATGTCTGACAAGACAATGAACCGCAGGAATTTCCTGCGGACCACGGCGATTGCCGGTGGTGCAACCACTCTGGCCGCTCCGGCCGTTCTCGCACAGGCACCGCTCGTGATGAAAATGCAGACCTCCTGGTCGGCATCCAACATCTGGCAGGACTTTGCTCAGGACTATGTGAACCGAGTGGAGGCCATGTCCGGTGGCCGTCTGAAAATTGACCTGCTGCCCGCAGGCGCAGTGGTTGCGGCATTCCAGGTGCTTGATGCTGTGAACGACGGTTTGCTGGACGCGGCGCACTCAGTGCCGGTGTACTGGTACGGCAAGAACAAAGCGGCCTCGCTCTTCGGCACCGGCCCCGTGTTCGGTGGGTCCGCCACAACCATGCTCAGCTGGTTCTACGAAGGTGGCGGCAAGGAACTCTACGACGAGCTGACCCAAGACGTGATGGGCCTGGACGTGGAAGGCTACATGGGCTTCCCCATGTTCGCGCAGCCGTTTGGCTGGTTCAAAGGCGAAGTGAACCAAGCATCCGACCTCAACGGCTTCAAGTACCGCACCGTGGGGCTCGCGGCCGACCTGCTCCAGTCCATGGGCATGTCCGTGGCACAGCTACCAGGCGGTGAAATCGTGCCAGCCATGGAGCGCGGTGTGATCGACGCGTTCGAATTCAACAACCCAAGCTCGGACAAAGACTTCGGCGCTCACGACGTGGCCAAGAACTACTACCTGTCGTCCTACCACCAGGCGTCAGAAAGCTTCGAATTCCTGTTCTCCAAGTTCTTCATGGAAGACCTGGACCCAGACCTGCGCGCGATCCTCGTGCACGCAGTCGAAGCGGTCTCCACCGCGAACACCGCCAAAGCGATGCGTCGCTATTCGGCGGACCTTCAGTGGTTGCAGAACGAGGGCGGCGTGACCGTGCACCGGACGTCCAAAGACATCCTGGATGCGCAAATCGCAGCTTGGGATCAGTTGATCCCAACGCTGGAAGAGGATCCGTTCATGAAAAAGGTTCTCGACAGCCAGCGTGCGTGGACAGAGCAAGTTGTGTTCTACGAACTGATGAACGCACCCGACTACGCCCTGGCCTACGAGCATTACTTCCCAGGCAAGCTGAAGCTCGGCTAAACCTGACATTTTCGCGCCCTGCCCCAGACAAAAGCCTCGGGCGGGGCGCACTCTGACTGCTGCTGCGAAAGTTCCAAAAATGTATGCCTACATTCGCTTTGCCGACAATCTGTCGGCATGGTTCGGAAAGGCGTTTGCCTGGCTGATCCTGCTCATGGCGCTCGGCACCGGATACGAGGTGTTCGTCCGCTATGTCCTCAACAGCCCCACCGCGTGGGCGTTGGATGTGTCCTTCATCCTGTACGGCACGTTGTTCATGATGGCCGGAGCCTACACGCTCAGCCGCAATGGTATGGTGCGCGGCGACTTCCTCTATCGCAATTGGCAGCCCAAGACCCAGGCCCGCATGGACCTGACGCTCTATATCCTATTTTTCTTTCCCGGTGTTTTGGCACTGATCTTCGCCGGGTGGAAATACGCCGCACGGTCCTGGCAGTTCGGCGAAGTGTCGGTGAACAGCCCTGCGGGCGTCCCGATTTACCAATTCAAGACTATCATCGTGGTGGCGGGTATTCTGCTGTTCATCCAGGGCATCGCCCAAGTGTGCCGCTGCATCCACGCGATTCGGCGCAACGAATGGCTCACCGCCGACGAAGACGTGGAGGAGACCGAAGACCTCCTCATCAAACAAGCCAACAAAACCGATGAGGATGCGCACCCATGACCGATCCAATGATCGCCCTGGCGATGCTGGGCATTTTTATCTTCATGGTTTTCCTGGGTTTTCCCATCGCCTTCACGCTCATGGCCATGGGCATTGGCTTTGGCTACTACGCCTATTGGGATGAACGCCGAATGTGGCGCGACTACAACCGCCTGGGCGAAGACGCCACTTGGTGGGAACAAACCACTGCCTATTGGGAGGGGTTTCTCAACAACAGGGTCTTTGACCTGTTCATAAACCAGACGTTCACGGTGATGTCGAACGAGGTTCTCACGGCGGTGCCGCTGTTCCTGTTCATGGGCTACATCGTGGAGCGGGCCAATATCGTGGACCGATTGTTCACAACCCTGAACATTGCGGCAAAGAACATCCCTGGGTCCATGGGTGTGGCCGCGCTCATCACTTGCGCGCTGTTTGCAACGGCCACGGGTATTGTCGGCGCGGTTGTGACACTGATGGGTCTTCTGGCCCTGCCCGCGATGCTCAAAGCACGGTATGACAACTCGTTTGCCTCAGGCATCATTTGCGCCGGTGGCACGCTTGGCATCCTGATACCACCGTCGATCATGTTGATCGTCTACGCTGCGGCTTCAAATGTTTCCATCGTTCGGCTCTACGCCGGAGCACTTTTGCCCGGCTTAACTCTGGTTGGTCTCTACCTGCTTTACGTCATAGGCCGGTCGGTGATGCAGCCGTCTGTGGCGCCCCGTCCATCGGCAGAGGACATCCCCGATGTGCCCATGAGCAGGCTGCTGTTCATGATCGCCACATCGTTTCTACCGCTGGCGTTTCTGATATTCTCGGTGCTGGGATCAATCCTGTTCGGGCTCGCCACACCCACCGAAGCAGCAGCCATCGGCGCCCTTGGCGGTATCTTCCTCGCCATTGCCTATGGGTCCATGACCTGGGATCGCCTACGAGAGAGCGTCTACCTCACAGCCCGCACCACTGCGATGGTTTGTTGGCTGTTCGTGGGCAGCTACATCTTTGCGTCGATCTTCTCCTACCTGGGCGGCGAGCACGTGATTGCGGACTTCGTCAAAGGATTGGACATCACCGCCGTGCAATTCCTGATCATGGCGCAGTTGATCATCTTCCTCCTGGGGTGGCCGCTAGAATGGTCTGAGATCATCATCATCTTCGTGCCGATCTTCCTGCCGATCTTGCCCTTCTTCGGAATTGATCCGCTGTTCTTCGGCATCTTGGTGGCGCTGAACTTGCAGACCTCGTTCCTGACCCCGCCCATGGCCATGTCGGCCTACTACCTCAAAGGGATCGCGCCGCCGCAAGTGAAGCTGACGCAGATTTTCTCGGGTTGCATGCCGTTCCTGTTATGCGTGTTCATAAGTATGGTTCTCATGTACCTGTTCCCCAACATCGTCTTCTATCTACCGAACTTGATCTATGGCAGCTGAGATACTGTCCCTTGATGCGGTCACCTTGCGCGACCGCATCGCCACGGGAGCCCTGACCGCAACGGACTTGGCCGAGGCTTACCTCGCCCAAATCGCAGCAGAAGAGCCAAAGGTTCAGGCCTGGGCCTGGCACGATCCCGGCTACGTGCGCGCGCAGGCGGCGGAACTGGACCGCTATCGCAAAACCGGTCGGCCGTTGGGGGCGTTGCATGGATTGCCGGTTGGTCTGAAGGACGTCATCGATACGGCCAAAATACCGACGCAAAACGGCTGCGATGTGGACAAAGGTCGGGTGCCACTGGTGGACGCATTTGTGGTCAAGCAGTTGAAAGCAAATGGCGCGGTGATCCTGGGCAAGACCGTGACAACAGAGCTTGCCTTCATGCAGCCTGGCCCCACACGCAACCCACATAACCTGGATCACACCCCAGGTGGGTCTTCGTCGGGGTCTGCGGCGGCGGTGGCAGCGGCCATGGCACCGTTGACCATCGGCACTCAGACCGGCGGGTCGATTATCCGCCCAGCGTCCTTCTGTGGAGTCTGCGGCTTCAAGCCAACCTTTGGAGCGATCCCACGAACCGGAGCGCTCAAACAATCTCAAACCCTCGATACGCTCGGTGTTTTCGGTCGCACACCCAACGATGCAGCCATGTTTGCAGAAGTGTTGTTTGGCGCGGACGAAGGCGATGCGGCCACGGCTCTGGCACCGCACCCGAAGCTTCTGGACACGGTGAACGCAGGCGCACCCCTGCCCCCAGTATTTGCCTTTGTGAAACCGCCGGGGTGGGATCAAGCCGACGAAGACACCAGGCAAGCCTTTGAGCAGATGGCCAAGCATTTGAGCGACCAGGTGTTCGAAGCGCCCTTGCCCAGTGCTTTCGGCCAAGCCGCACACCAGCGAGGGGTGATCAACTTCGCAGAAATGGCGCGAAACTATTACACTTATGGCAAATCCCGAGATCAGTTGGGGCCAAAAACCGTGGAAGGCATCGAGGCAGGTGAAGCTATTTCCGCCCGTGACTACCTTTCCGCACTGGATTGGCAGAGCATCCTCACAGCCGGTCTCGACGAGATTTTTGAACGGTGCGATGCCATCCTGACACCCGCCGCGCTTGGGCCTGCTCCCAAAGGGCTGGACAGCACCGGTGACTCGATTTTCAACGGAATGTGGACCTTTTGCGGCACCCCTGCCGTAACCATCCCTGTTTTGACAGCCGAAAACGGACTTCCCATGGGCGTGCAACTGGTCGGACCAAAAGGGTCGGATGGGCGGTTGTTGCGAACTGCGGACTGGCTTTGGCAATCGCTGACACAAGGAGAAACGGCATGAAGTTCGTAATGGCGCTGGCCGCCTTGGGCCTACTGGCTGCGTTCCTCGGCATCCTGGTCTGGCATGTGCCAGAACCCGACCTGATCGCCGTGGTCACCATCGTGACGCTGTTTGCTGGCTACGACTTTGTCAGTTCGCTTTTGAAGTCCAAGGACTAGCCCGACTTTTCCATGCAAATTGCGCGATGCACGCTGGGCTTGGTTTCCCACCTACACGCTGCGCGCTTCCAAACGGCCACCCGAGCGCTTTTTGTGAAGGTTCAACGAAACGCAGTCTTTGCGGCCACTGCACATTTTCCGGCACATGCCGTGTTCATAAACGGTAGCCCGGCCTCGCCCGTCATTCTTTGAAATGTAGAGTGTGGAATCCACCGTCGCGAGCAAACAATCCGCGCTCCATGGCGTGAACTGATTTGTGGCTGCAATGCCAATACTGGCAGAGATCAGGCAGGTGTTGCCTTCAAATGGGATAGGCTCTTCGAGATCCTTGATCACCCCTATGGCGAAGGCCTTGGCTTGTGCCGTGTCCGTTTTCCCTTTGAGCAAGATCATGAGTTCGTCACCGCCCACGCGCGCCACTGTGTCGTCTGGGCCAGTCGCTGAAACGAGTTTTCGTGCAACCACCTGGAGCACATGGTCGCCCGCGGCATGGCCAAACGTGTCATTCACCGATTTGAAGTAGTCGAGATCGATGCCCAACAGGGTGAACTCAACCTCAGTCGCGTGGTACCGCGTCAGGATGTGATCCAACGCGCGGCGGTTTTTCAATCCGGTCAGTGTGTCTGTGAAGGCTTGCTCTTCCGCAGCGATCCGGGCGCCTTGGAGCCTGCGATTGAGCGCATGGGTTTCTTCCATGGCCGCAGATTTCGCTTCAATCAAGTAAAGCATTTCCATGGTCGGATCGGTGGCTGCGAAGTCCGTCAGGTGAAGGCCATAGGTTCGGATCGCGTCAAGTATCGAAAGACCAAAGGACAGGTTCATCACAACGCCGCCGCCTGGTCCTTCGGAAACCGTCCCGCGCAGGTCCGTTTGCGGAGGCGATGAGAAAGCCAACCGCATTGGAACATCCGCATTTTCCAGCAGATCATCCACCGTCGCCACCGCATTGGGTCGCCGGAATTGGAAGAGGTCAAAGATCGAACGGCCTTCGAAAAAGCCCTCCGCGCGGGTTTTTGCCAAAGTGGGAGCCACGTGGATCACATTGCCAGTGGCATCGGTCACCAACGACATCGGCATGAGCCGATCCAGCATCATAGGGTTGAACTCTGTCATGGCTAGGCCTCCACCTCACCGGCGAGACTGAATGTCCGGCCCGAGGAGAATCCACTGTCGAGCACGTGGATATCGACCTCTTCCCGACCGTCCGCGCCACCAGCGTATTCCAATAGGGCCAAAGCGCCGTAGTCGTCAGCCAAGGTCCTAAGCAATCCTACCATGACATGGGCAAACCCTGACTGCTCTGCGGAGCAGACCAGTTTGAATTGGCCGTCGCCCAACGACCGTAACTCCATCGCCGGAAGGTCCAATTCCGGGACAGCAAGTTTTGCCCGTTCAGGCAGGTCTTCTAGCGAGTGAAGAAAGTCCGTGAAACTGGCGCCACCAAATCGCAAAAGACGCCGAAGCCGTTCGACATTTTCATGGGACACGAGGTAGGTGCCCAGGTCTTCCAAAAGCACATCCATTGGCTTGTGCAACGCGGTTTGTGCGGCGTGCAAAAGATCATGAGTCACCTGATCCTCATAGGTGAGCATGGGTTCAAAACCCTCATGTTCCACGTTGGCGCACACCGCGACCTTACCCCATACTTCGGGACCGTAAGTGTCGCGCACGAAGCACTGTATAGATTTGTTGACCAATCCATGCATCAGATGGGCCTCCCCTAACTTGACCGCTAGGGTAAGTTTCAGCAGTTAACAGTGACCTAAACTCAGTAGACCAAGTCCATAAGATTTATCTGGGCGGGCGCCCATGGCGCACATCTACGCCCTCAGGTTGAAATTGGTACGGGATTTAAGCACTTGAAGAAAATGTAAATTTTTAAGTTCTCGACCATTTCGGTCAAAAAGCAGGCGAACCTATGCGGCGGACACGCCTGGTGATTCCATTGCGTCCAGGAAATCGGGCAACTCTGACACGTCATTGAGAACCGCATCGGCGAGAGGCGCAAGCATGGACCGCGGCGAAACACCCGTCATGACGCCGACGCCCACACAACCCGCTGCCCTAGCGGCCATCAAATCATGGACGCTGTCGCCGACCATCACCGTCTCGGCAGGCGACCCGCCACACAGGTCCCAGAAGGCCATGATCTGGCCACAGTTTGGCTTTTCACCAAAGCCTGAGTCAGAGCCGATGATCCTGTCCATATGGTGAGCGATACCCACGGCACGCAAATGTGACTTCGTCGGCAAAATGTTGTCATTGGTGATCACACCGAGCCGCAAACCACGTGCTTTGAGCGCTAACATCAAAGGTTGCAGAGGCGTGGCCTCCACCTGAGGGGCGTCAGCCGCCATGACATTCATGCGCGCAATCAGGCCAGACGGCGACATTCCTGGCACAAAGGGAAGCAGGTGTTCTGCGATATCGCCGGGTGTCCCCGAAACCAGGACACTGTCATCGCAGAATGCTCTGGCATCCAAATCATATCCAACGGCGTCCGACATCTCGGCAGCCTTTGCCACATCACCACGGCACAATTCCAACAGAAACCGAGCGGACCAATTTGCCCAAGACTTTTGAAAGTCAAAGAGAGTTCCGTCCTTGTCGAACAGGACTGTTGTTATCATGTGGCTTCCTCCCGGCCCCGATAATATGCCATATTTCAGATC
>JBCDFD010000025.1:0-21363 GCA_039178645.1 Pseudomonadota bacterium | reverse complement strand
GATTGCCTGGGATGACCCCAATTGGGCCTACGAACGGATGTATGCCTATCCGAAAATTCAAGCAGCCGAATGAGTTCCAGTGCCTTCTTAATGTAATGCCATGACACGTGCCCTCGTTCTCTTCGCGCATCCGTGCCCCGAGTCCTTTTCATCGGCCTTGCACGCCGAAGTGGTATCGAAGCTGAAGGCGCGGGGATGGGAGGTCGATGACTGCGACCTAAACGCCGAGGGATTCAATCCGGTACTCACTGAAGTTGAGCGCCGGGGGTATCACGACACGGAAACCAACCAGATCCCTGTGCAAGACTACGTGGATCGACTACGGGCTGCCCAAAACTTGGTCATGGTGTTTCCTGTTTGGAACTTCGGCTATCCCGCTATTCTCAAAGGGTTTTTGGACCGCGTCTTTCTCCCTGGTGTGTCGTTTCGGCTGGAAAATGGCAAAGTTTTGCCCAATTTGACCCACATTGAGCGATTGGCGGCCGTCACAACCTATGGCGGAACGCGGATGCGGGCGATCATGGCGGGCGATCCGCCGCGGCACTGCGTCAAAAGGGCAGTTTGGCATGTGACCCGGCCTAAGGTCATGAAGTATTTAGCGCTTTACGACATGAACCGAGCGAGCGAGGAAAAACGCGGTCAGTTCCTCCAGAGGGTGGGCCGAGAAATGGAGACCTTCTGATGCGGGCCTTTGTTGTCTACTGCCACCCGAAGACAGACAGCTTTAACCATGCGATTTTGCAATTGGTCCTGGAAAAATTGGACCAAGCCGGGGCGGAGGTTCGGGTGTCCGACCTATACGCCAAGCAATTCCAGCCTGTGCTGAGCAAGCACGAATTGGACATTTATCTCGACTGCGACATCAACCAAGAACCCGTCCAGGAAGAAGTGGACAATGTTCAATGGTGTGACACGCTTATCTTTGTCTATCCCACTTGGTGGTATGGTCTTCCAGCCATGCTGAAGGGATGGCTGGATCGGGTGTTGTTGCCGGATGTCGCCTTTATGATGCCAGACGCGGAAAATTCGAATATTCGGCCCGGGCTCACGCACATCACCCGATTGGGCGTGTTCACCACCTGCGGCGCAAGCTGGCGGCTCACCCGTTTGATCGGGGCGCCGGGACGGCGGACACTCATGCGCGGGGTTCGATACCTGTGTGCGAAGTCGTGCAAGACCACATTCGCAGCGCATTACCTGATGGATAGCTCCACCGCTGCGACACGTGCGGCCCATCTGAAGCGGGTGTCTGGACGATTGGACCGGTTCTTGGGTATTCCAGCGGCCACTCGAAAATCACAGGGCGTTGCACACGCATGATCCCCATCCTCGACTGGTCCGACGCCACCAATGACGGTGCGGACTTTACGCAGAGCCTCAGCCGGGCCGTCCGCGAAAGCGGTTTCTTCTTGCTGCGCGGACACCCCATTGAGCAGTCGTTGATTGATCAGGTCTTTGCCCAGACGGACGCTCTGTTCGATCAGCCGTTGGCGGACAAGAGAAAAATGGCGTTGCTGCGCAATCCGCACAACCGCGGTTGGACCGGCATCGGCGAGGAAAACCTGGACGATTCTTCGGACGAAATGGACCGAAAAGAAGCCTTCAACATTGGTTTGGACTTGTCCGCGGATGACCCCAGAGTGCAGCGCGGTGAGCCGTTCCGCGGCGTGAACACGTGGCCAAAGCTGCCCAACTTTCGGGCCACGATGCTGCGTTATTTCGAGCAGACCTTGGACCTTGGCCGTGCGCTCCATATCCATTTTGCCCGCGATCTGGGACTACCGGACGCCTATTTCGCGCCATATCTGACGGAGCCGTTGGCCACCTTGCGGCTGCTCAGCTACCCGCCGGGAACCGGGGCAAAAGGGGAAATTGGGGCAGGGGCGCACACGGATTATGGTTCAATCACGCTGTTGATGACCGACGGTGAAGCTGGCCTGCAAGTACAGCCGCGCGGTCAAGATTGGGTGGATGTGCCCCATGTTCCGGGCGCATTTGTGATCAACATCGGCGACTGCCTGATGCGGTGGACCAATGACATCTATGTCTCCACGCCCCATCGCGTCTTGCCGCCCGCGCGCCGTCGGCGGTCCTTGGCGTTTTTCCTGGACCCCAATCCCGAGGCGGTGATTTCCGCACTGCCGGGCACGGGTGCTGCCAAGTATCCGACGGTGACCAGTGCCGCTTACCTGCAAAGCCGCCTGTCGGCGACCTACAAGGACATGGCCCCGGCATGAGCCGTAGGTTCGACTGGGCCGACTATCGGTTTGCCGAGTTCGCCGCGGCTGACCCGCAGACCACCATCGCGGTCCTGCCCACTGCCGCCATTGAGCAGCATGGGCCGCATCTGCCGGTGGGCACGGACACGATAATCAACCAAGGCATGCTGGACCTGCTGCGCGCGCGGTGCCCGGATGATTTGGACATTCGGATCCTGCCTATTCAGGCCGTGGGCAAGTCCAACGAGCATTTGCATGCAGGTGGAACGCTGACCTTTAGCGCGGAAACCGCCCTGCGCGCCTGGGTAGAAATTGGCCTTTCCGTGGCGCGGGCTGGTCTGAAGAAAATTGTCATTGTGAACTCCCACGGCGGGAACCTGGACCTGATCTCAATCCTCTCGCGCGAATTGCGGGTCCAAGCGGGGATGCTTGCGGTGAAATGCCAATGGGCCGGGTTTGGTCAGCCTGAGGGGCTCTATCCCGACGAAGAGCTGAGGTTTGGCATCCATGGCGGCGATATTGAGACGTCGTTGATGCTCGCTTTCCGTCCCGACACAGTGGACATGGCCCAAGCGAAAAACTTCCGCTCCAGCGCAGAGGCAACGGCAATCTCGCCCATCGGACCCACGTCCTACGGATGGATTGCCACGGACCTGAACCCTCACGGCGTTGTGGGCAACGCGGCAGCCGCCACGGCGGAGAAAGGCCATGCCAGCGCCGACCACGCGGTCACCGGGTTCATTGAACTGCTCCAACAGGTGCGTGACATGCCTGTGCCAGGCTCGGCTCAGTAGTCCCTCGCGAACCCTATCCCGATGCGGGTGTCACCTTCGTTGTCAAAACTGCCACTGGTGGTGAGCCCCGGTCGGATGTCGTAGTTCAATCGGATGCGGCTGGTGCCTTCGGCGTTCACAGTCAGGTCGGTGTAGATGTCGTCGGTGATGTACTTGCCCGCTGTCACTTCGGCGTTGCCTTCGTCGTCCTGACCGACGTTCAAGCGGTCGACACCGATGGAGTCTCTGATCCCGCCCAGTAGCCCGCCACCGCTGCGGCCCGTGAGCGTGGCAATGGCGCTCACCAATTCTACCGCTTCGAGCGGCGACAGCTCCGCGATCGATTTGCCGAAGAACAGTTGTGCGAGCACCTCGTCTTCGGGCAGTTCGGGGTCAGAGGTGAACCGCAACTCCGGCTGATCCACAGGGCCAGAGATTTCGATCTGCGCGTCAATGGTGGCGTCCTCGGATTCGGCCACCATGAAGACCTGCGGGACCAGATCACCGCCCAAGGTGATGGTCGCCTCGCTGAATTCCAAAACCTGGGTGAGAATGTCGAGCCGACCGCGGACCAGTTCAAACCGACCCGACGGGATTATGTTGTCTGTGGTGCCGCCCACCGTCAGCCGTCCGCCAAATTCCACGTCCAATCCGCGACCGCGCACGAAAATCCTTTGGGGCGCGTCGATGGCCACATTGAGCCCATAGGCCGGGGCGTTGCCCCCAGCCGCCTCGGCGGGTTCTGGCTCAATCACCAGCCCAGCCCGTTCGCGGGTCACCAGTGACGGTCGGGGTTCGTTGACATGCTCAATCTCGATAATCGGGCCGCCCGCCCCAAACGACGTGGGAATTCTCAATTCCACGCGGCCCAGGTCGATTTGACCGACAATGTTGGCGCCGCCGGTCAGCGGGCCAGACACGTTGATTTCGCCGCTTTGCTGGATTTCGTAGAGCGCCGGGTCGACCAAATTCAGTTGGTCCAAGACGATGTCTAAGTTGCCGTTGAATGGATCGGACAGCGCCACCGGGCCGGACACCCGGATCTGCCCGCCGGTGGCCAAGTCAGCGGCAATTGAAGTGACCGCTTGGCCCGCGTCCATGGTCACAGTGCCTGCGATAGTTTCCAGGACAAGCTTCGAAGACGGGTCAGAGAACCGCGTGTCCGCGAGCCTCACAGTGCCACGCAAGGACTCCACCGCGGGCGGTCCCTGCAGTGTCAGGTCGGCGATCACGTTCCCGGTGAGCGAGCGGGGCGCAATGAACGGCCCGGCAAGTGTCAGCGGCACATCGGCGGCAATGGCCAAATCGGCGTTGCCGTCGGGCGACAAAGCTGTGCCCGAAACCTGAGCCGTCAGCCCGCCCAAAGCGTCCGCGGTAAGGTCCACAAGGTAGGTGTCATTTTCGCCTGTGAGGGTGCCGTTCACCGCGATGGGACCGGACAGTTTGCCCACGAAAGGCGCGATATCGCCCAAGCGGGCCACGAGGTCGACGTCCAAGTTGGTTGGGGTGTATGTGCCGCTGAGGTCCGTGGAAAGCTCGGATGGTCCCGCAGCGGTCACGGCGAAGTCCCACGCACTGTTGGACCCGTTGCCTTGGGCTTGCAGCGTCAGGGGACCGGATAGGTTCGGTACGAAAAGACCGAGGTCGCGCAATTGGGCGTCCAACGTCACATCCCCGCCCTCCGCTGCCACTGATCCGCCACCTGCCACGGTGAGTTCCTGGTTGGTGATGTCGAAACTGTTGATCTGGATCGTCTCACCACTGCCGCTCGCGTCGATGTTGATGTCCGTGCGCCCGGCCAAGAGCTGATCTACCTCGGCCACACCGATCTGGATCGTGTCGCCTTCACCGGTCACCAGGGCCGCGAATGTCTGAGCCGCCGTGTCCACATCACCTTCAATGTCTAACGCAAGTGTCCCTTGCAGTGGCATGTCCGCCAGCGGTGCAAATCGCGCGAGATCGCCGGTGCGCATTGTCAAATCCGCCGAAGCCACGGGTTGGTCGTTGAGCCCGCTGGCTTGCGCTTGCCCTGTGACGCTCAGGTCGCCGGCTGTGAGCGATAGGCTGTCCAAAAGTGCTGTGCCCGCGGTTTGCGCGTAGCTGCCTGCGCCGGTGAGACGGGCAGGGGCGCCCAGCACGGTTTCGATGGCCTGGCCACCCAAGGTGACGTCGGCGTCATAGTCGTCGCCACGGCCCGTCACCCGCGCATTGAGCGACAGGTTTCCCGCTAGGTGGTCGGCCAGAAGCCCGGCCTCAGCCACATTGCCGTCCAGGGCCAAGTCCAGCGTGTTAGCGCGCAGTGACCCCGTCCCGGACACGTTCAGTTGGGCGTTGCCAAGCTCCAACCGGTCGAGCGCCAATCCGTTCACGTCACGTTTGGCGGCGATGTCCAACTCTGTACGGCCTGCCAGCAATTGATCCACTTGCGCGGTGCCGATGCCGATGTCTTGGCTCGTCCCCGTCAAGGTCACGTCAAATGCGCCGCGTCGCGGTTCCAGTTCCGCGTTCAGCGCACCTGTAAGCGACCCCTGCAGCGCTTGTCCGGCCAAGGCCGCAAAGCGGTCCAGGTCTCCGGTGTCCAGGGTCACTTCGGCTGTCACAGTCGGGCTTGTGGCCAGGTCCACCACATCCGCCAGACCGTTGACGCGCAGATCGCCTGCCACCAGGGCCAGATTGCGCACGGTCACGGTTCCCGGTTCGGCGTCCCAAGTGACCTCACCGTCAAAGGTAATGGGATCAGTGAAGGTGTTGGCCACCTCAGGCTGATCATCCACCGCAATGTTGCGAAGCTCTGCTGCCAGGCTTGCGGCCACACCGGCGATTGTGAGCGGCGCGTCGGTCTTCGACAAAGTGCCATCGAGCCGAACCGTGGCCCCGCCCAGCCGCATGGTGTCTTGGCGGACATCGGAGGCGTCCAAGCTCATGGTGAACGCCTCGCCTGCGTTGGCGTCATAATCCAAACGTAGATTTGCGTTGGTCACTTCGGTCAGCGATCCAGGGATCGGCAGAGCCACGGGTCGCCCGTCACCGGTGCCCACGTTGCCCGAGACATCCACCAACAGCGGTATGCCGCTTGGGGCAAACTGCACCGTTCCGGCCAAACTCAGCGCGCGGGCGGATAGGTTCAGCGTATCCACGAAGGTGCCCGCGTCAGGGTCCACGCGCACGCTGGCCGCTAGGCCCACATTGGGCCCAAAGAACGGTTGGTACTGCGGCGCAAACAGAGCGGTGACATCGCCGCCAAGGGTGGCGTCGATGGTTTGAACAAACGCCTCGGGGTTGGTGTCGCTGGTGCTTTCCCGCAATCGCAGGGTGCCGCCGAGCCGGGGTTCGTCGTCTGTGGCCAAGGCAATGGTGGCGATGAAGTCGGTCAGCGGATTGTCACCGGCCACTGTCAGGCTGAGCGACGGTGCGCCCGGAAACCCGGCCAGGCTGGTGATCAACCCGCCACGGTCCTCCGCCACATTCAAGTCCACCACCAACTGACGGCTTTCATTGTCAAAGGACGCCACCAGGCCATAGCCAGAGGTCAGCCCATCCGTGCGGGTCAAACGAAGCGCTGCCCCGCCTTCGCCGCCAGCCAATTGCGCGTTGCCTTTCAGTGCAAATTCAGCCGCTTGGCCAACCAGGTCTTGGCCCAAGGCAAGTTGGCCGATTTCCAAAAGGCCCACATCCACCGACACGGGCAATTCTGGCAATTGGAATGGTTCGCGTGGCGGGGCTTCGGCCACGGCTTCGGGCGGCGGCAAGTCGCTGGGTGGCGTCACAGGGGCCCGCACCAGGTTTATGCTGCCGATGGATAGGTCACTGATATTGATCCGACCGCGCAGCAGCGCCAAGCGCCGCCATTCCATGGACACGTTTTCGATGCTCAGCCAGACACCGTCGACGTCTTCCACTTCGATCCCGGCAATGGTGACATTGGCCGACAGTGGGCCTTGCAGATCGATGATCCGTACCTCGCGGCCTTCGCCGCCCAGGGCATTCTGGATGATCCGTTCCAGGAAATCCGGTTCCTGAGTGTCCTGGATTTCATCGGTGGTTTGTCCGCCCACCGGTGCAACCACCAAAGCTGCGGTGAGCGCCAGGGCTGCGGTGACTTTGCCGGTGGCCCGCGAGTGAAAGGTCCGTGTGTGCGAGGTCCGTGTGTGCAAGGGTCTCAAAACGCTTGTCCCACCCCGATGTATAGGCTGACAGAGGAAAATTCGTCTTCGGGCCCAGTGTAGGGTGTGGCCAAGTCCACGCGCAATGGCCCGATGGGCGTGTTGTAGCGGACGCCAAGCCCGACGCCCGAATGCTCGGGATCGCCCGGTTCTATCCAGGACCCAGTGCCCACCGTCCCGTAGTCGGCGAATAGCGCCATGCCCAAGCTTTCGGTGAAGCGCATGCGCAATTCCGCTTGGACGCCCAAGAAGCTACGCCCGCCCACGCCTTGGCCATTTTCTTCGGTGGCCGACAAGGATTGGTAGCTCTGCCCGCGCACGGTGTCGCCGCCACCGGAAAAGAACAGGAAGTCGGGCGGCGTTTCTTCCAAACTGGCGCCGCTTGCGCTGCCGATTTGGACGCGGCCTGCCAAGGTCACGGGGGCCTTTTCGCCGAAACTCAGATAGGCGCGATTGTCCAACTCGGTCACGACCAGGTTTTCCGATCCGTTCACACCGGCCATGGGTTGGACGTTGGCGCGGACAAAGAAACCGCTCAGCGGGTCACCATCGTTGTCGCGGTAGTTGGCTTCCAGCTTCAGTGGCACAACGATGTGATTGAATTCGCGATCCCCGAACGCGTCTTCGGCGCTCGAGTAACGATAGCCTAAGCTGCCTTCGGCAAACAGCCGGTCGGTGATGAACCGGGTGATCCCGATGCTGACCAATGCCGAAGTTTCGGTGTAGTCCGGTTCGTCCTCGTGTTCGAATTCACCCTGTAGGAAAGCCACATTGTCCGGGCCGAATGCCGCCGGTCGCGCCAGGCGGAAGGTGGTCGTGTAGTCGATCCCCGATCCATTGAGGTTCGGGTCAAATCCACCGGCGCTGCCGCCGATATTGGATATTTCCGCGTCCACCCGGAACGACTCGGCCCCGCCAAACACATTGCGATGGAGCCAGAAGCCGCCCAGGAGGATCCCGTCCAGCGTGGAATACTCCGCCGACACGCCGAAACGCCGCTTGGGGTTGTCGATGACGGTAAGACGGAAATCCAAGGTGTCGTCCGGGTTGGGCGTATCGGCTTCCTCCAGCACCACGGTTTCAAAGGCCACACCGCGGCGCAATCGGTTGGTGGATTTGCGGATCAGCTCTGGGTCGTAAACTTCTCCGGTGGGGAAGCCCACCATTTCGCGGATGCGCTTGATGCTGACGTCAGTGTCGCCTTCGATGGTCAGTTCACCGAACCGCAAACGGCGGCCTTCGTTGACCCTGATGTCCACATCCAACTCGGCGGTGCGGTGGTTGGCGGTGATATCTTCGCTGACCACGTCGGCCTTGGCATAGCCTTCCTCGCGCCATTCCCGCAACGTGCTGGAAACCGCTGCACCGACAATGGCCGATTGCGCCGGTGCGCCGCGCACGAAATCCGGATTGACCAATTCACCGCTGGCCGCAGCAGCCGGTGCCCGTGGCGCAACACTGGCCAAACCGAACGTGAACTTGGGCCCAGGGTCCACTGAGATGTCCACGCGATTGATGGCGGCGGGCAAGTTGAGCGGGTCCAATCCCGCCACTTCCCGTCCGTCCACCTTCACGCTGACGTCGGGGCCAAAGTACCCTTGCCCATAGAGCACGCTGATCATCGCCCGGTATTCCGACTGGGCCGCCGCAATCTGGTCGCTGATGTTGTCGCGTTCCTCTTCAATGGCCTTGAGCGTGACCGACACAGACTCCAGCGCCTCCACCAAGTCCTTCTGTACCTCTTCGGGTTGGTTCACCACGGTGATCACCGTTTCGGTAATCGCATGGGCCGGTCCCATGGGCATCAGGACAGTGAGGGCCAATGCCCCCGAGGCGATCATTCTGCGCAACGCTCGGTCCCCTGTATCGGCTCCCAATTGTGAATTTGGGTTGCCTGTGCACCCAATCGACCGCTGGGCGCTTTCCATTGTCCCTTTCACGTTTACTATTGGGCGGGGCGCAACGGCAATACACTGCACGAGGTGGGCGGTGCCGTGGCGTCAAAAAAGTAGGGAATGAGGAGACCCCCAATGGCAACTGTGGCTTTTTTGGGTTTGGGCGTCATGGGCTATCCCATGGCGGGGCATTTGGTGAAGGCTGGGCACGAGGTGACGGTATACAACCGCACGACGGCCAAGGCCGAAGCATGGGCCAAGGACCATGGCGGATCGTTCAAGGCGACCCCGCGCGAAGCGGCGGAGGGTGCAGAGTTTGTGATGTCCTGCGTGGGCAATGACGACGATCTGCGGTCGGTCTTTTTCGGCGTGGACGGCACCTTTGCCGGCATGAAGGCCGGTACAACGGTGGTGGATCACACAACCGCATCCGCCCGCGTGGCCCGGGAATTGGCTGAGGCCGCGAGTGAAAAGGGCATTGGTTTCGTCGATGCGCCCGTGTCGGGCGGCCAAGCAGGGGCCGAAAACGGTCAACTGGCGATCATGTGTGGCGGGTCTAAAGAAGATTTCGCCAAGGCGGATCCGGTGATGCAGGCCTATGCCAAGGCGACCGAGTTGTTCGGGGACGTCGGGGCAGGGCAGTTGACCAAGATGGTCAACCAGGTCTGCATCGCGGGGATTGTGCAGGGTATTTCCGAGGGGCTGCATTTCGCTAAAGAGGCAGGTCTCGACGCCAAAGCAGTGGCGGGTCTGGTGTCCAAAGGTGCCGGTGGATCCTGGCAGTTGGAAAACCGCGCCACGACCATGGTGGATGGCGAGTTCGATTTCGGGTTCGCCGTGGACTGGATGCGCAAGGACCTGGGCATTGCGCTCGACCAAGCCAAGGACATGGGGTTGAGCCTACCTGTGGCGGCCTTGGTCGATCAATTCTATGGAGACGTGCAAGCATTGGGTGGCGGACGCTGGGACACCTCCAGCTTGATCCAGCGCCTCCGGGTGCTCAAGGGACAAGAAATCTGACCACATCCCCTTGATGTTCCATGCGATCAGCGTGCAGGTGCATTCCATGTCACGGATACTCTCAGCCGCGCTGATCGCGCTTTTCTGCCTCCTACCATTGGGGGCCGCAGCCCAAAGCGCCGATGGTGATCCGGCGTTGGCGCCATTGCTGGAGGCTCTCAAGGACGACGAAGCCCGCGCGCGCTTGATCGATGCGTTGGAGGGCACGACCGCGCCTGCGCCTCCGCCGGTGATAGAGACCCCTGTCAACCTTCAAGGCAGCGCCCGCCAGTTGGCGGTTACCATGACCGACTTCGCAAACGAGTTGAAAGATCGGTTGGACACGCTGTCATGGGATGTCTTGGGCATTTCGCGTCTGCCCAATGCGCTCACGCCGGAACGGCTTGAACGGATCTATGCCGAAGTGCCGCCGCTCTTGCTCACCGTCCTGGTGACGGCCATCATCTACCGTCTGCTGCGGGCTTTGGCGCGGCGCATCGTGTCTCGACCGGACCCGGACACCGCCACCTTTGGGCGTCAAGTGATGGCCGTTCTGGCACAAGCTGTGTTGCGGGCCTTGGGGATTTTCCTGGCTTGGGCCGTGGGCTTTGGCCTCGCCACTGGGTTCACGCCGGGCGATATTGATCTGGTCCAGGCGCTTTATCTCAACGGCTTTGTTGCGGTGAATGTGCTGCTCTTCGCGCTCAGCCTGTTCGTATCTTACGACCAACGCGACCTCACGCTCAGCGATCTGTCACCCAGGGCCGAAGCGGTCATTTTCCGCAGCATCCGCTGGGTGGTCTATATCAAGGGCTACGGGATCATCACCCTGGTGCCCATCACCCAAGCGTGGACTGGTTTTGTCCTGGCCCGGTCGGTGCGAAGCGTGGTGGTCACCATCGCGCTTGTCATGGCGCTGTGGGCGATCCGCCGAATTTGGATTGTGCTGCGCGAAGAACAAAACGAAAGAGCGCAACGGGTACAATCCGATGACGACCCCGACAACATCTCTGACCTGGTGGCAAACACGACGCAGAGCCTTTGGGTACGCATCTGGCCGTTCCTGGCGCTGACCTACGTGTTCACCGCCTTTTGGGTGGCCCTGACCAAACCTAATCTGATGGTCGAAATGCTCGGCCGCGCCACGCTGTTTTCGCTGGCAGCGTTGGCCTTGCTGATTGTGAGCTTTCGCATTCTGGGCAATGCGGGCGAGCTTGCGCTCAAAATGCCCAAGGCGATCCACAACAGTTTGCCAACGTTTGAAAGCCGCGTGAACGGCTTTGTGCCCACGTGTGCCGTTGTGGCGGGTATCTCCGGCGTGATCGGGGCAATCATCCTACTGGCCGACGGCTGGGCGGTGCAAACCGTGTCTGCGGTGCTGGACCCTGCGTTGCTGTGGCGTCTGGTCAGTGCCGCCCTGATCTTGGGATCGACGCTTTTGCTCTGGGCGCTGTTGAGCGCTTGGATCGACACGCGGCTCCAGAATGACGGGCCCCACGCGTCAGTGTCTGCCCGGTCGCGCACGCTGCTGGCGTTGCTGCGCAACGCAATCACCGTGGCGCTTTTGCTGTTCGGCGTGATCAACGCACTGTCTGAACTGGGGATCAACATTGCGCCGATCCTGGCCGGTGCCGGTGTCATCGGTCTGGCCATCGGTTTTGGTGCCCAAAAGCTGGTGCAGGACATCATCACGGGCGTGTTCATCCAATTGGAAAACGCCATCAACGAAGGCGATGTGATCACGGTGGCCGGTGTGACTGGGACGGTGGAAACACTCACCATCCGCTCGGTTGGCATTCGCGACCTGGCGGGCACCTATCACCTGATCCCGTTCAGTGCCGTGGACACGGTGGCCAACTTCATGCGCGGCTACGCCTACCATGTGGAGGTCGTGGGCGTGGCCTACGACAGCAACTTGGACCATGTGCGCGAGGCGATGGAGGAGGCGTTTGCCAAGGTTCGCAATTCCGCGCTTGGGTTCAACATCATCGGTTCTCTGGAAATGCATGGCGTGGTGGGGCTGGGCGAAAGCTCTGTCAACTTGCGCGCGCGGGTGAAAACTCGGCCGGGTCACCAGTGGGCCGTAGGGCGCGCCTATACCGAGGCCGTCAAACTCGCGCTCGATGCCCGCGGTGTGGAAATTCCGTTCCCCCATCGCGAACTTCGCTTGCCGCCCGAAATGCTCGATCGTTTGCGTGGACCGCGCCCAGATCCTTTGGCCGATGAAGGCACCGCCACGCCGTGACAGTTGCAGAACCCAAACGGATTGCCTTGGTGGGGTCCGGGCTGGTTGGGCGTCGCCACGTGATAGCCATGGGGCAAACGGCCCGTGTTCGGCTTGCGTCCGTGGTCGACCCTGATGCAACCGCCGAAGCATTCGCGGCAGAGCAGGGAGTGCCTTGGTTCCCAAACCTGGATGACCTCTTCGCCCACCAAGACCCTGACGGTGTGATCCTGGCCACGCCAACTCCATTGCATGGTGACATGGGACGGATTTGCGCCGCAGCCGGGTGTCCCATGCTGATCGAAAAGCCCATCACAGCCACAGCCGACGATGGGCAGTCATTGGTGGAAACCGCCGAGGCCGCGGACGTGTCCATACTAGTGGGCCATCACCGCCGTCACAACCCGCTGGTGCAACAGGCGCATGCCCAAGTCGCCAGCGGCGCTTTGGGTCAGGTGCGCGCGTTCCATGCCAGCTGTTGGCTGTACAAACCCGACGCTTATTTCGCGGATGCACCTTGGCGCACTCAGCCTGGGGCAGGGCCGGTGTCCGTGAACTTGGCCCATGACATCGACCTCATGCGCCACCTCTGCGGCGAGGTCGTGAGCGTCGTGGCCCGCGCCGCGCCCTCTGTCCGGAGTTTCGCGAACGAAGACCTGGCCGCTGCAATTTTGGAATGTGAAAATGGCGTAATCGGCACCCTATCCGTGTCAGATAGCACCGTCGGCCCATGGAGCTGGGAACTGACCGCCAAGGAAAACCCCGCCTATCCCGCCACACCGGAAAGCTGTTACTGGATCGGAGGATCCAAGGGCGCGCTGTCTCTACCTGATCTGCGGCTTTGGTCCTTTGGAGATCGAGACCCCGATTGGTGGGCGCCGATTTCTGCCACCTCCATGCCTGTGCCACAAGCCGACCCGCTGGTGGCACAGTTGGAGCATTTCGCGGATGTCATCGGGGGCACCGCTGAGCCATTGGTTTCGGGCCGCGAGGGCCTTCAAACCTTGCGCGTGATCGAAGCGATCCAACGCTCCACCGCCACCGGCGAAGCCGTCAAGCTCACGCCACCTTCTTAATGCCACCCATGCGGGCCTGGGCGCGCGGGTCGGTGTCAAACAGGCTCGCCAACTGTTCCGTCATCGCACCGGCCAGCTGTTCCACATCGGTGATGGTCACCGCCCGGTCGTAATAGCGGGTCACATCGTGGCCAATGCCGATGGCAATCAACTCCACGATCTTGCGCTTTTCCACCATGGCGATCACGTCTCGCAGGTGTTTTTCCAGGTAGTTCGCTGGGTTTACACTCAGGGTGCTGTCATCCACCGGCGCGCCGTCGGAAATCACCATCAGGATTTTGCGCGCCTCGGGACGCCCCACCACCCGGCGGTGCGCCCATTCCAGCGCTTCCCCATCGATGTTTTCTTTCAAGAGCCCCTCTTTCATCATCAGCCCGAGGTTGGGCCGGGTCCGCCGCCAGGGGGCGTCCGCGCTCTTGTAGACGATATGCCGAAGGTCATTGAGGCGACCGGGCTGCTGCGGACGACCGGCGTTGAGCCATTGCTCGCGGCACTGCCCGCCTTTCCAGGCACGGGTGGTGAAACCCAGGATTTCCACCTTCACTTGGCATCGCTCCAAGGTGCGCGCCAGAACATCGGCACAGATCGCTGCGATGGAAATGGGGCGTCCCCGCATGGACCCTGAATTGTCCAACAGGAGCGTCACCACCGTGTCGCGGAAATCGGTGTCTTTCTCGATCTTGAAGCTCAACGGCGTGGTTGGGTTTGCCACCACCCGGGCCAGCCGACCGGCATCCAAAATGCCCTCTTCCCGGTCAAATTCCCAAGACCTGTTTTGCTGGGCCTGCAAACGGCGTTGGAGTTTGTTCGCCAACCGGCTCACAGCCCCTTTGAGCGGCTCCAACTGCTGATCGAGGTAGGCGCGCAGGCGTTCCAATTCAGCCGGTTCGGCCAAGTCCTCGGCACGGATTTCTTCGTCATGGTCGTTGCACCAGACCTGATAGTTCGGGTCAGCGTCGGACACAGGCGGCGGGGGTGGCGGTTCCAGTGGACCGGCGCTGTCGGGCATTTCGGACTCATCCGACATTTCCGCATCGGCCATTTTGTCCATGACCACCTGCGCCTCGGAGGTTTCAGCCGAGTCCTCCTGCTGCGTGTCTGGGGCGGCTTCGGCGTCCTGCGGCGCATCATCGTCGTCGCCGGGGTCTTGGTCCTGGTCTTGTTCTTCTTCTTGGGACTCTGCGTTTTCCTGCGGCTCGTCCTCGTCATTGGCGTCCGGGTCGTCGCCCAACTGGTCGCCATACCCCAGGTCATCGATGATCTGACGGGCGAACTTGGCGAAAGTCGCTTGGTCGGCGATCACGTCTTCCAGGGAACCGAGCGTCTCGGCCGCTTCCTTCTCGATATGTTCCCGCCAAAGGTTCATAACGTTCTGAGCGGGTTCCGGCATGTCCCGGCCGGTGGCCAAGTGGCGGATCAGATAGCCCGCGGCCACAGCCAATGGCGCGCCTGCGGCTTCTTCGATCTGACCGTAGCCCTTGCGATCCGCCTCGTGGCCGATCTTTGCGTCGATGTTGCCCGCAGTGCCCGGCATGGCCCGCGCGCCCACGGCCTCGCAGCGCGCGGTTTCCATGGCGTCATAAAGGTCCTGGGCCATCTGCCCCACGGGTGCGTATTTGGCATGCACACCTTCGTCGTGGAATTTCCGGCGCAGCGCATAGGCGTCCGCTGTGCCCCGTGCGAGCAGCACTTCCGCCTTGGTCATCCGCCGCGACACCTGCGGCAAGCGCATCGTGTCGCTGGTCATGCCCGGCGGATCGACAGAATAGGTCACCGCCACCTCGGGATCGTCCGCCATCACACGGGTGGCTTCGGCCAGAGCTTTCTTAAACGGTTCGGCGGGGTTTTCGGCGGGCTTGGACATACTGTGATATTGTGCCCAAAGGCAAAAAGCTCAAGCTAGAATTGCGCATTTAAGTGGCCGAAGTCTCTCGCCTAACAGTCTTTGCCTTCACAACCCCAAGCGTTGCAAGTGATGCAAGCAGCGCCCATGCGCCCGCGGGCAATGGAATGGGTGCCATGCCGTCTTGCAGAGCCACCTGAGCGGCAAGATTTGGGAAAATGAAGTTTTGCTCAAACTGCTGCCCGTCTGCGCTGCTCCAAAGGTCTGACGTGCCACCCAATCCACTGCCAAGCCAAGCGGCGGCGGGCCCGGCGGTGTTTTCGGCCACCAACCAATAGAATTGGCCACTTGTGATGGTGCCGCTGAGCGAACCGACTGAGGCCTCGGTTGGAACCGTTGGGCTCCGCGTCACTGTCACGGATCCACTTGCAATCATCGCGCCTGGCGCTGGAATGGGGTTTGGGCTACCGGGTCGGGTGCTGTCACTGAACAGGAAGAGGGTGAACGTGGACGGCAAGGTTTCGGCTGTCGTATTCAACAGAATGGAAAGGGACGCCAATTCACCGCTTTCTTCAGCGAGAAACCTAAGACCTACCCGGCGATCGACCCCGGCGGTTGTCCCAACGTTCAGTCCGCTTCCGGAATCTGTGAAGTTGGGGTCCAGTGTATGGTACGCGAAAGTGCTGGCGGTGGATGCAACAGCAGTGAAACAAAACAGGGCGGCGGCGGTCAAAAGCGATGGCAGGGAGGTGTTCCGGTTCATTTCCATTCCTTTCAAATATCACACTGAAACCTTAGCGTGCCCCAGCCCTGTAGCCAGACGAAACTGGGGTTTATGGGGCAACGTGTGTGACCCAGCGAAACAGTGGCTGGCCATCGGAGAATGTGAAAAGCAGCGGCTCCGCTTTGTCAGTTAAAGGGCTGGTATGGCGCTCTTGTCACATGCCTCGGGCGTTCTATCGAGCGCGATGTTGCCCGAGGCTTTACTTGGTCAAGTCTAGAACACCTCAAGGAGTTTCGACCAATGCAGATGGTCAGAATAGAGGTGTGTCTTCCGGCGTCGCGGCGTTTATGATCTCTTGCACTTGCGCGCCCTCGAACCGAACTTCGACAAAAGACCCATCTACCTGGTTTTCCAACCCGACGACAACGTCGTTGCCTTCTTGTCTGAAGTCCAAATCATCGGGTTCAACTGGAAGGTTCCCACCGTCTTGAAACACAATGTTGTCCCCGGTTGTGAAATCGAGCACGCGGATGACACCGCCTGAATTTTGTCCCTCTGCCACGCCAATCGAAAAGTAATCTTTTCCACGACCACCTTCGACAATTGTATCCCCTGCGAATGGGTCGGCTGTGTCTACGCTAATGAAATCACTTCCATTGCCGCACCTGACTGTCACACCGGCGCTGCCGTCTGCAAAGATTTCATCGTTACCGTTGCCACCTTCGAAAATTGAACCGGCTCCAGCGTTTTCTCCCAGGATTGTGTCGTCGCCCTTGCCACCGCGCAGCGTGTCCTGACCGCCACCACCGCCACCGATGATGTCGTCCCCTCTGTCTCCTCGAATTTTGTTGTTACCCTCGTTGCCCTCCAACGTGTCGCCGCCGGCGCGACCGTTCAGGTTGCCGTTCGCTTGCCCCTTCAGTGTCACGTTGTTGGGCTTGGTATTGGCGAACACAATGGTCAGTCCCTTGTCAGCATCCGCATCGGCCAAGATAGCGGTCAGGTCTTTTTGCCCCTCCATGGTCACTGTGACAGGGTCATCTTCGCCCGTGCTTGCCTGTGACAGATCAAGAGTGAGATTTTCCACGCGCTTGAACGTGCCTTCACTCACAACCGGACCCACAGGTGAAGCGCGGCTGGCGGACACCTCAGTGGTGTTGCCTGACTGCGTGACCATGATTTCGTTCTTGTTGAAGATGTTTTCCACCGTGGCTGTGTCTTGGCCTTTGCCGCCGTCCACGGTGGTCTTTGAAGGGGCATTTTGACCCGAAAGTGATGTGAAAAACGTGTCGCGGTTCAAACCGCCGTACAAGATCGACCCATTGCCGCCTTTCAGCGTGTCGTTGCCTTGGTCGCCAAAGACCACGCTGCCACCGGTTACGCCGGTGATTTCGTCATTTCCAGCGCCCGCACTGATGTCAAATTGGCGCCCAGTGCGGATGTTGGTGAAATCATCTGCAAGATCGACTTGATCATGAAGACTGCCAAACTTCATTCCGTATTTTTCGAATTGGCGCAGGAAATAGCTGATCCCCAACATTTGAATGATTGCAAAGGGTCCGCTGAATATCAGCGACACCAGCAAACTGCTGAAATTCACCTTGGTGAAATCGAAAGAGACCGTGTCGGTCCCGTCACCGCCGTCAAATTGAAAGCTGGACGGGGCGGCTTCGGGATCGACGGTTATGGATGCCGTATCGTTGCCTTTGCCACCGTTGATCGTGCCATTGGGGGTGTTGACGATGAAATTTTCATTGGTATCGGAACCCTGCACAAAACCGCCGTTGAATTCGACGTTGACGGGGGTGGATGTATCGGAACTCATGGGGCACTCCATCTGATTGATCTGGAGCGGACCCTAGAGGGCAGCGTTTATGTCAGGACCTACCCAACTCAGTAGGGTCAGGTTTACCTTCCTAAATTTTCGGCCTTAGTGCGGAATGAGCCAACCCAATTGCTTGGCCGTGGACACGGCTTCCGTGCGATTGGACACGTCCAGCTTACGGTAGAGGTTCTTGAGGTGAAACTGTACCGTATTACGCGACAAACTCAAATTGGCCGCGATTTGGGGATTGCTCATGCCTTCGAGCAAATACCGCAGGCAGTCCTTTTCACGGGTGCTCAGGAGGCTCTGCCAGTCGCCCCGCGGATGACCTTCGAGGCGGCTCATGTCCACCTTGTGGCTCAACAACGCTTCCATGAAAAACCGCGCCCGTGTGGCGATATCGTCCCGTGAGGCGTGGAAACGATCCCGCGTGCTGGGGCCTTTGTTTTTCATGTAAACAGTCACGCCGCGCAGCGATCCGACCGTATTTGTTGGAATGCACCACGCCGCTTCGACCCGGTTCCATTGCAACATACGTTTTTGAAACGCGACGGTTGCCGAGGGAGGGCAGCGGTCGAGAAACTCCAGATACTCAAACGGCAGCATGGTTTGCATGATCTCGGTGAGCACCGGGCAAACCTCTGCGTACCCTTGGGAAATGTATTCCTCTAGCCAAGCGGGATTGTAACTCGCAACCGTGAAATTCGGCACCACGCGGGTGTTTGGCAGTGATATCAACTCGTGGCTGAAGGCGTCGAACCCGTCATATCCAAACCGCGCGATTTCGTCCGAAAACACCAGTTTCAGTGCTGACAGGTCCGGGGCGTTGCCCAATGCGGCCAAGAAGGTTTCGAATGAATGTCCCATATCGAAACCTTACCCGCTTGCGGAGCGTTAGCCCAGCGACATGCTGGCCGCGCTTTCGGGCAGTTCCTCGTCAAAGCAGCGCTGGTAGAATTCGGCCACGGTCTGCCGTTCCAGTTCGTCGCATTTGTTCAAGAAGGACACCCGGAACGCATAGCCCACGTCGCGGAATATTTCGGCGTTTTGGGCCCAGGCGATCACGGTCCGGGGGCTCATCACCGTGGACAGATCGCCGTTCATGAACGCCGTCCGGGTCAGGTCCGCCACAGTCACCATTTGACTGATCTGCTTTCGGCCCTTTTCGGTGTTATAGTGCGGGTTCTTCGCCAGGATGATCGCGGCCTCGGCGTCGTGGCTGAGATAGTTCAGCGTCGCCACCAGCGACCAGCGGTCCATCTGACCTTGGTTGATCTGCTGGGTCCCGTGGTAAAGCCCGGTCGTGTCGCCCAAGCCCACGGTGTTCGCGGTGGCAAAGATACGGAAAGACGGATGCGGGGTGATCACCTTGTTCTGGTCCAACAGCGTCAGTTTGCCATCGGTTTCCAGCACCCGCTGAATTACAAACATCACGTCCGCCCGACCCGCGTCGTATTCATCAAAAACAATCGCGCAAGCATTCATCAAGGCCCAGGGCAAGATGCCTTCCTGGAACTCAGTGACCTGCTTGCCTTCTTTGAGCTTGATCGCGTCTTTACCAATCAGGTCGATCCGGCTGATGTGGCTGTCGAGGTTGACCCGCACTGTGGGCCAGTTCAGCCGCGCGGCCACCTGTTCCACGTGGGTGGATTTGCCGGTCCCGTGGTAGCCTTGGATCATCACACGGCGGTTGTGCGCGAAGCCCGCCAAGATCGCCAACGTGGTGTCGGGGTCGAATTTGTAGGTGCTGTCAAGGTCGGGGACGCGGTCGCTGGGCTCGGCAAAGCCTTTGACCTTCATGTCCACGTCAATTCCAAACACATCCCGGACGGAAATTTCTTCGGTTGGCTTCACACTCATATCTCTAGTTCCGTCCGCCATAACTGCCCCTCAACTGCCCAGTGGGGATGCAATATAAGAGGGCGGGAGGCAAGGGCCACTGGCCAGTGGCGAATTGATTGATTTCATGTGCTGGGCTCTGCGGCGACTTCGGTGGGGCCATCCGCCCAACTTTCCACAAACCCGTAGCCCAGCTTTGCCACGCCCGCCAAGTCCTTGGCAAAGAGCGCGCGGTGCCGTGCGAACAAATTAGGCGGCATTGCATGGGCTGTGCTCACGTTTCGCTTTTCGCGCGCCATGATCGCGCCTGGAATGCGGTCGATGCCAAGGAATTCCTGCACTGCTAGGATCTGCACCACGGGGCGGCGGGCGATGTCGTCAAAATTGATCACCATCAGCCGGTCTTTTCCAAATACGTCTAGGGCACGCCGGAGGGCGTTGTGGTACAGGCTATGGCGGATCAAACCATGGGTGCGCACGTATCCGTGCAGTTGCTTGGGACCGTAGGTTTCTATCAGGTCGGTTTCGCCGCGCACTTGGGCGTTGAAACGCACATGGGACCACAGTCGATCGTACGGATTGCGCAGGATCATGATGGCCCGTGTGGTGGCGGCCATGTTCGCAGCACGCTCCAGGTCTCGCGGCTTTAGCAGGCACGTGGTGTTGGAAAAATCCAGCGACCAGATGTCTTCGCCATCGGCGGGGAAAAGTGATCGGTACCAAGCGTCGTCGACCGGGGCGGACAGATAGGATCGGAACCATTTGGCGCGGTCGGAAATATCCATCAGGCGCGTATGGGCGAGTGCGGGATCCAGTTTGTCAAAGCCGCCCGCAATATGGTCCATGAACCGCAAGGCACGGTCCTGTCTGTACCGTTGGCTCAGGAAATGCCCACAGGCGCGGCCTCGCCCCGCCAGGCGGTTTTTCTGCCGCCAGAGCCTTTGGTACATCCCAAGCGCATCGGGATTGCGTGCTGTGCCGTGGAAATAGTGGATTTCTTTGACCGGCGGCACAAACACCTGGGGCGAACGGTTGAGGTTGCCCGTCAGCCACGTGGTGGCCGACTTCATCGCGCCCAGTCCGATGAGCAGCTTATCCAAGCGAATGTCCCGACCTATCCATTAGGCCGAAGGCAGCGACTTGTGCCACCCGCGCGCTTTGTCGTAGCCCATGGCTGTCAGTCGCCCAATGTCCTTTTCAAAGGCCCCAGCAAAGGTTTCTAAGGCGACGCGATCCACCGCCATGGGCGGTGAGGCAGCGTGGCGGTAACTCAGGTCCTCCACGAGCGGCACTGGCGCAATGCCAAGGAAGTCGGTGGTCAAAGTTAGCAGCGTTTCCGGGTCGGCTTTGATCTCATCGTAGTTGAGCACCAGCACCTTGCCGCTGCCCACCGCACGGCGCATGGCTTGGATACGGCCCGCCGCAAGGCTGTGGCGGTGCAGTCGGTAGCGTTTGATGAATTTCACCCGCTCGGCCGAGGTCATGGCCTCGAAGGCGTCAAGCTGACCCAAAACCATGGCGTGCCACTTGGCATGGGACCAGAGCCGTTCGTAGGGGTTTCGGATGAAATAGATCAGCCGCACGTCGTTGGCGCTGCGGTTGAGTTTCCGAAATCCGCCGGGGCCCGCCAGGTGCGTGGTGGTGGAAAAATCGCACGGCCACTTGTCGCCGGCCCCGCCGAAGATGCGATCATACCAGTCTTCATTGGTGGGATCGCCCATGTAGTCACGGTACCACGCCATGTTGGCCTGGAATTGCATGTATTCCTCGCGCAAAACTCGGT
>JBCDFD010000024.1:0-22110 GCA_039178645.1 Pseudomonadota bacterium | reverse complement strand
TCGATTTGGATGTGGACATCCAAATCGACACTCAGGACATCCGCATAGACACCATGCGCGCCAGCGGGGCAGGGGGACAGCATGTGAACACCACCGACTCGGCGGTGCGGATCACCCATCTGCCCACGGGCATCGTTGTGACGAGTTCGGAGAAGTCCCAGCACCAGAACCGCGCCATTGCCATGCAAGTTCTCAAGACCCGCCTATATGACTTACAACGCCAACAAGCGGACGCAGAACGGGCGGCGGATCGGAAGTCCCAAGTGGGGTCCGGGGATCGGTCGGAACGGATCCGCACGTATAATTTCCCTCAAGGCCGAGTAACAGACCACCGGATCAATCTGACGCTCTACCGGTTGGATCAGGTGATCCAAGGGGACATCAGTGAGTTGGTGGACGCGCTCATCGCCGATGACCAAGCGGCGCGGTTGGCCGATCTGGGCACGTGACACGGCGCATTCAGGAGGTTTTGACTGAGGGCATCGCGGCTCTCAGGTCCGCTGGTGTTCCCGACCCGGCCCGCGACGCGCGGTTGCTCATGGCAGATGCGCTGGGTTTGCCCGCGGATCGTTTGACCTTGCATCTGCACGACCCTTGGCCCGGAAGCGGTATGCATCAATGGTTTGAGCATGTGGCGGCGCGGTCGGCGCGTCAGCCCGTATCTCAGATTCTTGGCCGGCGCGCCTTCTATGGGCGTATGTTTTGTGTGACATCGGACGTGCTCGACCCGCGGCCTGAGACCGAGATCCTTGTGGAAACAGCCCTTGATGCACCAGCAAAGAGGATTTTGGACATCGGCACGGGATCTGGATGCATCCTGCTGACCCTCCTGGCGGAGTGGTCGGAGGCTTCGGGTATTGGGACCGACTGCTCGCAGGCTGCCCTGGATGTGGCTCGGACCAATGCTCAGACGCTCGGACTGGAAGACCGGGCCAGTTGGCAAAGCACCCATTGGGCTACGGACGTTGCAGGGACCTTTGACCTCGTGGTCTCTAACCCACCTTATATCGATCAAGCGGAACTGGACCATCTGGAGCCGGAGGTGACGCGCTGGGAACCACCCATGGCGCTTTCACCGGGGCTCGACGGCACCAGCAGTTACCAGGACTTGGTTCCCCAAGCGGAGCGAGTGTTGACGCCCAGAGGCCGTTTGATCCTTGAAATAGGCCCAACCCAAGCCGACGCGGTGTCTGAAATCCTGCGCTCGGCAAGCTTCACCGATATCCAGGCCCACACCGATTTGGATGGCCGAAACCGCGTAATTGCAGCGCGAAAACCCCTTTGAAACCCTTTTGACGCTAAAGAACCGTGGGCTCGGCACTTTTATGCTTGTCACAGGGCGGTTCACATGCTTAGAACAACCTACTGGATAGACGCTGATACGCGCTCCGGTGCCCAAGCCTCACATGTTGGATTGTAGGTCGCGACAGACACTTTGCACCCACATGCGATGGTCCGAATTGGTAAGCAGGAACCTGCAAAGATATGAGATCTTCTAAATCCCGCTCGCGGTCGAAGTCGAACCGGAACCGTTCCGTTGGCAACATCGTCAATCGCGTGTTTGACAGTTCTGGTCCCGAAGGCAAAGTCCGCGGCACCCCGCAGCAGATCATTGATAAATATACGCAATTGGCGCGTGACGCCCAACTGTCAAATGATCGCGTTGCGCTGGAAAATTTCCAACAACACGCAGAGCATTACACTCGCATGCTGGGTGAGGCGCAGCGTGAGGCAGAGGCCCGCCGTGAACAGGCTGAAGCTCAAAACCGCGAACGTCAACGGGAGCGGGACGAAGCCCGAGCGCAAGCGTCCCAGGACCAACCAAATGGCAACCAACCCATCGTGGATCAACCGAGCTACGACGGGGACATGCCACAGCCTGACGTCGTGGACCCGGCGCCCGTGCGTGCTGCAAAGCCCGCTGCACCGGCCCCGAGCGATGATGCGGCGATCATGGACGTGGGCGATGGTTCGCCACAGCCTGATCTAGATTTGGGTTTGGTGGAAACGCCGGAAAGCGCTGCGGAAACCAAGCCCGCCGCGCCGCCCAAGCGGCGTCGTAGCCCACGGAAGCCCAAAGCGGCGGAACCAGCGCCTGCCAAAGAGGCGGCTCCAGCAGACACCGACGCAAGTGCAGAGCCAGTCCCGGACCCTGCCACCCCTGCGCCGGATACATCGCCTGAGCCACGGGAAGCCGCGGAGTAAGGCGTTTCGAGAAAATCGTTAGCTTGGTCTTGTCGCCGACTTGATAAGACCTTTGGCCCTGGCGTTGATTGCAGGATGATTTCCAAGAGGTCGGTTGCGCGTTCAGCGTTGGTCTTGTTCCTCGACGGCCCGCGCTAACGCACAAAACTGCTCAAGCGACACGGTTTCAGCCCGCGCGGTTGGGTTGATGCCAACCTCGGTGAGCGTGTTTTCCACATCACCAATCACTGTTTTCAATGAACTGCGCAGCATTTTGCGCCGTTGGTTGAAGGCGGCGGCCACGATCTTCGACAGCAAAGCAGCAGGCGCTGGATACTTCGCGTTGGGTAAAGCCTTTAGGTGAACCACCGCCGAGGTCACTTTCGGCGGCGGTGTGAAGGCTCGCGCGGGCAAGTCCATGGCGATATGTGCCTGGCAACGCCACTGGGACAAGATCGCCAAACGCCCGTACGCCTTGCCACCCGGTTGCGCGACGATCCGCTCTGCCACTTCCCGCTGGAACATGAGCGTCAAGCTATCCCACTGCGGTGGCCATTGCGGCGGAGTCAACCAACGGACCAGTAATTCGGTGCCCACGTTATAGGGCAGGTTGGCCACGATCTTGAGCGGTGTGGTCGCGACACCGGTCAAATCAACGTCCAAGGCGTCGCCTTCGATCACTTCCAGTCGGCCTGGATATGCCACTGCAATGTCCGCCAATGCGGGCAGACAGCGTTGGTCTTTTTCAATGGCGATCACCTTGCGTGCGCCCATGGCCAACAACCCCCGAGTGAGGCCGCCGGGTCCAGGACCTACCTCCATCACGTCGCACCCGCTCAGGTCGCCCGCTTGCCGTGCGATTTTGGCGGTCAGGTTGAGGTCGAGGAGGAAGTTTTGTCCCAAAGACTTGCGCGCGCTGAGCCCGTGGCGGGCGATCACGTCGCGCAGTGGCGGAAGGCCGTCGATGGCGCTCAAGCCCGTGCCCCGAACCGGTGGGCCACCATCTCAGCGGCCATGCGCAGCGCCGCAATCATCGATGTCGGATCAGCTTTGCCTTGTCCTGCGATGTCAAATGCAGTGCCGTGGTCCGGTGACGTGCGAATGAAGGGCAGACCCAAGGTGACATTCACGCCGCCTGCAAAGTCGATGGTCTTGATCGGGATTAAGGCTTGGTCGTGGTACATGCAAACCGCCGCATCGTAGCGTGCACGGGCTGCGGCATGGAACATGGTGTCGGCGGACAATGGACCTGCGATGGCGAAGCCTTCGCCACGCAAGGCGTCCAAAGTGGGGCCTATAAAATCCAGTTCTTCGGTTCCCATGGCCCCACCTTCGCCTGCATGGGGATTCAATCCAGCTACAGCGATCCGCGGTGAACGCACATTGAAGTCTTGGGCCAAGGCTTTGGCTGCAATCCGAATTGTCTCCGCCAAGGCATTAGAGGTGAGCGTTTGGGCCACGTCTTTTAACGCGATGTGGATTGTGGCGGGTACCACCCGAAGCTCAGGGCAGGCGAGCATCATCACCACGCGATCCACACCGGCCAAGTGCGCCAAGTATTCTGTGTGACCGGGGAAGGAAAAGCCCGCACCATCTTGCAAAGCTTTCTTGTGAATCGGTGCCGTGCAGATCGCCGACGCCGCACCTGATTGTACCAATGCGACCGCTCTGGCGATCACATCAATCACACCTTGGGCATTCCTGGGCGCTGGCTGACTGGGCGTGGCGTGCTCTGGGAAGCTGTGGGTCAGAACCGGTAGTCCGGCGGTTGTCTCAAGCCCGTAGGCCTCTTCGGGGCGTTTGATACTTTGCCAAACCGCGCCTTTGGGCAGATGGACAGGGTCCCCGATCCAGAAGAAGGGAACTTCCTGTCCAATCGCTTCCCACGCTTTGATCGCAATCTCTGGGCCCACACCGGCGGGCTCCCCGCACGTCACAGCGATTGGCGGCATGTCCGATGTCATAGGCGTTCGATAAAGGCGTTGGCCTCAAGTTCATTCAAAAAGCCGTCGGCCAAGTCTTCTAGTCTGCGGTTAAACAACCGCTGCCTGATGTCATCGCGGGACAACTCGGCCCCCAACTCCGGCACGCGTTCGCACAGCATGATCGCCGCCGAGTTGCCTGGCAACAAAGCCATCTCAAATGGATCCAAATCGCTGAGCGCCGCCACGATGCTGCGTTCGGCTTCGTTGGTGGCCACTGTGACCCGTTGCACGCCGGTTTCAGACCGATCGGGCGCCAGTGTAAAAAGGCTGTCGCAGCCGTTGGCCGCTGTCCGCATCCGCTCAAACTAGGCGCTGGCTTGGGTGGGGTCAGAAAGGCGGACGAGCATATAGGTCACTTCGCTCAGCGAAACTGCGGCAGGGCGGGCGTCCCGGAGGTCGCGAAGCTGAAACAGGGCCAGTGCTTGACCACCACCCAGCGTGAGCGGAGCGGTGACTTCGCCAGGTTGCATGGCAATGAACAATGGACCAATCGCGGGCGGTAGTTCTGACAGCGGCACCCAATCCAGCCGGCCCCCTTGGTCTCGGGACGGTGCCACAGAGAATTGACGGGCTGCGCGGGAAAACGACTCCTGGTTGGTCATTTCGGCGATGAGCGCCGCGCGCTCAGAGTTTGTTCGGGCCACCTGAGGGTCTAGCGGCAGAATGATCTCCGAAAGCAGAACCTGCACATTGCCTTGGCCCTCGCCAATCGCCACCGCGCGATCTATTTCTGCATCGCTGATTTGGGCTTGCGCCGAGAAACGACCGCGCACGAGATTGCCCCAGACAAGGCTCACTCGCACGAAGTCGCGGAAGGTTTCGGGCGCGATCCCCGCATCCCCGATGGCCTGCAAAAACTGATCAATGGACAGGTTAGCTTGGGCTGCGAAATTCGCCATGCCCACTTGCATACTGCCTTCGGTGCTCTGGACGCCGAACCTTTCGGCTGCTTCCAGCTTCAACTGATCCTCGATGAGGATGTCGATGACCGCTTCGCGCGAGGTGTCGGGGGCACGCAGGACCTCAAGGAACCGTTGCCGTTGGTCAATCTCAAAGGCCGTGATCACGCGGTCATTGACGCGCACCACCGCTTCAAATGGGTTGCTTTGTGCAAGGGTTTGCGTGCCGCAAATTGCAAACAATGCGCCAACCAGAGCGCAGCGCAGGTACTCGATTGTCTTACTCATCGTTGCCATCCAGGCTGTCCGTGTTTTCGGCCCATGGGATCAACTTGGACAAACTTGCTCTCCATCATCGTCCGCACCGCGCTTTGCCAAAATTCTCTGTGCCACCCGTGCCAAAGCCTGTGAGCGAAACGGTGACACCGTAGGTGTAGGTGGCTTCCGCCGCAACTGTGTTCCTAAACCGCCGTAAGCCAGAGAAATCAACCTTGATGCATTCATTCTTGAACCCCAGGCCAAACTCTGTCGTCACCGTGCGGTTGGTGATGAGGTCCCGGCGCAGGTCCACGCGGGCGTTCCATCCCGGCGCAATGTTGTAGATCGCGTCAAAGGTCAATTCGCTCAGGTCTTCGGCTTGGTTCAAAGCCGGGTCCTCAATTTGCCACACATATCCCGCAGCCATCGACAGCGGTTGCGTGCGCAAGCGCAGGCGCGTTTCGTTCAGCGTCAAAGACCCGTCGTCTTGTATCAAGTTCAGAGTGCGCACTGTGAGTGCGTTTTTGTAGTCCCAATCGACTTGCGCCAACCAGTCAGACCGAACGCCACTAAGGCCGGTGCCGGGCGTGAAAAACTCGTTCTCGGTTTCTCGGAACACCCGTCCGAGGGTCAATTCAACGCTCAGCCCATCGGTGTCAAAACGGCGCCAGCGCGTGGCCAGGTTGAAGCGCAGTCCGTCTTCCACCTCGTCTAGCCCAGCAATTCGCTGAAATCCAAAAAGGTTGGCCTTGTCGAAGGTGATCGAACTGTCGTCGCCGGGCGCGTCGATGTTGTAATCGCCCGTCCAGACCAGTTGCACCACCGGCTCGATGATTTGCGTGGTGCCTTTGGCGTTTGTCTTTTGCCATGGCCAACTGGTGGAAAACGCCAGCCCTGGTGTGATGGCCGACTGGAGGTCGGGGAATGTGCTGTCCTGGCTGATGTGCTTCACATCGCCAATCACTCTGGCGTCGGCGGCAAAACGGATGCCCGCCCGGTTGGCTGTGGCGTGGCGCCAGCCTAAAAAAGCCCGACCGTGGATTTGATCGCGCCCGTCGATGTCTTCGTCTGACCTGCGCACATGGCTATGGCCAACAAGCGACAAATCCACGAAGCCCGGCAGTTGATCCACTTGCCAGCGTCGGTCCAGGCAAAGGTCTGTCACTAAGCTTGGGATTGTTTGGTTGTCTTCACTTGCTCGCAGAGAATTGTAGTACACAAACTCAGCTTGGGCCCGGCTGTTGTTGGTCACACGGGTCAGCGAGATCGCGCTGTCGAGCCGGTCTTTGCCTGCATAGAGGTAATCCACCAAGTACGCGTCATCGCTCGTGGTCTCCAGATCGAAACGCAAGTTGATCCGATTTGGCAATCGGAATGCGCCTTCGAGAAAGAGGTAACCGCGTTCCGGTCCCTGCTCGGTGCTGTCCTGGCTATAGGCCCCTCGTGCGGCGATGCGGCCTCTTACAAACAGGTGTTCATATTCTGCCTCCAACGTGCGGGAAAACGTGCTGCTGCCGTCGATGCCAGCGAGGTATGGCGTCAGAGTGATATCGGCGTGGTCACCCAAGGGGATGAAGTACGGCAGCCGTATCCCGGTCCCGAAAAGATCGGAGGTTTCACTGGAGGGCACCAGAAAACCCCGGGCTCGGCGGACCCCTGGTTCGGGCGTAGATAGGGCCGGGAAGTAAAACACTGGCACCCGCAGGACGCGCAGATAGGCGTTGCGGAAATAGAGACGCTGTTTTTCTTCGTCGTGTATCACGCGGGTGGCGCGCAGTTCCCAAAGGGGCGGGCGTCCGGGTTTGCAGACCTCGCAACTGCTCGCCACCGCCGTGCGCATGGTGGAAAACCGGCCCGCCTGACGTTGTAGGCCCTTTCCCGCAATTTGGAGCCTTTGGTCCAGGACGAGACGGGAGCTTAGTATCAGCCCCTCTCGCAAATCGGTACTCAAATCGGCGGAGCTGGCCAGGATGACAGAGTTTGCCCCCTCGGTCAGAATGATCGGCCCTTCGATTTGAAGACGGTCGGAGTTCTGGTCGTAAATGATCTGTGTGGCTTTGAGATGGCGGCCTTCGCGGAACACCTCCACCGAACCTTGGGCGATCAAAATCCCATCGGCTTCCGTGATCAGTTCGTCCGCGATCAAGGTCACGGGCGCATTATCAGTCCCAACATTTTGGCGGTTCTGTGCCAGGACTACACTGGCGCTCAGGCTGTACAAAACGGTGGCGACCATAAAAGCCACTGCACCAATAAAACTCACCCGCGCTGACGTCATCCGTCTTCCATATGCAGAAGCAACGCCATGGCCAGACATATGGCGGCGATGGACGGGCTCCACACCGCCAAATAGACCGGAAGCTGCCCGTTCTGCCCCATCAATTGAGTCAGGCTGGACACGAAATACACCACAAAACCCGATAGGATCGCCAGCAGAACCATCAATCCTGTGCGCCCAAATCGCGTATGGCGCAGAGTGAAGACCGCGCCAATGAACACCATGGCCACAAAGCTCAAAGGCCTAGCCAATTCGGTGTGAAACCAGACCACATGGTTGCGTGCCGAAAACCCAGCGGACTCCAATTGGTCGATGAAGGCGGGCAGGGACCAAATGGAGATTGACGAGGGCGTCCCGAAACTGTCTCGGATCTGCTCAGGCGTGAGGTCGGAGGCCACCGAATGGGTTGCCGCGATTATGGCGTTTTCTTCGACCACGCCGTCTATGGTGAAATCCCAGATTTTCGCGTTTTTGAGGTTCCATTCGCCGTCGCCCAGAGCCGCCTCGGTGGCGTTGATCCGGTAAATCGGTGTGCCATCGTTCGAAAACCCATAAAAAACCACGTTAAACAGGACCGTGCCGTCCAGGTTTGTGCGCGCCGCACGGATGGCGGTTTGTTTGTTGCCGTCCCCTTGGCGCAACCACAGACCATCGCTTGATACGGAAATCGTGCTTGCGTTGCCCCGCAACTTGCTCACCTCAACTTCGTAAAGCTTTGACGTGGTCGCGACCAAAGGATTGAGAACTGCCACGGTTCCAAGCCCCAAAAGCAATGCGGCGGCGGCGGGTGCCAGAAGGCTCATCAACGCAGAGCGCCCAGTGGCGCGGGCTATCACCAGTTCGCTGGTGCGCGCCAAGGTGATGAAAAGGGCCACAGCCGTCAGTAGCACCACCAATGTCAGGATTTGATACAGCACTTGCGGCAGGTGAAGCACCGCCAGGTAGGACAGTTGGGCGAACCCAAGCTCAGACGCGTCGAACCTGCGGATGTGTTCGAGTAATTCAACCAGCCACATGAAGATGAAAAAGCCCGAAAGGATCATGAAGAACAGGGTCAGGTACTTTTGGGCAAAATAGAGGTGCAGCTTCAAGCGTTGCCTCCCTCGCCTTTGGTCCGCGCCCAAGGCACCGAAAACCGTCGTCCGCCCAGCCAGAGCAATACCAAAGCGATCACGGCTGCCAATGCGCTTGGCATGTAAACCAGGAACCAGACGTCCGCACTGCGCCGCGCCAGGTCTGCGGCGGCATTGTCCACCAGCTTGACGATCACCACCAGCGTCACCGCAAGAGTGATCTGCCGCCAGAGGCCAAAACGGCTGAAACCCCCGAGCATCAGGGCTGCGAACCCCATCACACAGATGGCGGGCACCAAGATACTCTCTGCATTCCGCAGGTGTGCTTCACGTACCAGCCAAGCCGCTGACCTTCGCGTGCGATTTTGGTTTTCCTCGGACGCTTGCAGCAAGGCAAATGTTGACAATTGACGTCCGTCCAACGCCCGCGGGCGTCGCTCCGCCACAAACCCACCAATATCGTAAGTGAAATCAGTGTATTCCGTGGTGGCCAACTGTCCGGTTTGCTGGTCAAGCGTTTGGGCGATACCGTCAAACATCAACAGTTTCGGACCCTCGGGATCACGTACCAACAGTGCTCGCTGGGCCGTGTAGGTGGTTTCGCGGTTGGGGTCCCGTCGGTCACTGATCAACAGGTAATACATCTCGCCGTCGCTGCTGGTGTCGCGCACGTAGACTGTGATGCCGCGCGTGGGATGTTCAAATGCCCCTGGCACCAACAGCCGCGAGGATGCTGCATCCCGAAGAGCGTCCTCTTTGGTGTTCAGTTGGATCATGCTCAAAGGCACCAGAACGTGGGACAGTACCAGCATGATTGCGGCAATGAGCAGCCCAAACCCCAGAACCGGCCGCGCCATGCGAAACCCTGAAAACCCCGTGGCCTGAACCACCACCAATTCGCTGTCACTGTGCAGTCTGTTGCACGTATAAATAACCGCGAGGAATGCGGCGATGGGCATGACCAACTGGATGATCGACGGCAAACTGAAAATTGTCAGTTCCAGCACCATGAACCCGGATTGCCCCGCGCCCATGAACCGATCCACGAGGATGACAGCGCGGTTGACCCAGTAGACCCCCACAAGGATCAAAGCGAATAGGCCAAAGACCAGCAAAAGCTGGGACAGTAAGTATCTGTCAAATCTGCCCATGGGTGCTCTCGATCCCGACATTCGCGCGGTTGTACAATGAGCTTACCCAATAACGGGGCGACCGGAAACTCCCAACTGGCCAAGGGGACGCGGTCGCACTAGGGTCCCGTGAAACAGGGAAAGGGTAACTATGACGCCGGTGCAGATTCAGTTTCGCGAAGTTGACTTGGATACGATTGCCACAGCGGAGGGCCGCGTGGTGGTGTTTGTTCCCGAAGACGGCAAGCTCGATGCCACCGCGCGCCGGGTCAACAGGCTCACCCGTGGGGCCTTGGAACGGGCTGTGTCCAGCGATGCGTTCGGCGACATGAAAACCGGTGATTCCATGGAGCTTGGCTATCCAGTGGGCATGGCTGCCAGCGCGGTGCAGGTGATCAAGTTGCCACGCAAGCCAGGGGCCACCAATGCGCGTAAGGCAGGCGCCACAATTGCGAAGTCCAAAGGTCACAAGGCGCTCTTGGTGCTCGCCGGAACTTTGGGGTCCGCAGCTGACGTGGCCTTTGGCTTGGCTCTGCGCACCTATGGCTTCACCGCGCACAAGACCGCCGACGACAAAACCGAGGGCGAGGTGACCATCATGGTGTCTAAGCCCGAGGCCGTAGCCGCCTTCGCAAAAGACCAAGCCGCCCTTTGCGAAGGCGTGTTTTTCACCCGCGATCTGACCAATGAACCGGCCAATGTGCTGACCACCGAAGATTTCGCCGCACGGCTTGCTGCCATGCACGAATTGGGCCTCGACGTGGAAATCCTCGAAGAGGAGCAGTTGGCGGACCTGGGCATGCGGCTTCTGTTGTCCGTGGGCCAAGGGTCTGACAGCCCGTCGCGGGTTGTTGTCATGCGTTGGAATGGCGGCGGCGATGAACCGCCATTGGCACTTTTGGGCAAGGGTGTGGTGTTCGACACTGGGGGGATCAGCCTCAAACCCGCCGGTGGCATGGAAGATATGACCATGGACATGGGCGGCGCTGGCGTCGTGGCCGGCGTGATGCGTGCTCTGGCGCTGCGCAAAGCCAAGGCCAATGTGGTGGGCATCGTTGGGCTTGTTGAAAACATGCCGTCGAGCAACGCCACCCGCCCCGGTGATGTGGTCAAAAGCATGAAGGGCGATACGGTCGAAATTATCAACACCGATGCAGAGGGTCGTTTAGTTCTGGCCGATGTGCTTTGGTACGCCCAAGAAACTATCAAACCCGCTGCCATCGTGGACCTTGCCACACTCACCGGCGCAATCATCATCGGGCTCGGTCACGAGAAAGCGGGCGTGTTTGCCAATGACGAAGCTTTCGTAGGGCAATTCCTGGCCGCTGCCAAAGCCGAAGGTGAGGGGGCGTGGCATATGCCGCTCGACCCGGCCTACGACAAACTTCTCAAGTCCGACGTTGCCGATATGAAAAATGTCGGTGGCCGTGGCGCGGGGTCGATTACCGCGGCGCAGTTCTTGCAACGCTACGTGGCCGAGGGCACACCTTGGATCCATCTGGACATTGCTGGGGTGGCGTCTGTGAAATCTCCCACCACCTACGCGCCCAAAGGTGCCACCGGTTGGGGTGTTTTGGCGCTCGACCGCTTGGTGCGTGACAATTTCGAAGCCTGACACAGGCCAGAGCCATGGGCCGTGTCCTGTTCTACCACCTCACACGCTCGCCATTGGAGGCGACCTTGGCCACTCTCCTGGGCAAGTCCTTGGCGGCGGGTTTTCGAGTGGACGTGCGGGGCACTGACCCGGCTCGGTTGGAACATCTGGATGCGGCCCTCTGGCTCAAACCCGAAGATGGCTTTCTGCCTCACGGTGTGGCGGGTGGTCCCCACGACGACCGTCAACCGGTGCTCCTCACTCACGAGACGACCGCCAGATCCGGCACCACCTGTCTCATGTCCATTGACGGGGCCACGATCGCGCCCGAGGAACCAGCGGTTATGGAGCGGGTTTGCATATTGTTTGACGGCAACAACGAAGCCGATCTGACCGCTGCGCGAGCCCAATGGCGCACCCTGACCTCCGCAGGCGCCGTGGCCGAATACTGGTCGCAGGACGAAGGCCCCTGGCGAAAAAAGATGTCTACTGACTCAAGTTGAGACCAAACGCTCGTCGCCGACACAACCAAGGTCGCAAGGCACCGCTAGAACCGGCAAGCCTCACCAAAGCCTCTTTGCGACTTCATTGTTCCCAAAATACTCAATTCCAGCGGCTGTCTCAGCGCGTGAGCGTCAGTGTATCGTCCGCAATTTCTAGCCGTGCGAAACGCTCCAAATACCGCATGCCCAAAAGCGATCCGTTCATCTCGGCGCTGTTCACCCGTGCGCGCACATTGGCGTCGGTGTAGGGGCCCAGGGCCACCTCGTCTAAGGTCACCGGCGCCGTGGCCACGGTTCCATTGGCCGTTTGCGCTTTGCCTAAAAACCGCAACTCGTCCATTTTTAGCCCTGCGCGCATGGCGTCCTGACGGCTCAGGACCATGTCGGTGGCTCCGGTATCGATGATGAATTCGATAGGCGCGTCGTTCACTTCCAAGGTCAGGTGGTAGTGACCATCGGAACTGCGGGGCACTTCGATCTGACCACGTTCGATGAACACCGACTGTCGACTGAAATCCCGCTGGATGTCTTCCCAAAGGCCAAAGGCCGCGATGACCGCCAGAAAAATCAGACCCCACACGATGCCCTGTTGCAGCCCCGCTTTCATCCGACCGCGGAATTGCACGAACACGTAGAACATCAATGCTGACAGCAAGATGCCCAAATAGATGAGATTTGCGTAGTCGCCGCTGTCCATCGCCCGCCTCCTTCGTGCCCTACAATGTAGGACAGAATGTCGCGGAAAGCGAGCCTCAAGCGGGCAAGACGTTTAAGTTACCCAAACCGTCCAGCACAAATTGGACGGCCAGGGCCGCCAAGAGCATGCCCAAAAGCCGGGTGACCACGAGAACTCCGGTGCGCCCCAAGGCGCGTTCGATCACCCCTGCCACGGAAAAGAGCGCCAGAACGCAGGCCATCACCGACGCCATGGCCGCGAGGACGGTGGCGATGGACGCCCACCCGACCTCAGGACCTTCCGTGGTCAACAGCACCATCGCGGCAATGGCGCCGGGCCCCGCAATCAAGGGGGTGGCCAACGGAAACACCGAAGGGTCAGTGGCCGTTTTGGGTTCCTGGCCTTCGCGCCTTTGGGTTCGGGTTTCAAACAACATGTCGACGGCAATGAGGAACAACAGCAATCCGCCGGCGATACGGAATGCGGGCAAGGTGATGCCAATCGCATTGAGGAGCGCCATCCCGGTGAGCCCGAAGAGCGCCAAAATACCAAACGCAATGGCACAGGACCTCAAAGCGATCCGCCGCCGGTCGCTCGCGGACATGCCACCGGTGAGCGCCACGAAAATGGGCGTCAGACCGATGGGATCGATCATCACAAACAGAGTGGTCACCGCGGTGAGGTAAGCCGTTACGTCCATGCTTTCTTGTTAGGGGGAATGCGCAAAATTGGCCAGCCGTGGGCTGGGTGAACTCTGGACCGAATCCTGAGAAGCCCCATAGTCTCCGGAGTGAAACAGGTTAACGTTTCGTTAAGTAATTCCGAGGGGATCGTTGGCTGGTCCATGCCAATGGCGAAAGGCCGTGCCGGGTTTTCTCTGGGTTTACGATCCAAGAGGGGCGCACCATGACCAATACTCAAATTTCATTCGCAATCGACGGCAGTACGGACATCGACCTGTTCGGTGCCATGTGGTTCTGGAACGGCGGATACACGTCTTTCCTTGATTTATTCTTCAGCGATGGCACCGGTACGACCGCGGGATATGACGCCGACATTACGCTATCGGGCAGTTGGTTCACCAATGGCATCACGTTTTTTGGCGATGACAGCGACCCTGACGGAGCCACTGAACTGCCCGTGAATGTAACCATCACGGACACCGATGACGGTGGGGATCGCTTTTTCGACACCATGCGTCTGGCCAATGGCGGTGGAACCTTCACCGGAGAATTCATTTTTACAAACTTCCAGTTGCTTTCGGCATTCGGTGACGGCGATGTGGATTTGAAGCTTAGCAACGATGGGGCCACGGGCGTTTTCCTCGGCGAAGGGGACGACACCTTTGAACTGGCTTCACAATTTGTGGGTGTTGGCACTGTGACCACCGGGGCTGGGTGGGACGACGTCATCCTGAGTGGCGATGGCTCAACTCTTTTTTGGGTTTCCACAGGAGAGGGCAGAGACGAATTGGTCATCTCTGGCAGTTCTGGCCAGGTCGACTCGCTGGATATGGGTTCCGGCCTCGACACTTTGCGGGCATCGGGTGAGTTTGCCTTTGTCGCCCAGGCCACCATGGGACTTGGCAACGATTTGGTCGAGGTTTCCGGGGACGGGGCCTTCATCGAGGTGATCCGCGCCGACCGCGGCAAAGATGTGCTGAAAGTCACCGGCGACCAAGCTTTCGTTGAATATGCCTCCATGGGGTTTGGCGATGACATCGTGGAGGTCACGGGCAACTCCGCTGGCATCGGACAGTTGGACATGGGTGATGATGATGATGACGTGCTGGTTGGATCCAGTTCGGGCATCACGCTTCTGCAGCTTGGGTTCGGACTGGACAGTCTCACGGTGCAAGACGGCGGCTTTGTGGGCGTCGTTGACAGTTTTGAGGGCAGTAAAACCGTCACACTTGGCGACAATGTGTTTGTGGGGACCCTCAACGTGAGTGGCTCCGAAGAAAGGGAGGACGAAAACGATCCAGTTGTGTTGGCCAACAACGTGATCACCACCGGCGCAGGATCAAAAATAGGTGCGTTCAATGGTGGCGATGGAAACGACCACCTCACCATCGGTGGCGATGCGGATCAGCTGTCCCTGTTTGGTGGCACGAATACTCTCGACTTCACTGGGGATTTCATTGGGACGGTGGCGGCCTACGGAGGCGAAAACACCGTCGATATCGACGGTGGCCGGATCCGCGCAATTGGGTTTTCTGACGGTTTGGACAACGTCAAGCTCACCAACGGAGCGCGCGTCGACGTCATGGAGTTGGGTGGCGAAAAAGACATCCTCACGGTGCGCAGCGGGTCTCGGGTGGACATGGCGGACTTGGGCGATGGCGACAATGAAATTGTTGTCCAAGGCACGGAAAGCCGGATCAAATCGCTGATTACCAGCGACGGTGATGACGACGTGAAACTGTTCAACGGAGGCTATGATCCATCGGAGCCAGATGAAGACCTGGACAACCGCATAGATGTCATGCGCTTGGGCAATGGTGAGGACAAGGTCCGTGCCTATGCGAACACCGAGATCGAATTGGTGGACACCGGCGACGGCGCAGACGATCTGCGATGGTTTTCGGCCAACAGCGAAGAGGAAGGCGCATTTGTCCGCACGATCTTAACCGGGCGCGACGACGACATTGTGGAATTTGGTGATTTTGTGTCGGCGGAACTGATAGACACCGAACGCGGCAACGACACTGTGATCACCGGCAATGACTTCATCGGCAAAGTGCGCCTTGGCGATGGGGACGACCTGCTCCAGCAGGGGTCCGGCGAAATTGAATTCATCGGTGCTGGTGAGGGCAACGACACGGTGGAATTGGGGCAACGGACACCGTGGACTGTCTTGCTCGGTCAGGGTGACGATCTGGTGAAGATTGTTGATGCCGTGAGCTTTTTCACGACGCATATTCACGGGTTGCAAGGCAATGACACCGCTGATTTCAGCGGCTTTTCCCAGGGCGTCACGGTGGACCTAAAGGACAGCGGATTTCAGAACGTCGCCCCGGATGAAGACGGGGATCCGACCGCTGGCTCATTTTCACTGATGTCGATTGAAAACCTTGTGGGGTCGAAGTTCCAGGACAGGTTGGAAGGCGATAACAAAGACAATGTGATCACCGGGGGCGCCCAGCGAGATAAGCTTTTCGGCAACGATGGGCAGGACACGCTTATCGGGGGCTCGGGGCGGGACACGCTCACCGGTGGTGAGGACGCTGACACGTTCGAGTTCAAAATCGGCCACGGTAAGAACAACCGGATCAAGGACTTTGACATTTCAGAGGACACGATTGCCTTCGTGGGTATTCAGGATTTTTCGGAGGTGACACTCAGCGATGTGGGCAGCACGGGCCGCGCGTTGGTGGAATGGGAGAATGTATCGATCCAGGTTGAAAACACCACAGCCGCTCAATTGAACGATGCCGGTTTGTTCGGGCTCTAAGTAAATTGAGCGGGCCCTGGACGGGCCCGCAAGACATGCTGGCGCATGACGGAAGCACTCAGACCGTTCTGAGCCGTTGGGGCAGGTGGGTACATTCGATTGGCTCCGGTTCACCAGAGTGAGGCCTGCCTTCCTCGTGGGCCACCTGCGCGCATTGGGGGCCTGAGCCAGCGAAGAAATCGCATCAAGGGTAAACGGCTGCGCCGCGCGTGCCGCGCCCTTGACACGATCCCTCCGCTAACTCTGTACGACCCCACGCGACGGTGGCTCCGGAGTGAGGCTTTGGGGCTTAACTCAAGGCGGCGTCGAGCGCCTCTTGGGCTGTCATCCACAGGTCCTCGGCACGTTCCATGGCGTCGTTCAGTTCACCGTACTTCTGTTGCCAGACCGCCAAGTCAGCGGCTCGGCTAGGGTCGTATAGGTCTGGGTCCGCGAGTTTCTCGTCCAGTTTGGATTTCATCTCGGTGAGCTTTTCGAGACGATCCTCTGCTTTGCGGAGGTCTGATTTCAGGGTCAGCAGTTCGTCGCGCGGCGGGCGTTTTGGGGCTTTGGTCGTTTGGGCCTTGTTGGTCGATGCTGTGTCCCCCGCCAGGATATACGCTCGGTAGGCGTCCAGGTCGTCATCGTAGGGGGCCACACGCCCGTCTTTCACCAACCACAGCCGGTCGGCAGCAAGGCTGAGCAAGTGCATGTCGTGGCTCACCAGGATCACAGCACCGGAATAGCTGGCCAACGCCTCCACCAGAGCCTCGCGGCTTTCCATGTCCAAGTGGTTTGTGGGCTCGTCCAAGATCAAAAGGTGTGGCGCATCCAATGTGGCCAGCAGCAGTGACAGCCGTGCTTTCTGGCCACCTGACAGGCGCCGTACCTCGGTGTCCGCTTGGTCGGCGGTGAGGCCAAACCCGGCGAGCCGCGCCCGCAGTTTGCCTGGCAATTCGTGGGGCCGCGCCCGTGCCAAATGCTGCAGAGGGGTTTCGTCCGGTTCCAACTCGTCCAGTTGGTGTTGGGCAAAGTATCCGATGCGGAGCTTGGAACTGGCGGTGAGGTTGCCTCCCATTGGGTTAAGCCTGCCGGCAAGAAGTTTGGACAGAGTGGATTTGCCTTGGCCGTTCTTCCCCAGAAGCGCGATGCGATCGTCGGGGTCAATGCGCAGCGATAGGCGGGACAACACTGGTGCTTCGCCGTAGCCCACTGCCGTGCCCTCCATGGCAACAATGGGCGGGCTCAGTGTGTCTGGCGCAGGAAAGTTGAAGGCGCGCGATTTGGCCTCTTCGGGCGATGTGATCGGCGTCATCTTTTCCAGCATTTTCACCCTAGATTGGGCCTGTTTTGCCTTTGACGCTTTGGCCTTGAACCGATCCACGAAGCTTTGCAGATGTGCGCGACGGGTTTCCTGTTTGCGGGCCTCTGCCGCTTGCACAGCCCGCTGTTCGGCGCGTTGGCGGGCGAATTGGTCATAGGGGCCCTGCCAATAGGTCAGACTGCGATTCTCCAGGTGAAGGATGCCGCCCACCGCGCGGTTCAAGAGCCCCCGGTCGTGGGAAATCACCAACACCGTGTGGGGATACCGCGCCAGGTAAGTTTCCAACCAAAGCGCACCTTCAAGGTCCAGGTAGTTGGTCGGTTCGTCCAGCAGAAGAAGGTCAGGCGCCGCAAAGAGCACTCCGGCCAGGGCCACGCGCATCCGCCATCCGCCAGAAAAATCCGCGCAGGGCATCGCCTGTTCGATATCACTGAAGCCCAGGCCTTTCAGAATGGCGCTGGCACGGGCTTCGGCGGACCAGGCGTCGATATCGGCGAGGCGTGTCTGGACCTCGGCAATGCGGGTTGGGTCGGTGGCGGTCTCAGCTTCGGCCATGAGAGCCGCGCGTTCGGTGTCGGCCTCCAACACTGTATCCAAAAGCGAGGTGTTGGAGGCGGGCACCTCCTGGGCCACGCCACCCACGCGCGCCCGCGACGGCAGGTCGATCTGGCCCGACTCCAAACTCAGTTCACCACGGATGAGGCGGAACAACGTGGTTTTGCCGGTGCCATTTCTGCCCACCAATCCCACCTTGTGGCCCGCTGGAATGATGGCGCTGGCCCCATCAAATAGAGGACGGCCTTCCACAGCGTAGTGTATGTCATCGATCTTGAGCATGCCCGTGTCGTGCCGCACTGCGGCTCGCCCGTCAATCTGTGGGTTTTCTAAAACAATTGCCCATGCTAACGCCCCCGCGTAGCGCCGGGCGTGCCCGGTAACAACGCGTCCGGTTTTGCTTGCTCAGGGCGCGTCGAAAGAGTGAGGAATCCACCATGGCCGTCGAACGGACCCTGTCGATCATCAAACCCGATGCAACCCGCCGGAACTTGACCGGTAAGATCAACGCTAAGTTCGAAGAGGCGGGCCTGCGGATCGTGGCACAAAAACGCATCCACCTGACCCCAGCCCAAGCGGGCGTGTTCTATGCAGTGCACAAAGAACGTCCGTTCTACGGTGAACTGTGTGACTTCATGGCGTCCGAGCCGGTGGTTGTGCAGGTTTTGGAAGGCGAAGGCGCCATTGCCAAAAACCGCGAAGTCATGGGGGCCACCAACCCAGCTGAGGCCGCCGCGGGCACTGTGCGCGCAGAATATGCTGAGTCGATCCAGGAAAACTCGGTGCATGGCTCCGACGCGCCGGAAACGGCAGCCGTGGAAATCGCCTATTTCTTTTCAGGTCTGGAGTTGGTGGGCTAACGCCGCCACTGTTCGCCTGAACGAGTTGGAAAGCACCGCGGCCTTCAGGCGGCGGTGTTTTGGTTCGGGCTGGGCGTTTGCCCTTAGCCCCCTAGCTCTGGCTCATGGGCACAGTCTACTGGTTCAAACGCGATCTGCGGCTGGATGATAATCCTGGGTTGGCGGCCTGCGGGGATGGCCCTGTGCTGCCGCTTTACATTGTGGAGCCGGGGTTGTGGGCGGAACCTGACGCCTCTGCACGGCAGTGGGATTTTATCGCAGAATCCTTGGCGGAGTTGCGCACGGCCTGCGCGGCGGCTGGTGCGCCGTTGATTGTGGCGGTGGGCGAGGCGGTCGAGGTCTTGCAGGCGGTGACCGAACAAACAAGCATCACTCGCATTGTGAGCACCGAAGAAACCGGAAATGGTTGGACCTTTGCCCGTGATTTGGCGGTGAAGGATTGGGCGCGTGCTCGGGGGATCATTTGGGAAGAGATTCCACAGATTGGGGTGGTGCGCCGGTTGAAGACCCGCGATGGCTGGGCGGCACGGCGGGAAAAGGTGATCCGGCAACCGATGGCGGAGCCGACACCAGTTCAATTTGATCGGTTTGGACTTGAGCCCGGTGGTATTCCGTTGGCGGCTGAGCTTGGTTTGCCGCCAGACCCTTGCCCCGAACGACTGTCCGGTGGCCGGTCCCATGCACTGTCTTTGCTCGGGGGGTTCCTGACCGAACGGGGTAGGACCTATCGAAAAGCCATGTCATCGCCCGTTGAGGGCGAGTGGGCCTGTTCTAGGCTCTCACCCCATTTGGCGTTTGGCACTTTGTCTGTCCGCGAGGCGGCCCAGGCCACTGCCGCGCGCAAGGTTGAAGTGAAGGGCACCAAAGACGGGTGGTCGGGGTCACTGAGTTCTTTCACATCCCGTTTGGCCTGGCGCAATCACTTCATGCAGAAACTCGAAGATGCCCCGTCCATCGAGTTCCAGTGCCTGCATCCCGCCTACCATGGGCTGCGACCCAAAGAATCTGACCCGAACCGGCTCCATGCTTGGTGCGCGGGTGAGACCGGATTGCCCTTTGTGGATGCCTGCATGCGCTATCTCAATCACACCGGATGGCTCAATTTCCGCATGCGGTCGATGTTGATGGCGGTGGCGTCCTATCACCTGTGGCTGGATTGGCGCGCCACTGGGTTGCACCTGGCGCGGCAATTCACGGACTATGAGCCGGGCATCCACTGGTCACAGACGCAGATGCAATCCGGGACCACAGGCATGAACACGGTGCGCATCTATAATCCGGTGAAACAAGGCCACGACCAGGACCCGACCGGCGTGTTCACCCGTCGATGGGTGCCTGAATTGGCTGAAGTCCCAGACAAGCATTTGCAAGAGCCCTGGACCTGGGAGGGCGCGGGCCAAGTGTTGGGCAAACGCTATCCAGAGCCAGTGGTGGATGTGGCGAGCGCAGCCAAAGCTGCACGAGAAAAGGTATTCGCCGTGCGCCGCGGCGACGCCTATTGGCAAGAGGCTGACCGGATCGTCAAAAAACACGCCAGCCGCAAATCTGACCGGGGATTTCAACGCGACCCGGACCCACGAGAAGCCAAGCCAACACGGCGCAAAGCTGCAAAATCCAACGACCAGTTGAGCCTGGATCTCTGACATGCCCCGCGGTGTCAAAAAGCAAAATCTGCCGGACAAACCTTGCCAGCAATGCGGGCGGCCGTTCACGTGGCGCAAGAAATGGGCAAACTGCTGGGAAGAAGTGAAATATTGCTCGGATCGCTGCCGAAACGACGCAAAGAAGCTGCGCAGTGGAGGTGCCGATAGCGCTCAAGCGCCCCATTGATAGGGTCGGTATGCGACGGTATAGCCGTCCCAAAATCATCGGGAGCGCACCATGAACCAAGTTGTCCGCAAGGGCCTGCAAATCACCCCAGAGCTTGCTGAATTTGTCGAATTCGAAGTTCTGCCAGGCACCGGTATCGAGTTGGATGTGGTGTGGGCCACCTTGGCAAAAATGGTCGCCGAGCTTGGGCCGAAGAACAAATCGCTGCTCGCGCGACGTGAAGAGTTGCAAACGGCCATTGATGAATGGCATGTGGCGCGCCGCGGACAGGCCCACGATGCGGCGGCCTACGAGTCATTCTTGCGCGACATCGGATACCTGGTTGACGAAGGCCCTGATTTCCAGATCGACACCGCGAACGTAGACCGCGAAATCGCATCGCTGCCGGGGCCGCAGTTGGTCGTGCCGGTGATGAACGCGCGATACGCCCTGAACGCGGCCAATGCGCGGTGGGGCAGTCTCTACGATGCGCTATATGGAACAGATGCGTTGGGGAGTCTTCCCGAGGCCGGTTGGTACAACGCCGACCGTGGCGCTCAAGTGATCGCTTGGGCCAAATCGCATTTGGATGCCGTTGCTCCGCTGGCCAGTGGATCTTGGGCGGATGTGACGTCGGTGAGCGTGGCCGAGGGCGCGCTGCTGCTGGGGGATACAGGTCTGATGGACCCTGCCCAATTCGTGGGGCACATGGGCAATCCAGCGACCCCGACCTCCGTGTTCCTGCGGATCAATGGGCTGCTGGCTGAGATCGTCATCAACGCCGATCACCCCATTGGCTCGACTGATCTCGCCAACATCGCCGACGTGCGGCTGGAGGCGGCCGTGTCGACCATCATGGATTGCGAAGACAGCATCGCCGCTGTGGACGGGGCCGACAAAACAGTTGCCTACCGCAACTGGCTGGGCCTGATGAAAGGCGACCTGATTGAAACGGTCAGCAAAGGGGGCCGCACCTTCAACCGTGCACTGAACCCAGACCGGGTGGCCACCTCCGCCGATGGGTCGGACATGGCCGTCAAAGGCCGTTCGCTGATGCTGGTGCGCAACGTGGGTCACTTGATGACCACACCTGCGGTGCTCGACGGAGACGGGTCAGAGATCGGCGAAGGGCTGCTTGATGCGCTGATCACTGTGCTCATCGCCATGCATGACCTTAAGAAGACCGAAGGTCCGCGCAACTCCGAGAAGGGGTCCGTCTATGTGGTGAAACCCAAGATGCATGGACCTGACGAAGTGGCGTTCGCAGATGAAATTTTCACCATGGTCGAAGAAGCCCTCGGTCTGCCGCAAAACACCGTCAAGATTGGGATCATGGACGAGGAACGCCGCACGAGCGTGAACCTCAAAGAATGTATCCGCGCCGCGAAATCTCGCGTGGCCTTCATCAACACCGGTTTCCTGGATCGCACCGGCGATGAAATCCACACCTCCATGGAGGCGGGGCCAATGGTGCCCAAAGGCCAAATGAAGGCGCAGCCTTGGATCGCATCCTACGAAGACCGCAACGTGGACATTGGCCTCGCCTGTGG
>JBCDFD010000023.1:0-22251 GCA_039178645.1 Pseudomonadota bacterium | reverse complement strand
CGCGGACCAAGGTTTTGTCGCACAGTCTGAAGGTTAGCCCCACCAAGCATTTCGTGAACCACCAGCAAGACCCGTACGGCAATTGGCTGGCGCGGTTTGTGTTCCCTGAACCGGTGACTGAGTTCAAAATCGAGGTGGATCTGGTGGCGGATATGACCGTCTACAACCCGTTCGATTTCTTTGTGGAAGACACCGCGGAATACTACCCGTTCGATTATCCCGAAGAGCTTTTCGCCGATCTGGTGATCTATCGCACGCCGGAACCTGCGGGGCCGCGGCTCAAGCGGTTCCTGGCCAGTGTGCCGAAGAACCGCGAAATTCGGTCGGTTGACTTTGTGGTCGACTTGAACCGTCGGGTCCAAGAGGCCGTGGATTACATCGTCCGTTTGGAACCGGGTGTGCAAACACCCGAGGAGACGTTCGAGAAGGGCAAAGGGTCGTGTCGGGATAGCTCTTGGCTGTTGGTGCAAGCGCTGCGCCATTTCGGGTTGGCCGCGCGGTTCGTCTCTGGCTACCTCATTCAGCTAAAACCGGACCTGAAGGCTTTGGATGGTCCGTCGGGTACGGACGTGGATTTCACCGACTTGCACGCTTGGGTGGAAGTGTACCTGCCCGGTGCCGGATGGGTCGGGCTCGACCCCACCAGCGGCTTGCTCACCGGAGAAAGCCACATCCCGCTGGCCGCCACGCCTCACTACAAGAACGCAGCCCCAATTGTGGGCGGCTACACCGGGGAGGCTGAGGTCAGTTTTGACTTCGACATGCAGGTCAACCGGGTGGCGGAACACCCGCGGATCACCAAACCGTTTAGCGATGACAGTTGGGCGGCGCTCAACAAGCTTGGCAAGACCGTGGACGAAAAGCTGACCAAGGGTGATGTGCGCCTGACCATGGGGGGCGAACCCACCTTTGTTAGCATCGACGATTTTGAGTCCGATGAATGGAACACGGACGCGGTGGGTCCGCAGAAACGGGCCCTGGCGGACACGCTCATCCGCCGCTTGAGGGAACATTTCGCGCCGGGCGGGTTCCTGCATTATGGGCAAGGCAAGTGGTATCCGGGCGAAAGCTTGCCGCGGTGGACGTTCGCGCTCTATTGGCGGCGCGATGGTGTGCCGATCTGGAACGACCCGGACCTAATCGCGCGGGAAGAAGAGCCCGAGGAAAAGGGCGAAACGCCAACCTACGAAGATGCGGCCACCTTCATGACGGCCATGGCCGACGCGCTGGATTTGGATACAACCAACATCCTGCCCGCCTACGAAGACCCCGCCGAGTGGCTGTTGCGCGAAGGCAAGTTGCCAGACAACGTCACGCCTGAAAACTCCAGGCTGGATGACCCAGAGGAGCGGCAACGTCTGTTGAAGGTGTTTGAACGTGGCCTGACCAAGCCGGTGGGTTACGTGCTGCCCGTGCAGCCGTGGCAGGTGAAGCACACCGAAACCCGGCAATGGATGTCTGAACGGTGGCGCACCCGTCGCGGCAAGCTGTTCTTGGTTCCCGGTGACAGCCCTGTTGGCTACCGCCTGCCGTTGGGCACCCTGCCCTATCTGACGCCCGCCGAGTATCCCTACATCAACGATGCAGACACGACGTTGGAACGGCCGAAACTGCCCGATACGCCCAAGGAGTTGGGCGAACGTCTGGGCAAAGATTGGACCGACCAACCCATCGCCAGCGCAACCTACGAAAAGTCGCCCAAGGCGCAAGTTCAGATGGAACAGAGTTTTCATGAAATCGACGGCCATGTGCGCACCGCCATTTCGGTTGAACCGCGGGAGGGGCGGCTGACGGTGTTCCTGCCGCCGGTGGCTTGGCTGGAGGACTATCTGGAATTGGTCGCCGCGGCAGAGGCCGCCGCCAAACGAGCTGGCATGCCGGTGCACATCGAAGGCTATCCACCGCCGAGCGATCCGCGTCTGAACAACATCAAAGTGGCCCCGGACCCCGGCGTTTTGGAAGTGAACATTCACCCTGCCAATTCCTGGGACGATTGTGTTGCCATCACCGAAGCGGTTTATGAAGAGGCCCGCCAGTGCCGCTTGGGCGCCGACAAGTTCATGATCGACGGCAAGCACACTGGCACCGGCGGCGGCAACCATGTGGTTGTGGGCGGGTCGACCGTCATGGACAGCCCATTCCTGCGCCGCCCCGACGTGCTGCGGTCACTGATCCTGCATTGGCAGCGTCACCCATCCATGAGCTATCTGTTCTCGGGGCTGTTCATCGGTCCCACCAGCCAAGCGCCCCGTGTGGACGAAGGCCGCGCTGACCATCTCTATGAGTTGGAAATCGCCATGCAGCAGATGCCCTCGCCGGCCGAGGACACGCCCCCGCTGCCCTGGCTGACTGACAGGCTCCTGCGCAACCTTCTGGTGGATGTCACCGGCAACACCCACCGGTCCGAGATTTGTATCGACAAGCTCTATTCACCCGATGGTCCCACCGGACGGCTGGGCCTGGTGGAGTTCCGCGGGTTTGAGATGCCGCCGAACGCACGCATGTCCTTGGCGCAGCAACTGCTGATCCGCGCGCTGATCGCCCGCTACTGGGATGAACCGATCAGCGGCAAGCTCACCCGCTGGGGCACAACGTTGCACGACCGGTTCATGCTGCCCCATTTCCTTTGGGAAGACTTCCTGACGGTTCTGGACGACCTCACCGAACATGGGTTCGCCATGCAACCGGACTGGTACAAAGCCCAGGCCGAGTTCCGCTTTCCATTCTGCGGCGAGGTCGAAACCCGTGGCACCCATCTGGAGTTGCGGCAAGCTCTGGAGCCCTGGCACGTCATGGGGGAAACCGGGGCCATCGGCGGGACAGTGCGCTACACCGACAGTTCCACCGAACGGGTTCAAGTGAAACTCACCACCGACGATCCCACCCGCTATACCGTGGCCTGCAATGGGCGCGTGGTGCCCATGCAGAAAACCCATGAAAATGGCGTCTCTGTGGCGGGTATTCGATACAAGGCGTGGCAGGCCCCACTGGCGATGCACCCGGTTGTGCCCACTCACGTGCCGTTGACCATCGATATCTTTGACACTTGGTCGGGCCGAGCCGTGGCGGGCTGTGTGTACCATGTGGCCCATCCGGGCGGGCGCAGCTACGACACGTTCCCCGTGAACGCCAACGAGGCCGAGGCCCGCCGCCTGGCCCGGTTCGAACCCCACGGGCACACGCCTGGGCTTTACGTGCCGCCCATGGAAACGCCGCACCCGGAATTCCCCATGACGCTTGATCTGCGCCGCATGCCGGGGATGTGACCGAGGTGAACGCCAAAGACAATCGCCACGCGCCCATTCAGGCGCGCTTGGACGCTTTGCTGGAGGCGTATCAACCGCCGCAAGACACGGCGGACGAGCTTTACGGGCCTGGCGGCCTTGTCCGACCTGTGTGGCAAACGTTCCTGGACAAGTTCGCCAAGTTGGACGGCAAAGACTTGGCCCAACGCTTCCAGCGCGCGGGTCAGTATTTGCAGGACGCTGGCGTTTACTATCGGGCCTATGACGAAGGCGGGTCGCAGGAGCGCGCCTGGCCACTGAGCCAAATCCCCGTGCTGCTCACCGACAGTGATTGGGCGCATATCACCCAGGCTTTGTCCCAACGAGCCGACCTCTTGGAAGCCGTGCTAGCGGACCTATACGGTGAAGGGCACCTGATGCGCGAGGGCCACCTGCCCGCCGCGCTCATCGCCTCCATGCCTGAATGGCTGCGCCCGATGGTGGGGGTGACGCCGCGGTCCGGGCACCATCTGCATTTCATAGCGTTCGAAATTGGTCGAGGCCCAGACGGACGTTGGTGGGTGCTGGGCGACCGCACACAAGCCCCATCGGGCGCAGGCTTTGCCATCGAAAACCGCGTGGCCATGAGCCGGATGTTCCCGGAACACTTTTCAAGCAAGGCCATCGCCCGGATCGGAGGCTTCTTCGCCAATTTCCGTCAGGCGTTGGAGGATTTGGCCGAAGACACCGGCGGTCGCGTGGGTCTGCTCACCCCGGGTTTGCACAACCAAGCCTATTTCGAACACGCCTACATCGCGCGGTACTTAGGTTTCATCCTGCTCGAAGGTGAGGACTTGGTGGTGCGCAAAGGCCAAGTGATGGTCCGCACAGTGGATGGTCTGCAACCGGTGAGCGTGCTTTGGCGGCGCCTGGATGCGGCCTTCGCCGATCCGCTGGAATTGAACGAAGACTCGCGCCTAGGCACGCCGGGGATGGTCAGCGCGGTGCGGCAGAACTCCCTGACCCTGGTGAACTCACTGGGGGCCGGTGTTCTGGAAACACGGGCCTTCCTGGCTTTCATGCCGCGCATTTGTCAGGCCATGACGGGCGAAGACCTGAAAATGCCCAACATAGCCACCTGGTGGTGCGGTCAAGAAGCCGAACGCGCCCATGTCCAAGCCCACACCGGCAAGATGATGATAGCGCCCGCCTTGGGCACGCGCCTGCCGTTCGACATCGAAGGCACCACAGTGCTCGGCGGCGAGTTCCGCGGGTCGGCTCAGCCGTCGGTCAAAGACTGGATCGACCGCGAGGCGGGCAACCTCGTGGGCCAAGAGGTGGCGCGCCTGTCCACCACTCCGGCCTATGAGGACGGCAAGCTGGTCCCGCGCCCCATGTCTCTGCGCATCTTCGCGGTGCGCACTCAAAACGGCTGGCAATTCATGCCCGGTGGCTACGCCCGCGTGGGACGCGGCGGCGACAGCACGGCCATTTCCCTGCAACGGGGGGGCAGCGTTGCGGATGTCTGGCTGTTGGGCAAACCCCAAGGCGGACAGTCCAGCATTTCGGACGCGCGCACGGCGCACACAGCCCGGCCTGACCTCAACCTCGTGCCGAGCCGCGCGGCGGACAACCTCTATTGGCTGGGCCGTTACATCGAACGGGCCGAGGGCACCATGCGGCTGCTCCGGGCCTACCACGTACGGGTGAGCGAGAACGCCGAGGTGGACGCGCCGCTGACCCACGCCATGGCCCAATCCCTGCGCAACACCGGGGTGGACGTGACACAGCCCATGCCAGATGCGCTTTTGGGCATGCTCGACGCATCGGTCCAAAGCGCCGCGCGGGTACGTGACCGGTTTTCCGTTGATGGCTGGATGGCGCTGAAGGAGCTTCAGGCGGCAGCAGTTGTGCTCGGCGCCAATCAAAACGGCGACGACCACGACCCGCTGTTCGGCGATGACTTGGCCCGCGAACTCAGTGGGCTTTTGCGTCAGGTCACGGGGTTTTCGGGCCTGGTCCAGGACAATATGTACCGTTTCACCGGTTGGCGGTTCCTATCCATCGGACGGGCGCTGGAACGGGCCATGGAAATTTGCAGCATGCTGGCGCTTTTCGCTGACAAAGATGCCCCAGACGGCGCGTTGGATTTGGCCATTGAATTGGGCGACAGTGGGATCACCCACCGTCGTCGCTATGCCATCACCACCAACCGGCAGACGGTCATTGACCTTTTGGCCCTGGACGGCCGCAACCCGCGGGCGTTGCTTTATCAGTTGAACCGGGTCCGCACATTGGCCAAGCGGCTGCCCGGCGCGGAGAAATACGGTCGGCTCGAAGACTACTACCGGTCCATCATTCGCGTCACCACGGACATCGAAGTGCAGCGCCCCAGGTCGCTGGATACAGACACGCTATGGGCCACACGAACAGCCCTGCGGCAGGTGTCGGACCAGCTGTCCGAGCGGTACTTCAAATGACCCAAGTCGGAGCATCCCATGCCCACCCGCTATGACATCAAGCTTCGGATTTACTACACCTATGCCGATGCAACCGGCCTGGGACGCCACGTAGTCCGATTGGAGCCACTGGATGTGCCGGGTGTCCAACGGGTTCAGGTCCGCCATGTGGACGTTAGCCCCAGACCAGCGGAGCGGGTCGATGGGACAGACTTTTTCGGCAATCGCACCGTGGAGGTGGCATTTGATGGGCGCGTGGACCGCGGCGTGGAGTTCAACCTGAAGGCCAAGGTGGAACGTCGGTCGCAACGGCCCGGCCTAGACATTTCCACCCCACTCACCCGGATGGCCCAAGAGGTGACAGCGGTGCGTGCGCTCGACCATGCGTCTCCCCACCATTTCACCGGTGCCTCACCGCGGGTAAACCAAAGCCCTTCCATCGCCGACTATGCCCGCCAACAGGTGAGCGATAGAATGACCGCGCAAGAGGCCATGGTTGCCATCGGCCAACATCTGCACGACGACATGACATTCGTGCCCGGTGCAACGGACGCGCAAACACCGCCCGAAGAGGCGTTTGAGCAGCGCCACGGGGTGTGCCAGGACTATGCCCATATCATGGTGGCAGCCCTGCGCAGCCTCGGTGTGCCAGCGGGTTACGTGAGCGGGTTCCTACGCACCGACCCACCCGAAGGCCAGGAACGGCTGGAAGGCGCGGACGCGATGCACGCGTGGGTGCGCGCCTGGTGCGGGCGCGAAATGGGTTGGGTGGAATACGACCCCACCAACGCCATGGCCGCTGGCGCAGATCACATCGTGGTGGGATACGGCCGCGACTATGGCGACGTGGCCCCGGTGAAGGGCGTGGCGCGTATGGTGGGTCAGTCGGGCACAGGCCACAGCGTGGACGTGGTGCCACTGTCGTGACACCCAAACTTAGGACGCGCCATCGTGATCGAACAAAGCGATGCTGAGCGTGAGGCCCGAGAGGCAGAAACCGCCCTCGGACAGCTTCGCTGAAGTTATGGGGCACCGTGCCTCATTGGGCACAAAGACTATCCAAGCAACTGGGTTTAACTATAACTCTGCGCCGCCTGACCTTACTTTGTCACCATGGGGCGCGTGAGTAGAAGACCACAACCACGCAAGGGCTTTTGCTAAAGGTTGCAAACAGCGACTTTGCTGACTTTTCTGACGATTAGGCAAACAACGCGATTTCGAACAAAAGGGGTAGCGATATGAAAATGGTTTTGCATGGCCTCGGGCTCGTGGGAGTAATGGTCCTTTCAGGATGTTCTGGGTCCAGCAGCTCGTCGGGCGATTTCCCAACACTGGTCGACCTTCCGGCCAATGACACCATCACCATTGATGCCTTCGAGGCGTCGGGGCAGTTCCTGATCGATCCTGTGACCGGGGCACAGATCACAAACATTGGACAGTCGGGTGAGCAAGTCACCTTGACCACCGACCCGAGCAGCATCTTAAACAGTGCAACGCTGAGTTCGCGCTTGGGCGAGCTTTCCTATGATTGTTCTGACCCCGGAACCACTTGCACACAATCTGGAGCTGAAGTGGATTTATCCGACGCGGATAGCTTTGTACGTTTCGCAAATCCTGTTGAAGGGCGATTTGAATACCAGACCTTCGGACGTTGGGTGCGATTTGGCCAGACCACCGGGGACCTGTCGTCATTTTCCACGGGCTTCCGCACCGAGTCGCGCGCAGGGCTGCCCAACACGGCGGACTACGTGGGCGTGGCCGAAGGAGTTACCGACAGAAATGGCGCGTCGGAAGTTGTCCGGGCAGATGTTCAGATATCAACCGACTTCAGCACGGCTACGTTCACCACAAGCAATACTCAGGTGTTCGATAACGGGGGGTCCGCCGATGCGCCGGAATTGGACCTGTCCGGCACTCTGGCGGTAAACGGAACGGGAATGACAGGCAGTGCGTCCTCAACCCAAGTCGCGGGCACGGTCGACGCGCAACTTTATGGCCCCAACGGTGAAGAAATCGGCGGCGTTTTCGTGACCAACGGACAGGTTGGCGATTATTTCGGAAGCTTTGGTGGGTCGCGCACACCCTGATATGAATTGCCACCGAAGCAGCCGAACGTCATTGGCCTGCAGGCGTGTTTGGAACCTGTAGTGCTGAGCGGCTCTGAGGCGATTGTTTGTGCGGAGTTAGCGCGTGCTAGCTCAGTGGCTCAAGCGCCCAAATGCGCCAAACGCGTTGGGCAGGGTTCAGCGCTGTCTTGCATCGCCGAAGACAGGTTCAGCAACGCGCATAGGCCGGTGTTGTCGTCCACCAAGTCGGCGAGCGATATGCCGGCCATTGCGGTGTAGAAGGCCTCTAACGCGTTTTCGAGCACGCCACGCAAACGGCACACCTCTTTCAACGGGCAATGATTTTCCGCACCGTCGAAACACTCCGCAAACGGAACACCGGACTCCAGATCGCGGATGACATTCCCGATGTCGATGTCTGATGCCGAACGGCTCAGCTCCAGCCCGCCATTCCGACCGCGGCTGGTCTTGATGTATCCCGCCTGTGCCAGGGTCACGATCACATGGCCCAGATGGTTTTCCGAAGCATTGCAGGACCGCGCCACCTCCGCCTTGCGCACCAACCTGTCCTGGTTGACCGCACAAAACATCAAAGTGCGCATCGCCAGGTTGGTTCGCATTGTCAGCCGCATGGGTGTTGCCTTTGTTGCCGGGTGAGGGACACCGTGACTAAGTCTATGCGACACTGGGTTGATCTTGGTCAAACATAACGACGCATTATCTGCGTCCCATTGACCGAAAATGTCGATTTTTTCAGGCTAAGACGGGGGATTGCCGGGGAAATGGGCTGTAAGGATGTCCATGAACGCGCGCAACCTCGGAGTCAGCGCCCGAGCGCCGGGATAAATCAAAGTCACATCGGCGGGCTGACCGCTCCACTGGGGCAACACCCGGATCAGCCGCCCGTCGGCAATGTCGCGGTTCACCAGATACTCAGGTAAGAGCGCAATACCCGCGCCGGACAAAACTGCCGAGTGAACGCATGGCAGCGAAGAGAAACTCAGCCCCCCGGCCATGCGCACCAAAGTATCGATCTTGCCGTTGGTGAGGCTCCAGGATTGGATCATCCCCACGCCGTAGAGCACGGACGGATGATCGGCGAGCCGCTTCGGATCGCTTGGCATTTCAGAGAGCACACCGGGCGCGGCCACGAGAATGCGGCTGCTTTGGAACAGGGTTTGGGATGCCATGGCACCGGTGCCCGGCCCCAAGCGGATGGCGGCGTCAAGCCCCTCTTCATCCAAGTCAGGCGCGCTGTCGGTGAGCAAAACCTCCAGCGTCATGTCCGGATAGTCCCGCCGACATTGGGCCGCCACCGGTCCCAGGAAAGTCTGTCCGAACAACAAAGGTGCGGCTATCCGAAGATGACCACGCACCTCTTGGCCACCGTTGCCGAGGCTGCGCAGGATATCATCGGCGTCGGCCACAATCCTCTCGGCGCGGGCCAGCACCAGCGCGCCTTCGGCTGTCAATCGCAGCCGCCGTGTCGTTCGTTCAATCAGCACCACGCCAAGCGCTCTTTCCAGATCCTGGATCCGCTTGGAGACCGTGGACTTTGGTGTGTTCAACCGACGCGCAGCAGCGGCAAACGAACCTTCTTCGATCACGGCGCGAAATTCTCTGAGGGCGTTGAGGTCCATGGACATGGATTTCACTGTGGGCTGTGCGGCGTCCTTGGGCATGTTCTATTGATCTTCCGTGTCAAGCCAGATGGTCACAGGACCATCGTTCACCAAGTGAACGTCCATATCCGCCCCGAAACGGCCAGTTTCAACCGGCACGCCCAGAGCGGCCAAATCAGCGGCGAATTGTTCATAGAGGGCGCCCCCCACATCCGGTGCCGCCGCATGGGAAAACCCTGGTCGGTTGCCGCGGCGGGTGTCCGCCGCCAATGTGAACTGGCTCACCACCAACGCCCCGCCGCCCATGTCCACCAAGGACCGGTTCATCTTACCCGCGTCATCTCGGAATATGCGCAACTTGGATATTTTGGCGGCGAGCGGGGCTGTGACGCGCGGCTCATCCTCTGCCATGGCACAGATCAGGATCAACAGCCCGTGGTCCACTTGGCCCACCGTCGTGCCGTCCACCTCCACCCGAGCTTGGGTCACACGTTGGATCAATGCGCGCATGTTAGCATTCTGGTTTGATGTCCCACCTGTCAGGGCGGACTAGACGCCATGGCGATTGGGGATGCAAGGCCCGCCCCTTCGGCGTATGGGCTTGGCGGCGGGCCGCGCGCCCAACGCCAACCCAAGGTCTGATGTCCACGATGTCCTCCCTTCCCCGCTTTGATCTGTTTTTGCCCGTGGAACCTGGGCTTGAGCCACTGCTCCACCGTGAAGTGGTTGCGCTGAACCTGGGTCAAAACGTCCAAGCGCAAACCGGCGGTGTGTCGCTGAGCGGGACTTGGGACGACATCCGCCGTGCGAACCTCATTGTGCGCGGGGCGCAGAGAGTTTTGGTCCGCGCCGCCAGCTTCCGCGCGCCGCACTTGGCGCAACTGGACAAGCGTGCGCGCAAGGTGCCCTGGGCCGATTTGCTCCGACCAGGGGTAAGTGTCCATGTGGAGACCACCTGCAAAAGGTCCCGCATTTACCACCAGAAAGCCGCCAGTGAGCGCATCGCGGGTGCCATCGAAACCATTGTCCAAGGGGCTCAATTGGTGAGCGAGGACGCCGACGTGGTGGTCAAAGCCAGGATCGAAGACGACCTGTGCACGGTGAGCTTGGACAGCACCGGCGAGCCATTGCACCGGCGTGGCAACAAACAATTTGTGGGCAAAGCCCCCATGCGCGAAACTCTGGCCTCCCTGTTCTTGGCGGCCTGCGACTATCGTTCGGGCGAGCCGGTGGTGGATCCCATGTGCGGGTCGGGGACCTTCGTTCTAGAAGCCGCGGAAATCGCCGCCGGGCTGGCCCCTGGACGAAACCGCAGCTTCGCGTTCGAACATTGGGCCATGGAGCAGCCCGCCGGTTGGCGCAGCGATGTGTTGGGACCGCCAAAGGTCGTCGAGAGGATCGCTGCCTTCGGCTTTGACCGGGATGACGGTGCAATCCGCGGTTCCTTGGGGAACGCAAACAGGGCGGGGATCAGCGACCGGGTGCACTTCGTAAGGCAGGCGATCAGCGACCTGGAGCCACCCACAGATGAGCCGGGCCTGGTGATCACAAACCCACCTTACGGTGCCCGGATTGGGAACAGAAAACTGCTGTTCGCGCTCTATGGCACTTTGGGCCGCGTCCTAAGGGACAGATTCCAAGGGTGGCGTGTGGGGATCGTGACCGGGGATCCTGGACTGGCAAAGGCCACCGATTTGCTTTTCACTCGACCGCCTCTGACGGTCCCGCACGGTGGGATCAAGGTGAGCCTGCACTTTTGCGACGACCTTTAGAGGTCCAAAGTGCCTTCCATGGCTGACAGTATGGGCAGCACTTGGGTCACAAACTCGCTGGCCACCTCCAGGTCGGCCGACGCGCTTGCCACAGCGTTCGATTGGTCGGTCACGGCAAAATCGACGTCGCGCACTTCTCCACTCGGTCCCACCATGATCGACTGGGCGGCATCCCAAACGATATCCGGGTCATAGGTGTAGGTGAAGTAGCTCCGAGGTTGGGTCGCATCCAACGACACCACGGTGCCTGCCCCATCGCTGACCCCGCGCCAGGCGCCGTCGGGCATGGCGGACATCACGCCATAGGCCAGCGACACGGAGCCGTCCGCTGAAAGGACCATTTGGAAGTTGAAGACATCGGCGGTGCCATAGGCCCGAACGTTTTCAAATTGCACGACAAAGCGATCATTCGAGGGATCGGACCAAGCATAAACTGCCCCACTGTCCACCAAGGTGAGATCGGACCAAAGCGCGGCTATGGTCGGTCCAATTTCCGGACTGGATGCAAATTCGATTTGCGACCCGTCCCCCCCAAAGGTCAGGTGACCGTTGGCGCTGACCGTGACCTCGCCGTAGCCTTCCCCGAAAAAGGGAAAGGTAAACGGCAGGTCCAGCGTGAAAGACCTATCATCACCAAGGCCCAAAATTTTCTGTCCCAGGCCAGAGATCTCGTGCCACGCGAACGTGTCTTTGGTGAACGCGCCACCACCGAGCGTTGCTGCGGACCCGGCCTCAACAGCGAAACTATACGGACCGGGCGCCAGACCGTCGAAGCGGTATGCGCCATTGGCATCGGTACGGGCCATGCGTTCATCCGACCCGCGCGCGCCGTCCCCGTCGTTGTCCCAAAACACAATCGCATCGGCGACCCCGGGCTCATCGACATCCTGAACGCCATCATTGTCCAGGTCTTGCCAGACGGTTCCGGAAACAGATGCTCCGGTTCCGGCGCGCCCAGTGATCTGACCTGCGCCGCCGAACCCGATAACAGCCACGGTTTCCGCACCGTGGGTGGTTTCATCGTCATGGCTGCGATCTTCGATCGTGGCCAAAGTCACACTGGCCGAGGAGCCATAGACCACTTTGGACCGCGCGGCGTCCGCGTCGTTCGCCGTGGTCATGGCAGACAAGACAAACGGCGATGAGCTGAGGTCCTGAGTGAAATCGAAACTGGCCAATTGACCTGAGGTGGTTGCGGCCAGCACCTCTACCGTTACCTCGCCCGCAGTGCCCCCAGAGCCTGGCGACACAGCAATCCAACCGGCGGTGACCGGCGCGACAGTGCCCGCGTTCAGAGCTTCCGGGCGTTCCAGGGCCAAAGCGAACTGATCGACGCTGGCCCCCGCCTGTCGCGTGTAAAGAGCATCCGGTGTCGTCGATTTGGTCGCTTGCACTTGGCTCAGGACCAGTGGTGGGGCGTGGAAGGATTGACCAAAACTCACTTGATCAAACCCGCTGGAACTCAAACGTCCGGTGCTGTGTTGCCCCACCTCCATCACGGTGCCGTCTGGCAGATACCACTGGCCAGTCTCAAACACCGCAATGGCGAATGGGCCGATGTAACCGCCTGTGTCCAACGTGACGCTTTGGCCTTTGATCTTGCTGATCGACATGGTTGCACTGGGGACGGCCCACCCCGTGACAGGATCGAGGATGAACACAACCGGGTCAGTGAACCGCCGTCCAAAGGACACGGTGAGCGCACTGCCTCCGGTTCCCGTAGCCTGAATGATTTCGCCGATGGGCAGACCATCTGGAGTCACTGTGATCGGGTCCACGTCGGTTTGACCCACGTCCACGTGCACGTCCGTCAGCACCGCCACTGTTGGTTTTGACGTCAATCTGACACGCCCACCTGCCTGGTCCAGATCGGTGCGGCTAAGCTCCAGCACCTCCGACGCGTCGGTCCCGCGCAGACCAATTCGGGCATCCGGCGGCGGGGCGGTGTGATCCCCATAGAGAAAATCTATGTCGCCATCGCGGTGCAGGACGACCTGGAAACTGTAGGGGCCAAGCCCGTCAAACCCGCGGATGTCCTGGTATTGGACAACCACCTCATCGGCATTTGGGTCTGCTTGGACATAAATCGCGCCGCCATGCACCAGCGACAGGTCGGTCCACATGGGGAAAATACCCGGCGGTGCCATGTCCAGCGCGCGGGGGGTGTAGGCCCCGCCGGGGTCGCTCAATCCAATGAGGCCATTGGCGCTGATATGGATGGTGGTAACGATGGTGTCCCAAAGCTGGACCGCGAACGGCAGGTCGACTGCCTGGGTTCCGTCGTCGCCCAAATCCAACCGCGTGCCTGTGCTGGAAATGTCGTGCCAGAGCGGCACGGCACCGCTGATATCGACGCGCGGACCGCTGGAAAGACCGTCGGCGGCCAAGTCGCCATGGGCATAGCCGGGCTCCAGCAAGACCGCCAAAGTGTGCGGTCCTGAGACGAGCCCGTCAAAGACGTACCGACCATTGGCGTCGGTCCGCGTGGCCGCTTCGGTACTTTGACGAATACCGTCACCATTGGCGTCCAGGAAAACAAACCACCCCCCAAGAGGCTGTTCGGCATCATCCATAATCTGACCGGTGACGCGATTGCCCGGCGCTTCGCCCAAGGCCGCGTCCGCATTGATGCGCCCGCCGCTGATGGAATACGCGATCAGCGATGCCATGACATCGCTGGTGTCGATCAACCGTTGGCGAACCTCAGCGGGCGTCAACCAAGGTTCGGACGCCAGCAGTAGCGCGACGGTGCCTGTGACATGGGGGGCGGCCATGGAGGTGCCGCTTTTCGTGCCGTAGGTGCCGCCGGGAAGGGTGGAATAGATACTGCGCCCCGGCGCTGCCACATCCACCGATGTGATGCCGTAGTTGGAAAAACTGGCGAGCCGATCGTAGGAGTTGGTCGCCGCCACCGAAATGACGTTTGGCACATCATAGTTGGCCGGAAAGTGCGGATCGTCGGTGAGATTGACACTGCTGTTGCCCGCCGCCGCCACAACCACATGGCCAGCCTCGTTGGCCTCGGCCAAAGCATTTTCGAAGGCCCAGTTATAGCCATCGCCACCCCAACTCATGTTGGAGACATCTGCGCCCATGGTGACAGCGTATTCCAGCGCTTGGATCGCATCGAAGGTGCTGCCTGTGCCGTTGTCCCGCAATACTTTCAGCGCCATGATCTTGGCCTCGGGCGCGACACCGACGACGCCAACCCCATTGTCTGCTGTGGCGGCGATGGTGCCCGCGATGTGCGTGCCGTGTCCGTTGCCATCAACAGCATCGCCCCGGTTTGAGATGAAGTCGTATCCATAGACATCATCGACATAGCCATTGCGGTCGTCGTCGCGGCCGTTGCCCGGTATCTCGCCGGAGTTGATCCAGAGGCTGTCCACAAGGTCGGGGTGCGAGGCATCTATACCGGTATCGAGCACCGCGACCGTGACCCCTGCCCCACGGCTGCGGTCCCAGGCACCTTGTACATCTATGTCCGCCCCGGCGAGGCCATTGGTGCCGTCGTTGTGCAATCCCCAAAGCCGGTCTGAGTGCGGGTCACTTGTGATGCTACTTGCATCAATGACCAGGTCAGGTTGCAGATAAGCGACGCTGGTGCTGACCGCACCATACCATTCCTCGTCAGCGAAACTTGCCAGTAGTTCTGCCGTGATCGGTGCGTCGGTTTCCCAAAGTTCAAAACCCCAGGACTGGGTTTGCTCCACCACCTGAGCGCCGAGCGCCTCACGCAGCGCCTCCACCGCCGCCTGGTCCACCGTATCACTGAGCCGAACGATATACCCGGCCATATCGCCCGCGGCCTCGGTGCCAGCGGTGTCGGGCAAGTGATAACTGGTGATGCTCATGCTGCAAAAGCCTGTGGAACCAACGGCAGACACTCAGCACAGGGCGTCCAGATTTATCGTTAAGACGGCCATCGCCCAAGCTGGCTCTTTGCTGACAAATCGAGACAAACTGTGCCGGTCGGTGCCAGAGCGCAGACCCTTGTTCACCCAGTGAAGCCAGCCTTGGGCGACGGGCAGGAAAATGTGATCGTGGTCACAGCTTGTGGTTGCGCTCCGGCAAGCAGGCCGTCATGGTCTGGGGTAATACGGCCATCACGCCCAAACGGTCCCAGATTTTTCAAGGCCTTCGTTTGTTCATCAAGGGAGACCCCATGCGCGCTTTCGTACCTCTTGCAGCGACTTTGATTGCATCGGCACCGGTCTTTGCGGACCCGCTTCCGTCCTGGGAAGACACCGATACCAAGGCGGCGATCATGGCATTTGTGGATAGTGTCACGGACCCCGCGTCGGACGACTATGTCGCCCCCGATCATCGGATCGCCACCTTTGACAATGACGGGACGCTCTGGGCGGAACAACCGGTGTATTTCCAACTGATCTACGCTCTGGACCGTTTGAAGGAAAAGGCCGAAGCGGAGCCATCGCTCCTGTCTTCGGATGTGCTGAAAGCCGCCGCCGAGGGCGACATGGCCGCTGTTGCAGAGGCAGGCACCGAAGGCCTGCTAGAAATCCTGGCGGTGAGCCATTCTGGGATTAGCGTTGAGGCGTTCCAAGCCGATGTGCTCGCCTGGTTGGACGAAGCGCGCCACCCCACCACGGGCATGCGGTACGACGCAATGCTCTATCAACCAATGCTGGAACTGTTGAGCTACCTGCGCGACGAAGGTTTCCAAACCTGGATCGTGTCCGGTGGCGGTGTGCATTTCATCCGGGCGTTCGCCGAAGAGGCCTACAACATCCCGACCGAGCAGGTGATGGGCAGCTCGGGACCCACCGAATACGTGGACGGGCAAGTGATGAAACTGCCTGGGATTGAGTTTGTCGACGACAAGGCGGGCAAGCCAGTGGGCATCGACAGCCGCATCGGGAAACGTCCGATCTTTGTGGGCGGCAATTCCGATGGCGATTTTGAAATGCTAGAATATGCCACGTCGGGCGACGGTCCCGCCTTCGGATTGCTGGTGCATCACACCGACGCCGAACGGGAGTTTGCCTATGACCGGGAAGGCCATGTTGGCGTGCTCGTCCGCGGATTGGACGAAGGACCGGAACGTGGCTGGGTGATTGTCGATATGGCCAACGACTGGTCTCAAGTCTGGCCGGACTGAGCGGACGCAGACGGCCATGTGTCCCCAAGCGGCTTCGAAATCAAAGCCAACTCGGTCCCTTCCATTGGAGGGAGACGAGACTGAGCGCATGGTTTGGATTGACGGTGGCACGTTCCAAATGGGATCGGACGCGCACTACCCCGACGAAGGTCCGGTGCGCAAAGTGCGCGTCGACGGCTTTTGGATCGACCGCACGCACGTTACCAACGCTCAGTTCCAGGCGTTCATCGAGGACACCGGCTATGTGACGGTGGCCGAGCGCCCCTTGAATCCGGCGGACTTCCCCGGTGCGGATCCGTTCCTGGTGCAGGCGGGCTCCATGGTGTTTCGGATGACAAAGGGTCCGGTCGACCTGCGCGACATTCGGCACTGGTGGTCCTACGTGCCCGGCGCGTCTTGGCGGCACCCCGAAGGTCCAGGTAGCGACCTCAAGGGCCGATCCCGTCATCCGGTGGTGCATGTGGCTTATGAGGATGCCGAAGCCTATGCCGCCTGGGCGGGCAAGGACCTGCCCACCGAAGCGGAATGGGAATTTGCCGCGCGCGGGGGCCTAGATGGGGCTGCCTATGTCTGGGGCGATGATTTCACGCCACGGGGCAAGATCATGGCCAAGACTTGGCAAGGCGATTTCCCATGGCGCAACAAGGCCAGCAAGAAACTGCAACGCACCGCACCGGTCGGCTCCTACCCCGCCAATGGCTATGGCCTCTATGACATGGCCGGAAACGTCTGGCAGTGGACCACCGATTGGTACGTCGCCGGGCACCCTGTCAAGCAGAGCGAAAAGAGCGCCTGCTGCACGCTCGATAACCCGCGCGGGCCCGCGCAGATCGAGAGCCTGGACCCGCGGCAGCCCAATATCCCGATCCCGCGCAAGGTGGTCAAAGGTGGCTCGTTCCTTTGCGCCCCCAGCTATTGCCGCCGCTACCGACCCGCGGCGCGCCATGCCCAACAAGTGGACACCGGCATGAGCCATATCGGTTTCCGCTGCATCACACGAAACGACCCTCCGAACCCCACCACGTGATAGACCCCAACCAGAGAGGACAGATCCAGAATGGATGAACAGGATCCCAAGACGAGCGGAATAAGCCGTCGCACCATGCTGCTCTCCAGCGCATCCGCAATGGCCGCCGTTGGCGCAGTGGCCACTGCCACGCAGAAAGCCGCTGCACAAACCGCCCCGGCGGGCGACCGCCCCAACATCCTGGTGATCTGGGGGGACGATGTCGGTCAGTCGAATATCTCTGCCTACACCATGGGCCTCATGGGCTACCGCACACCCAACATCGACCGGGTGGCCAACGAAGGCATGATCTTCACCGACTATTACGGCGAACAATCCTGCACAGCTGGGCGGTCGTCCTTCATCATGGGCCAATCGGTGTTCCGCACAGGTCTGTCCAAAGTGGGCCTGCCAGGTGCGGAACTGGGCATGCGCGAAGAGGACCCGACCATCGCGGGTCTGTTGAAAGCCCAAGGCTACGCCACTGGCCAGTTTGGCAAGAACCACTTGGGCGACCGGGATGAACACCTGCCCACCAACCACGGGTTCGATGTGTTCTTCGGTAATCTCTACCACCTGAACGCAGAAGAAGAGCCGGAAAACGAAGACTACCCCGCCGACCTGATGACCGCCAATGGCCAGACCTTCCGCGAACGGTTCGGTCCACGCGGCGTGATCCGGTCGTCGGCGGATGGGCAGATCGAGGACACCGGACCGCTGAGCAAAAAGCGGATGGAGACGGTGGATGACGAAACTTCGGCCGCGGCCATGGACTGGATCCGGTCGCAGCATGAACAGGGCATCCCTTGGTTCTGCTGGTGGTCTGGCACACGGATGCATTTCCGCACCCATGTGAGCGACGAACGCCGCGCCATGGCCAACGAGACCGCCGGGGGTCCGGTGGACGAATACACCGCTGGCATGATCGAACATGACATGCACATCGGTCAGTTCCTCGACCTCCTCGATGAGCTAGGCATCGCCGAAAACACCATCGTGCACTATTCCACCGACAATGGTCCGCACATGAACACGTGGCCCGACGCGGCCATGACGCCGTTCTGGGGCGAGAAGAACACCAACTGGGAAGGCGCATGGCGCGTGCCGTCCATGGTGCGCTGGCCGGGCAAAATCGAGGCGGGCTCGGTGTCCAACGCGATCATGCACCATATGGATTGGCTGCCCACCTACCTGGCTGCTGCCGGTCGTCCAACGGTGAAGGACGAGCTGCTCGACGGTATCACCGTGGCAGAAGTGGGCGGTGGGCGCGACTACCGCGTGCACTTGGATGGCTACAACTTCTTGCCCTATCTGACCGGCGAAGAGGAAACCGCGCCCCGCGAGGAAATCTTCTATTTCTCAGACGACGGCGACCTGATGGCACTGCGCTGGAACGACTGGAAACTGACGTTCCTAGAGCAGAAATCATGGGCGACCTTCCGGGCTTGGATGGACCCTCTGGTGGAACTGCGCGTGCCGATCATCGCCAACTTGCGCCGTGACCCGTACGAGCGCGGCTATCGCACGTCGAACACCTACTATGACTGGCTGCTGGACCGCGCCTATCTCTTGGTGCCTGCGCAGACCTATGTGGGTCGGTTCTTGGAGTCCTTCCAAGAATATCCACCCCGCCAGAAGGCGGCGAGCTTTAGCCTGGACCAAGTGATGGCGAAGCTGTCTTCGCCTCCTGGCGCACCGTAAGCCTCTCTATCGGGCTCGCCCACATGGGCGGGCCTGTCCTCAGATGTATCACGACCAGAGCCTCCGCCCATGACCACTCCATCCGACGCCCGCGGTCAAATCCAAACGCTGATGACCGGCATGCAGACCGCCATCATTGGTCAGACCCATGTGATTGAACGGCTGGTGATCGGCCTTTTGGCCAATGGCAACCTGCTGGTCGAGGGCCTACCGGGCCTTGCCAAGACCCGTGCGATCAAGGCGCTGGCCAAGCATCTGGAATGCGATTTCAGCCGCATCCAATTCACCCCGGACCTGCTGCCGTCGGACGTGACCGGGACGGAAGTGTACCACCAGACAGCCGAAGGGGCAGAGTTCCGCTTCGACCCCGGTCCGATCTTCGCCAACCTCGTGCTCGCCGATGAAATCAACCGCGCCCCGGCCAAGGTCCAAGCCGCCCTCTTGGAAGCGATGGAAGAACGGCAAGTCACGGTCGCAGGCACGACCCACAAAATGGCACCATTGTTCATGGTCATGGCCACCCAGAACCCGGTGGAACAGGAAGGCACCTACCCCCTGCCCGAAGCACAGATGGACCGGTTCCTGATGCATGTGTTGATCACCTATCCGCCGGTGGAAGACGAGGTCGCCGTGATCCGCTTGGTCCGCGCCGAAGAGGCCGCAGCCTCTGCTGCTGAAACCACCAAACCCAAAGACAAACCACCAGCGATCCCGCAATCGTCGATTTTCGACGCGCGGCGCGAGATTGTCGGCATTCACGTGTCCGACGCCATGGATCGCTACATGGCCGATCTCGTGAACGCCACGCGCAATCCAGGGGCCTTTGGCGAAGACCTGCCCCGGTGGATCGACATCGGCGCGAGCCCGCGGGCATCGCTGGCTTTGGACAAGTGTGCGCGCACCCATGCCTGGCTCAACGGGCGCGATTATGTGGACCCGCTCGACGTTCGTGCCATCGTGGCCGATGTGTTGCGACACCGGCTGGGGCTCAGCTACGAAGCCCAGGGCGAAGGCGTCACCCCCGACCAGGTGGTCGAAGAAATCGTTCGCCAAGTGGCGTTGACCTGAGGCGGCCATGGGGGCGGACGCGGGTCGCATACGCACTGGCACTCTGAAACGGGCCCGACCGTCCGAGGAGCAAACGCTCGACCCGCGCATCCATGTGAGCTTCGCCCACCTGCGCGGACTGGAAGCCCAAGCGAAGAGCCTCAGCTTCCTGCCTCGGCAACCGGCCCGCAGTGCATTGAACGGTCGCCACGCATCCCGTTTGCGTGGACGGGGACTGAATTTTGAAGAATTGCGCGGCTACCTGCCGTCGGACGATGTGCGATCCATCGACTGGAAGGTCACCGCCCGCACAGGCAGCCCCCATGTGCGTGTGTTCACCGAGGAACGGGACCGCCCTGCCCTGATCGTGGTGGACCAACGGATGTCCATGTTCTTTGGGTCCCAGCACAATATGAAATCCACCACGGCTGCCGAATGCGCGGCGCTCACGGCTTTCACGGTACTAGCGCAGGGCGACCGTGTCGGGGGGATCGTGTTCGGTGATGAAGTGGTGGCAGAGGTGCGTCCCAAACGCAGCCGCAATGCGTTGAACCAATTCCTCAAGGCATTGGCCGAAGCCAACGGGCTGTTGCGGCCCAATGCGTCAAGCGTGGCTCCAATTCCGATCAACCAGGTCCTGCGCAGTGTGACCCGCATCGCACCGCGCAACCATTTGGTGGTGATCCTTAGCGACTTTGCCGAAATCGACGGGACCACGCGCAAGTTGATCTCGGGCATCGCACGGACCAATGATCTGATCATCGGGTTGGTCAGTGACCCCATCGCGGCGGGCATCCCGAAAGATATGCAACTGGTGGTCTCCGACGGTGCGCTGCAAGTGGCTGTGAACACGGGCGAGGCGGGCAAGCAAAGGGCGCTTCAGGACATGGCCAGCGGCAGGTTGGCCGAGATTATGGATTGGCAAAGGACCACCGGGGTGCCGGTGCTCCCGCTCAGTTCCGGGGAAGGCAGCCTAGCTCAAATGCGTCGATTGATGGGGTTGGGTCGCCCATGACCCCAGAAGACGCCGAAACTGAAATGACCACTCTGGCGGACCTGTTGGACCAATTGGTTTCCCCGCCGGAGCCCGCGCCCATATCCATGGTGCCACAGACCATCGGCTGGCCGATACTGGCCCTTATGGTGGTCGCTTTGGCGGGCTTTCTTTATTGGCGATCCCGGCAGCACAGGTTGGCCAATGCCTACAGGCAAGAGGCGCTCGCTGCGTTGGACGTCGCTGCAACGCCGACAGACGTGGCACGCATCCTGCGCCAAACCGCCCTGACCGCATTCCCGCGGACGGATGTGGCGAGCTTGCATGGGCCGGATTGGCTGGCTTTCTTGGACAAAACCTGCACCAAAGCACAGTTTACCCAAGGTCCTGGCCAAGCCATAGCGTCAGCGCCCTACGCACCACTCGGTACTCTGCCAAGCGAAGCCACATCTGCTGTCCGCCACTGGATCGCCCACCACAGGACCGAGGGGGCACGATGATATCCTTCGCCGCACCTTGGTGGTTTGTGATCCTACCGCTGCCCTGGTTGGTCTGGCGCTTCGCTCCGCCCCACCAGGAAACCACGCCGGCCGTGCGGTTCCCGTTCTTTCGCCAGATTGCCAAAGCCACAGGACAAGACCCGCGTCCCGGTTCTGTCGTCCTTACCCGCACCCGCTTGCAATTGGGGGCCGCGGTCCTCGTCTGGCTGTGCCTCGTGACAGCGCTCGCGGGACCTGAGAGGGTGGGTGCGCCCATTGAGCTCACCAAGTCGGCCCGCGATGTGGTGCTGGCCATCGACATCTCGGGGTCCATGGATGAACGGGATTTCCTCACCGCCACCGGCGGTCGGCTGCAACGGTTGGAAGCCGTTCAAGGCGTCGTGGCCCAATTCGTGGCCGACCGCGAAGACGACCGCATGGCGCTCATCGTCTTTGGCAGTGCGGCTTACCTTCAGGCCCCGCTGACCGATGACCTGCAAACGGTCACCGATCTGTTGAACCAGACCCAAGTGGGCATGGCCGGCCCCCACACCGCCATCGGTGACGCCATTGGCCTGTCGATCCGCACGTTTGACTCGAGCGCGGTCGAAGAACGCCTGCTGATCCTTTTGTCGGACGGGTCCGACACCGCCAGCGTGATGAGCCCGATCAACGCCGCCGAGATTGCGCGGCAAGAAGGCGTGGAGATTTTCACCATCGCGGTGGGCGATCCGGAGGGCGAAGGCGAGAACCGCGTGG
>JBCDFD010000022.1:0-23524 GCA_039178645.1 Pseudomonadota bacterium | reverse complement strand
GGTTGGCCCACACCCACCGGCACCCACTGGCCATTTTTCCCGCAATTGCCGATGCCAGGGTCAAGGGCGAGGTCATTGCCGACGGCTTTGATCTGGCGCATGGCAGACGGCCCATCACCGATGAGCGTGGCTCCGCGGACGGGTGCGCCCACTTTGCCGTTTTCCACACGGTAGGCTTCGGTGCAGTTGAAGACAAACTTGCCGTTGGTGATGTCCACCTGGCCGCCGCCGAAGCCCACGGCATAAATCCCGTCCTTCAAATCGGCCACGATCTCCGAGGGCGTGCCTTCTCCGCCGAGCATATAGGTGTTGGTCATACGAGGCATGGGCGCATGGGCGTAGCTTTGCCGACGACCGTTCCCGGTGGCCTTAACGCCCATGAGCCGCGCATTCTGGCGGTCTTGCATGTATCCCACCAAAACGCCGTCTTCGATCAGGACAGTCCTTTCCGATGGCGTGCCTTCGTCATCGATGGTGATGGACCCTCGGCGGTCAGGGATCGTGCCGTCGTCTAGGACTGTGACGCCTTTGGACGCCACTTGCTGGCCCATGAGACCGGCGAAAGCCGAACTTCCCTTGCGGTTGAAGTCGCCCTCCAGCCCGTGCCCTACAGCCTCGTGTAGCATCACGCCGGGCCATCCGCTGCCCAGGACCACGTCCATTTCGCCTGCAGGCGCAGGGACGGCCTCGAGATTAACCAAAGCGATGCGCAATGCCTCTCGTGCGGTCTGTTCCCAGGTGTCCCGCTCCAAAAGACCGGTCAGCTGCGCGCGCCCGCCGCCGCCCGCGTTGCCGCTTTCGCGGCGACCGTCTTGTTCGACGATCACCGATACGTTCAGGCGGGTCATGGGCCGGGTGTCTTCGGACATAGAGCCGTCCGCGCGCAGGATCACAATCTGCTGCAACGATGCTGCCACGGTCGCAGACACTTGAATCACACGCGAATCCAGATCGCGGGCGAAGGCATCGATTTCGCGCAGCGTGTCCACTTTGACCGGAAACTCGGCATCTTCGATCGGATCAAAGTCACCATAGAGGTGAGTGTTGGTCGACCTTGGTGGGGGGGCGAGAGTGCCGCCCCCGTCGCCAACGGCGAGTCGCGCAGTGGCCACGGCACGCTTGACGGAGCTTGCTGTCATTTCCGTCGAATGCGCGTATCCGACGGTTTCGCCACGCACAGCCCGCAGGCCAAATCCTTCGGACGCATCATAACTGGCTGTTTTCAAACGGCCATCGTCAAAACTGAGCACTTCTGAACGGCGACGTTCCAGGAACAACTCGCCGTCGTCGGCCCCTGCGCAGGCCTCCTGCACCAGGGCCAAGGCCCGGTCTCTGTCCATATTGGTGTCGAATGGACGAAATGTCTCAGCCGTCATGTGCCGCTTCCTCTGTCTTTGATCCAGATCAAAATAGTATAGACCCCGTGTCCCGTTGGTGTAAGGACCACCACGCGCCGCGATGCGACAAACGACACAACAATAGGTGGCTGCGCCGAATTGCCCAGGGAGTTCCCCTTGGTTTGATCCCGCCACCTTAAAAATGATGAGGGAGATAGCCATGCGTGTATTGCACAGCGTTCCGTTTCTTAGTGTTGCCCTGGCCGCCTTCGGTGGCACTGCCGCCCTCGCGCAGACAGCATTGGAAGACCTTGAGACCATTGGGAAACCTGTTCCCGGCGGCATCGGCTTTCAGCCAGCGGCCACAGAATTGGCGGCGGAACTGCAATGGCTCGACGGCTTTATCCTGGTGATCATAACCGCGATCACAATTTTTGTGATGGTCTTGCTGGCTTGGATCATCTTCCGGTTCAACGAAAAGGCAAATCCGACACCGGCAACGTTCACTCACAACTCTCCACTGGAAGTCGCGTGGACCATTGTTCCGATCCTGATCCTGGTGTTCATCGGTGCCTTTTCACTGCCTATCCTGTTCAAACAACAGGAAATCCCTGAGGCAGACATCACCATCAAGGCAACCGGCTACCAATGGTACTGGGGCTACGAGTACGTCGACGAAGGGTTCGAGTTTGACAGCTTCATGCTCGCCCGCGACGAACTCGAACAATATGGCTACGCGCCGGACGAGTACCTGTTGGCCACTGACACTGCCATGGTGGTGCCCGTCGGCAAGACCATCGTGGTGCAAGTCACCGGTGCGGACGTGATCCATTCGTGGGCCATCCCAGCGTTTGGCGTGAAGCAAGATGCCGTTCCTGGCCGTTTGGCCGAGCTTTGGTTCGAAGTGGACAAGGAAGGCGTCTATTTCGGTCAATGCTCCGAGCTGTGCGGCAAGGACCATGCCTACATGCCCATCACCGTGAAAGCCGTGAGCGAAGACGTTTACGCCCAATGGCTGGAAACCACCCGCGCCGAATATGCCGGGCTGCCTGCGCCGGTTAAAGTGGCCGCGGCCGAGTAAATCGTCCCCTGTGAATGGAACGGGCCCTGCGGTTGCTGGGCCTGAAGAGGTAAGCACATGAGTGATACAACCGTCATTCCCGGTGGGCGCGAAGCTGGCTTCGGCGACTACGTGGCATTGTTGAAGCCGCGGGTCATGTCCCTGGTGATCTTCACCGCTTTCGTCGGTCTTCTGGTCGCGCCCATGGGCGTGCATCCTGTGGTGGGGTTCTGCGCCATCCTTTTCATTGCCATCGGTGCAGGCGCGTCGGGCGCGCTGAACATGTGGTGGGATGAAGACATCGACCGGGTGATGAAACGCACCGCTGGGCGTCCCATCCCTTCGGGCCGCGTCGAAGCCCATGAGGCGTTGGAAATCGGCTTGGCGCTGTCTGGCCTGTCTGTGGTCATGCTGGCCCTGTCCACCAACTTGGCCGCCGCTGGATTGCTTGCATTCACCATCTTCTTCTATGCAGTCATCTATTCCATGTGGCTCAAGCGTTCGACACCGCAGAATATTGTCATCGGTGGCGCGGCTGGTGCGTTTCCTCCGATGATTGGTTGGGTGGCGGCCACGGGCAGCGTTTCGGTCGAAGCGGTGCTCATGTTCCTGCTGATTTTTATGTGGACGCCGCCGCATTTCTGGGCGCTGGCCCTGTTTATGAAATCGGACTACCACAACGCCGATGTACCGATGTTGACCGTCACTCACGGCCACGACGCCACGCGCCGTCACATTCTGGTGTACACGCTGCTGTTGTTCCCGGTGAGCTTGGCCCTGGCGCTCAGCTCCATCGGCGGACCAGTCACTTTGGTGGCCGCCATTTTGTTGAGCGGTTGGTTCTTTCTGGGGGCTTGGTCGATCTTTCGCCGTGACACCGAGACCGCGGTGTCCGACAAATACGCCGTGGAGAAACGAGTGTTCCGGTTCTCGCTTCTCTACCTTTTTCTACACTTCGGTGCGCTGCTGGTGGATGCCACGTTGCGCACCCTGGGCTGGGGGATTTGGTGATGGCCATTTCACGCACACATGAACTGCATTCCCGTAGGCTTGGTCGCAATGTGGGCGTGAGCCTGGCACTGGGCGGCTTGGTTGTGGTGGTCTTCGCGCTCACTGTTGTCAAAGTCACCGAAACTGGCCCGGTTGAAGGCTTCGACCACGTGGTCCGTCCAGCGTTGGAGTTGAAAGCACAATGATGGGTCTCACCGGCAAGAAACGGACGCTCGCGCAAACCGTTGGCGTGGTGGTCTTTATGGGCTCGCTGGCGTGGGCCTCGGTTCCACTTTACGATTGGTTCTGTCGTGTCACGGGGTACGGCGGGGCCACCAATGTGGCCGATGAAGCGCCTGACACCATCTTGGATCAGACAATCACGGTCCGCTTTGATGCCTCGCTGGAAAAGGACATGCCCTGGCACTTCAAGCCAGCCGTCCGCGAAATGGAAGTCCGCATCGGCGAAATGGGCCTGGCGTTCTACGAAGCTTCTAACCCCACCAGCCAACCTGTGGCGGGCACAGCGAGCTACAATGTGGCACCCTTCCAAGCGGGTGGATTTTTCACCAAGATCGACTGCTTCTGCTTTGAAATGCAGGTGCTTCAGCCCGGTGAGACCGTGCAGATGCCCGTGACCTTCTATGTCGACCCAGAAATTGTGGGCGACCGCGAAGGCAAATACGTCCACACGATCACACTGTCTTACACATTCTACGAGACCGACTTGCCCCAAGATCAGGCCCACCTGACGCCGCAAGCCACGCCTCAGACCAAAAACGAGGGATAAGCCATGGCCCATGAAAAGAACCACGATTACCACGTGTTGCCCCCCTCGGTTTGGCCGTTTGTGGCCGCCGTTGGCGCATTCGTCATGTTGTTGGGCGCAGTGTTCTGGATGCACGGCTCTTTGCCGTTCCTGTTCTTCGCCGGATTTCTGACCATTCTGTATGTGATGTACGCGTGGTGGGCAGACACCATCGCCGAAAATAAAGCGGGCGACCACACGCCGGTGGTGATGATCGGCCTGCGCTATGGCTTCATCTTCTTCATCATGTCCGAGGTCATGTTCTTTGCCGCGTGGTTCTGGTCGTTTTTCAAACACGCCATGTACCCGATGGGTCCAGACAGCCCTGCGGTTGACGGCGTCTGGCCGCCTGTGGGAATCGAAACCTTTGATCCTTGGCATCTGCCGCTGATCAACACTGTGATATTGCTCCTGTCCGGGTGTGCGGCCACTTGGGCCCACCACGCGCTGGTGCATGAAAACAACCGCAAAGACATGAAGATGGGCCTGATCATCGCTATCGCTTTGGGCGTGCTGTTCACGTTCTTCCAGATTTACGAATACACCCACGCGGCCTTTGGGTTCGCTGGCAACATCTATGGCGCGAACTTCTTCATGGCGACCGGTTTCCACGGTCTGCACGTTCTCATCGGAACCATCTTCTTGGCGGTGTGCTTGTTGCGGTTGAACAATGGCGATTTCACCCCAGAAAACCACATGGGGTTCGAAGCGGCGGCGTGGTACTGGCACTTCGTCGACGTGGTTTGGTTGTTCCTGTTCGCTGCGATCTACGTCTGGGGCGGCTGACGCCTTTCCAGAAAGTGACGGATACGGGACATCGCGCCCGTTGAATGTCACTGAAAACTGAGCCAATGAGCGCGCGCGGGGAGCTCCTCGCGCGTTTTGCATGGAGCGGATGTGACGATGGCACGGTATGTGATGCCGGCCCTGATTGGCATTGTGGGCACAGGGATCCTGATCTGGCTGGGCGTTTGGCAGTTGCAGCGCCTGGAATGGAAAAAGGATGTGCTGGCCCAGATCGATGACCGGATGCAGGCGGTGCCCATCGCCCTGCCGCCCGAGCCCAACGAGGCCGATCACCGGTTCCAACCGGTCGCCATCCGCGGCACCGCCGATACCGATCAGTCACAGTTCATTTTCACATCGGTGAAAAACCAAGGCGTTTGGTTCCGTCTGATCCAACCTTTGGATTTGGTCGATGGACGCCGTGTGCTTGTCGAACGGGGGCTTGTGCGCCCCGAGAGCATTGAAACCTTGGATCTGGACGCTGACATCGCGGTGAGTGGATCGCTCCATTGGCCCGATGAAGCGGATGCGTTCACGCCGGACCCAGACCCGGTATCTGGCCAGTGGTACGCGCGGGATCTGGATGCGTTGGCGGATGTTACGGGTGCCGAACCAATCCTCGTCGTGGCATCCCAAGTGATCCCAAGCGACGATTTGGTTCTGCCCTTTCCGCTCGACCCCAGTGGTATCCCCAACGACCATCTGCAATATGCGGTCACCTGGTTTGGTCTGGCTCTGGTTTGGGTCGGAATGACAGGCCTCTGGCTCAAGCGACTGTATGCCTGGCGCCATTTGGATCGTAGAAGGTGAGGTAATGTGATGGAGTATGTCTCCACCCGCGGGGCGGCCCCGACATTAAGCTTTGAAGAAGCCATGCTCACTGGTTTGGCGCGCGATGGTGGTTTGTACGTTCCGGCGGAGTTTCCGACGCTGAGTTCAGATGACATCGCGGCGTTGGCGGGGCTGAGCTACGAAGAGATCGCTGCCCGAATCATGCGTCCCTTTGTGGGTGAAACCTTCACTGAGGCGGAGTTCGACGACTGCATTTCTCGGGCCTATGGGGGCTTCGGCCACGCAGCCCGCGCGCCATTGGTGCAGCTTGGCCCGAACCATTTTCTGCTGGAACTGTTCCACGGACCGACCCTGGCTTTCAAAGACTTTGCCATGCAGCTCATTGGTCAGATGTTCGAATTGGCGCTGACCCGGAGCGGTAAGCGCGTGACCATTGTGGGCGCGACCAGCGGCGACACGGGCTCTGCCGCCATCGAAGCCTTTGGGGGGCTCGATGCGGTGGACGTGTTCATCATGTATCCTAACGGTCGCGTGTCTGAGGTGCAGCGTCGGCAGATGACAACGCCGCCCGCTGCGAATGTCCATGCGTTGGCGGTCGAGGGGACGTTTGACGATTGCCAAGCGCGCCTCAAGGATATGTTCAACCATTTTGAGTTCCGTGACCGGGTGAAACTGGCCGGTGTGAACTCGATCAATTGGGCGCGTGTGCTCGCGCAGGTGGTGTATTATTTTTCCTCTGCCGTGTCCCTGGGTGCGCCTTACCGTAAGGTGAGCTTCTGTGTGCCCACCGGAAATTTCGGCGACATATTCGCAGGTTATGTTGCGAAGCGTATGGGCCTGCCCATTGACCGTTTGGTGATCGCCACCAACCAAAACGACATTCTGCATCGCACCATGGAACCCGGTGCGCACGTCCAAGATGCAGTGGCCCCGTCCATCAGCCCATCGATGGACATCCAGGTGAGTTCCAATTTTGAACGGGCTCTGTTTGATGGCTACGACCGGGATGGTGCTGCGGTGGCCCAACAGATGGACGAGCTGAAAGGGCAGGGCGGTTTCCACCTGAGCCAGGGTGTGCTTGACCGTTTGCGCGAGCATTTCAGTTCGGGCCGCGTGAGCGAGGCAGACACGACCGCGCAGATCAAAACAACCTTCGAGACCACCGGCGAAATCCTATGTCCGCATTCTGCTGTGGGTGTCCGTGTGGCCGAGAACTTCCTTGATGGAGCAACCCCTATGGTGACTTTGGCCACAGCACACCCGGCGAAGTTCCCCGACGCGGTGGAGAATGCCATTGGGATCCGGCCCCCCCTTCCCAATCGGATGGCAGGCCTTTACCATCGCAACGAGCGAGTGACCCAGGTCGCCAACGACCTGGGCAAACTAGAACAGACCATCGAAGAACGGATACCTGCGTGAGCGTACAGATCCACAGGCTGCCCAACGGGCTGCGCATCGCCACCGAACATATGCCGGGGCTCAAATCGGCGTCGCTGGGATTGTGGATCACCGCCGGAGGACGCCACGAGCGCGCGGAACAAAATGGGATCGCCCATTTTCTGGAACATATGGCGTTTAAGGGCACCAAGTCGCGCAGCGCGCTCCAAATCGCCGAAGCGATCGAGGATGTAGGCGGTTACATAAACGCCTACACTAGTCGCGAGATGACAGCTTACTACACCCGGGTTTTGCAAGAAGACGTGCCTTTGGCGCTCGACGTGGTGGCGGATATCTTGCTTAATCCGCTGTTTGAACCCGGTGAGATTGAAGTTGAGCGGGGTGTGATCCTGCAAGAAATCGGCCAGGCTTTGGACACCCCCGACGACGTGGTGTTCGACTGGCTGCAAGAAACGGCCTATCCGGACCAGGCCTTGGGACGTTCGATCTTGGGTCCCGCCGAGCGTGTGGGCTCCTTCGCGCGCGATGACCTGTTTGGTTTTGTCCAAGAACGCTATGGTCCAGGCCAGATGATCCTTGCAGCCGCCGGGGCCGTCGATCATGACCAGATTGTGAAACAGGCCGAGGCTCTCTTTGGCCATCTGGCACCATCCAAGTCCGACGTGACCGAAGGCGCCAAATTCGTGGGCGGTGAGCGCCGTGAGTTGAAAACGCTGGAGCAAGTTCACTTCACGCTTGCGCTGGAGGGTCCCAGTTACCGCGACACGGGGATTTACACCGCGCAAGTCTTTGCAACCGCCTTGGGTGGCGGCATGTCCTCGCGCCTGTTCCAGAAAATCCGTGAACAGCGTGGTCTGTGCTATTCGATATTTGCTCAGGCCTCGGCCTACGCCGACACAGGCATGACCACGATTTATGCCGGGACCAGTGGCGACATGCTGGGTGACCTGTGCCGTCTAACGGTCGAAGAACTGCGCGAAGCGGCCACCGGACTGACCGAACCGGAAATCGCCCGCGCCCGCGCTCAGATGAAAGCGGGCCTGCTCATGGGGCTGGAAAGCCCGTCGGCACGCGCCGAAAGGTTGGCCCGCGTCATGGCCATTTGGGATCGGGTGCCGAGCCTGGATGAGACCATCGAACAGATCGAAGCCGTCGACCTCAATCGCCTCAAAGACTATGGCGCAGACCTCGCGTCCCGTGCCCCCATCGCCATGGCGCTTTATGGACCTGCCGTTCAAGCGCCGCCGATGGATGATCTGAGGAGCCAGTTGGCCGCCTAAGCCGATGCTCACACGTAAGCGCCGGGTGCGGCTCCTGTCCGAACGCTTGATGCTGCGCCCTCCCACCCATTCAGACTTCACGCCTTGGGCTACGCTGCGCCGTGACAGTCAGGCTTTCTTGAAGCCATGGGAACCGGCCTGGGCCCCTGACCATCTGACCCGGAAGGCCTTCACCAGCCGCGTCTACTGGGCCCAGAGATCCATTTCCAGCGGGACGGCTGTCCCACTGTTCCTGTTCCGTCAGGACGACGAAGCTCTGGTTGGTGCCATCACGCTGGACAACATCCGCCGCGGTCCTGCCCAAGACGGCACCATCGGCTACTGGGTTGGCGAACGCTTCGCCCGCCACGGCTACATGTCAGAGGCGATCATCGCACTGAGCTACCACGCGTTTGAAGTTATGGACCTCAGCCGCCTGCAAGCGGCCTGTCTGCCAGAAAACGCAGCCTCGCGCGGCTTGCTGGAGTCCTGCGGGTTCAAATACGAAGGCGTGGCGCAGAGCTACTTGCAGATCAACGGCCGTTGGCGAAATCATGTGCTCTACGCCAATTTACGCAGCGACAGGCGGGGCAAAGCAGACCTTGGATAAGAGACTTGCTGCAACGTTAGGTCCATGCGGCTGCTCCAACCTACGTACATTGAGTTTTGCAGTGTAATCGGTATATAACATGGTCCAAGCATGTTGGCCTTGTATGGAGTACCGACCATGACGCAGCATGAACAAGCGCTGGCCGATGATAAAATGCGGGCAGAGATTGCGAAACTGGTGGCCGAAACCGCTGAAATTCAGCGGAATATGAAGTATCGGTTTTGGGTGATGCTCGCCGCTTTCGCCGGTGTTTTGGTCACGGCTATCAAGATTTTCCCGTAGCCTGACCATTTGTTTCGGAAAAGGCCTGTGGCCCAGTGACCAACGTTCCCATTGATAGAACTGCCGGGCTCACAGGCACCACTGTTCAAACCAGGGGCAAATGCCGCTTCGACCATTGACCCATGCAGTGGTTGGCTCGGGAGGGCGTGACAGACTTGAGGGACAATCGCAGATTTCGATCTAGTTATGCCTAAAGAGGAGATTGCCCATGCTGCGTATTGCACTCGCACTGACTGCCACTCTGTCCCTTTGGGCGGTTGCGCCTGCCATGGCCCAGGACACCCCTGACCGTCGTCCAAGCCATTGCATCGCACTGGTCCAAAACACACCTGGTCTGGAGGTGATCCACCGCGCCAGCCTTAGCGATCCGTTGGACAACTTCACCGTACAGATCGGCTACGTCGATCACGCCATGCTTGTGATCCGCACCCAAGGCGGAACGACAGCGGTGACCGATTATGCGGGCTACTTGGGCACCGCTGATTTCGTGCCCGACGTGGTGACGATGAACAAAGCCCACTCCACCCACTGGACCGCCAATCCTGATCCACGGATTCCCCACGTGCTGAAGGGCTGGGGAGACGACTATGGTCAGCCTGCGAACCGCTATCTCGATTTGGGCGACATGGTGGTGCGCACCGTGTCCACCGACATTCGCAGCATGTGGTCGGACCTGGGCGAGCAGGCCAATTCCATCTTTATCTTCGAAGTCGACGGACTGTGCATCGGACATTTGGGTCATCTTCACCACGAACCCACTGCGGAACAATACGCCGCCATTGGGCGTTTGGACGTGGTGATGGCCCCTGTGGATGGGGGTTATACGATCCCACAAACAACCATGATTGAAATCATGCAGCGGCTCCGCTCTTCCATCGTAATCCCCATGCACTGGTTTGGACGGCCCAATCTGGACCGCTTCCTCGCCGGCATGGAAAGCGACTTTATCATAGACCGCCGTGGCGAAAGCTTCATGGAAGTGTCCTTGCGGACCTTGCCCAGCAGCCCAACGGTGGTGGTTCTGGAACCGGCATTCATCAACGGCGATGACGACTGATACGGTCGATAAACTCACCAGCCTGCGGGCAGCGTTGGGTGATATTGAAATCACAGACACGCCGCCCGCCTACCTCGAAGACCCCCGCGGGCGATTTCAGGGCCAAGCCCTAGGCCTCGTCCGCCCTCGCAGCACAGAAGACGTCGCGCAGGTCGTCCGTGCTGCCGCCGCCAATCGCGTGCCAGTGGTCCCCTATGGTGGCGGAACTGGGCTCGTGGGCGGCCAAGTGTCATGGGATGGTCCGCCCCCGCTCATCATTTCCCTGGAACGTATGTCTGGAATACGCAGCGTTCTCACAGATGAGGCTCTTCTCATTGCAGAAGCAGGCGCAGTCCTGAAGTCGGTCCAAGAGGCCGCTGCCGCCGCTGGTTTGCTCTTCCCGCTATCACTTGCATCCGAAGGCTCCGCACGGATCGGCGGCCTGTTGGCCACAAATGCTGGCGGAGTGAATGTTCTGCGGTACGGCAACGCCCGTGACATGTGCCTGGGGCTTGAGGCTGTGATGCCCGACGGCTCCATTTGGAATGGTCTCAAGCGCCTGCGCAAAGACAACACCGGCTATGACCTGCGCAACCTCCTCATCGGCTCCGAAGGGACGCTGGGCATCATCACCGCGGCCACGCTGCGCCTGTTTCCACAACCGGCGAGCCACGCCACAGCCATGTTGATCGTCGACAGCCCCAAAGCGGCTTTGTCACTGCTGTCCGCCGCCCGCGCTCATGTGGGCGAACAGGTCAGCGCCTTTGAGTTGATCGCGGGACAAGGGTTGGAGTTTCTGCGCGAAACCCTTCCAGACGTTCGGCTGCCTTTCGATGCGATCCCCCCCTGGTGCGTGCTCATCGATCTGGGCCTCGCCGCTCGGCAAGACGGCCAAGCCGCATTGGAAACTCTCTTCACCATGGGTCAAGAGAACGGCTGGGTCACCGGTGGCGTCATCGCCGTGTCCGAGGCGCAGCGTCAATCGCTTTGGTCCGTCCGGGAACACATCCCCCAAGGCAACTGTCGCATCGGCGCCATAGCCTCCCACGATGTGTCGCTCCCGCTCAGCGCCGTACCCGACTTCATCGAAGACGCCCGCGCTGAGTTGACCGGTACCAGTGACCTACGGATCAACTGCTTCGGCCATCTGGGTGACGGCAACCTGCACTTTAATCTGTTCCCGGCCAAAGGGCGCGACCGAAAGGACTACGACCACCAACGCCATGTGCTCATCCGAACGGTCCACGATTTGGTCCATGCCTATGGTGGATCCATAAGCGCCGAACACGGCATAGGTCGACTCAAAACCTCTGACCTGGAAAGATATTCAGACCCCACCAAACTGGCCGCCATGCGCGCGATCAAACACGCTCTGGACCCTCACAGCATCATGAACCCCGGCGCGGTGATCCGGCACTAACCCTCTACATTTCATTGTTCCCCAAATACTCTGGGGGGAGCCGAAGGCGGGGGGCAAAGCCCCCCAGCTGGGCGTGCGGGCAACGCCCGTGCGCAACATGTTGTTGCATCTCGTGAATGCACCAATCCAAAGGTTTCGCGTCGAGTGGCTCATTGGCGATGCTTCGCGTTTCATGCCTTTCTCGAAACGCCTCATAGCGCTTCTACTTTTCGTAAAAGCGTGTGGTATCGCTTTTCGCGTTCGAATTTAGTGAGAGGCAGCGAATAAGTGATCCAATGTAAAGTCGAAGCGCTTTAGTGGCCCGCGTACTCCACCAGTGTGAGCACATCCATGCCCAGGCCCTGCAACCGGTCCTTGCCGCCCAGGTCAGGCAGGTCCAGCACAAAGGCGCAGGCGTGGATGTCTCCGCCAAGCTTTTCCACCAATTTGATCCCGGCCTCCGCGGTCCCGCCTGTTGCCAGTAAATCGTCCACGATCAGGACCTTCTGCCCTGCTGCGATCGCATCAGTGTGGATCTCAACCGTGGCCGATCCGTATTCCAGGTCATAGTCTTCGGAGAAGGTCTCAAACGGCAGCTTCCCCGCTTTGCGCACTGGGACGAAAGAGGCGCCCAACAGATGAGCCACCGCGCCGCCCAGGATGAACCCACGCGCCTCTAGCCCCACGACGCAGTCGATCCCCAAACCTTTGTAGGGCTCCGCCATCCGTTCATTGGCGAGCCGCAGGCCGTCGGGATGACCAAACAAGGTGGTCACATCGCGGAACATGATGCCTGGTTTGGGGAAATCTGGGATCGTGCGGATGTAGTCTTTCAGATCCGCCATGGCTCAACCTGCCAAAACACGGCCCGCCACCGCGTCCAGTTTTGCCACCAATGCAGGGTCCCGCTTGTCGGGTGCGGTCATCACCGCGAATTCCAGTGCGCGGTCGCAGCCGTGTAGGCAAGGCGCTCGGTCCGCCCCCAGGAGCGCGGGCAGGCGCGCGACCAAGCCCTTGGCGTTGGCCGCATTGCCGGTGAGCGTCTTGATAATGTCGGTGATTTCCACCTCGCCATGGTCGGGGTGCCAGCTGTCATAGTCGGTGATCATGGCCACCGACGCGTAGCAAAGCTCCGCCTCACGGGCCAACTTGGCCTCAGGCATGTTTGTCATGCCGATCACATCGCAGCCCCAAACCTCGCGGTAGAGCTTCGACTCGCCCAGCGACGAAAACTGCGGTCCCTCCATGGCCAGATAAGTGCCGCCCTTGTGGACAGTCACGCCCTGCGCCGTGGCGGCTTCGAAACATGCGTCGCCCAAGCGCGGGCAGGTGGGATGTGCCACGCTCACGTGAGCCACGCATCCTGTGCCGAAGAAAGATTTTTCCCGTGCAAACGTGCGGTCGATGAATTGATCAACGATTACAAAGTCGCCCGGTGCCATTTCTTCTCGGAACGATCCACAGGCAGACACGGAAATCACATCGGTCACGCCCAAGCGCTTTAGCGCATCGATGTTGGCGCGATAGGGCACCGTGGTGGGGCTGTGCACATGGCCGCGTCCGTGCCGGGGCAGGAATGCCATTTTGACACCGTCCAGGACGCCCACGAGGATCTCATCGGATGGGGCACCCCAAGGGCTGTCGACGCTTTGCCAGGTGGCGTCCTCCAGCCCGTCGATGTCGTAGACACCGCTTCCACCGATCACGCCAATTACAGTTTCCGCCATGGGGGTCTCCTGATGTATCGCCCCGGTGGCTTACACCGCGCCGCGGTGGGGTGCCACCGTTCACCCTTTGACACTGCCGGTTTTGTAGACCGTGTGCATAGAAAAAGGGCTTTCAACCCGATGGGGTGCTATGGACACCCAGAGGGACGGCACAACCGAAGGTGACCCCAATGGCTTGGCAATTAGTCGTCGGGCCGGTTGAGCGAGAACACCTCGCTCACCTTGGCGTAATCGCGATAACCCAAGCGGGACAGGGGTTCGTAGGTGGTCACATCCACCTTCCCGTCTCGGAGTATCTCTTCGGCGATATGGATGCCCACCACTTCGCCAAACGCCACAAAGTTGGCTTTGCCGGGCAGTCGGACGATCTCGGTGAGCTTGCATTCCAAGGCCGCTGGGGCTTCCGCCACGCGGTCGCAGTCAATCATCTCACAGGGAACCGAGGTTAGGCGGGCGGCGGTAAATTCGTCCTCTTCGCGGGGCAGGCCCGCTGAACTGCGGTTCATGGCGTCCCGCAAGGCGTAGCTCACGATGTTGACGCAAAAGACTTCCGTGGCGCGAATGTTGGCCATGCTGTCTTTGGTGCCGTCTTGGTCGTCTTTCATACCCGTCGAGGCAAACATCACCTGGGGCGGCACATAGGCCACAGCGTTGAAAAACGAATAGGGGGCGAGATTGGCCACGCCGTCGGTATCGCGGCTGGAGATCCACCCAATGGGGCGCGGCGTCACCAAGGCGTTGAATGGATTGTGTGGCAGCCCGTGCCCGTCCTTGGGTTCATAAAACATGCCTATCTCCCTCATGGTTTGCCCGACCCCGTGACCCATGATAGGCGGGCAAACGCCCCGCGGAGACAAGCGGAAATGACAGGGACAGCCAGCGAAGACTTTCAGATTCTGCCCGAAACGCCCGAAGATGTGTTCGAGGTGGAGTGGCTCTATGACGTCTGCTTTGCGCCGGGGCGAGAGGCTCTGTCATCTTACCGTCTGCGCGATGATGTGCCCCCCGTCCAAGGTCTGTGCCGCGTCGCGCGGGATGGGGCGGGGATCTTAGCCGGTGCGGTGCGGTTCTGGCCGGTGCGAATTGGCGAGGTGCAGGCGTTGCTCCTAGGTCCCATCGCGGTCCACCCCACGCGCCAGGGTGAAGGTCTGGGCGGACTGCTGATGGTCGACAGCTTGGAGGCCGCCCGCGGGAGCGGATGGGACCGGGTGCTTCTTGTGGGGGATGAACCCTACTACGGACGGTTCGGGTTTCACAAATTGGCAGCGGTGGAGATGCCGCCGCCCACCAACCCGGATCGGGTGTTGGGGCTGGATCTCATCGAAAATGCATGGGTTGGCATTGCAGGGGCGGTGGAACGCGCCCATGTTAATACCATGAACTTTGATGCGAACGTGGCCCGATGACCGAAAAAGCGCCCCAATTGCCAGCCATACCGGCGGACCTCACCCCAGAGGATCGCGCATCCGTGATCCGCGATTTGGCGAAACGGCACGCCGATGCGGACACGGGGCTCATGCGCGCCATAAATTCGGTGGGCGGCGCCATTGAAACGCCGCTGAAACGTCTGCCCCAAAGCACCCAGGACCAATTGCAAAGGGTCGTGCGTGCAGGTCTTGAACAAGCCTACAAGGGCGCGGCGGCGTCTGAGAGGGCGGCCGGGCCGTTGTCGTCCTGGCAGACCACAGGTCTGGCGGTGGTGTCTGGTGCTGGGGCCGGAGCCCTGGGCCCAGTGGGCTACGGGGAGATACCCCTGACCATCACACTGATTTTTAGAGAAATTCGGGCGGTGGCTCGATCCTACGGGTTTGATCCCGAGGATGAAGTGATAAAGCAGGTCTGTTTGTCTGTCTTTGCCTCAGGTGGACCATTGCCCGAGGATGACGGTGTGGACAGTGCTCTGATTTCCGCACGGGTGGCTCTGTCGGGTCCGGGTCTCACTTCGCTGTTGAACAAAGTGTCGGCCCGGCTGGCGCAGGCCATTGCCCAGAAGATGGGGGCGCAGACCATACCTGTTCTGGGGGCGTTAGGTGGTGGAGCGGTGAACTACGCATTCATGCGATACTACACTGCCATGGCGCATGTGACCTTCGGACTGCGGCGGTTGGCGATGGACGGCTCACCGGGGGAGGTGACGGCCGAGTTTCGCAGGGCGCTGGCGCTGCCTCAGGTGTCGGACAAAACTTAGCAAGTCTGAGGGGGCGCTGCCCCCGCTGCGGCACGCCGCAGCCCCCCGGAGTATTTTGGGAACAATGAAATCGGTTGGTTGTTTGTCTGAATGTGTGCACTTTAGACGGTGAACGGAATGCTTGTGTCGAGACGCTGGGGTCTTGCCTGTCGCGTTTTGAGGAATCATCGGAGCACCAATTCCCCGCTTTGCATTCTTGGGACATTGGCGATGCTTGGTGTCTCAGGCGTTTCTCGAACCACCTTATCCGAGCGCGGTTCGCGTCGATGGGATCGCGCTGATCCCCGGTGCTTCGCCAGTGCGGAGGTAGTCCATGACGGCGGGGCGCACAGATTGGTTGCCGGTGGCGCGGGCCACCTCGATCACGGCGCGCAAGGCGTCGAGGTTGGACTTGCGGAGCAGGTGTTTCACTGGACCGACGGACGCGGGCCGCATGGACAGGCTGCGCAGTCCCATGGCCGCGAAACAGAGCGCTTCGACCGGGCGACCGGCGTCTTCGCCGCAGAAGGACAGGGGCGTGCCCGTGTCCTGGCAGCGCCGGACTATTTGTTCGATGAAGGACAGAAAGCTCACGTTGAGTGTGTCGTAGCGGCGGCGCACCCGTTCGTTTTCTCGGTCGGCGGCAAAAAAGAACATCTTCAGGTCGTTGCCACCAATGGAAATGAAGTCGGCGGCCTCAAAGAATTGCCGCGGTGCAAAGGCCATGGATGGGGTTTCCAACATCGCGCCGATCTCAACCTTTTCTGGCAGGACGTGGCCCAGTTTGTCTTCCCGTTCCAGTTCATCCAGCAAGTGCTGCCGGGCGTCCCGGAATTCATCCAATTGTGCGATGAAGGGGAACATCACCGTGAGCGGCCGACCTTCGGCGGCGCGGATCAGCGCCTGAAGTTGCATCCGCATCACCCCGGTTTTGTCGAGCCCCACGCGGATGGCACGCCAGCCCAGGGCCGGGTTGGGCTCCTCGGCGCGCTTCATATAGGGCAGGACCTTGTCGGAGCCGATGTCGAGTGTGCGGAACACCACGCGCTTGTCGCCAGCCGCGTCCATGACCCGCTTGTAGGTCTGCGCCAGCTCCGCCCGTTTCGGCATCTGGTTGCGAATGAGGAACTGAAGCTCGGTGCGAAACAGGCCCACACCTTCGGCACCGCTGGTGGAGAGCGACGGCAGGTCCACCAAAAGGCCCGCATTCATGTGCAAAGACACGTTTGAGCCACAAACTGTCGTTGCAGGTTCGTCGCGAATGGATGCGTAGCGTTCCTGCGCTTTGGCCTGCATGGCCAACTTATCGCGGAAAGCTGTGGCGATGGTTTCGTCAGGCCGCAAATGGACGGTGGCGTTTTCACCATCCACTAGGATCGGGTCGCCGGTGAGCGCTTCGGCTGCGATGCCGTCAGCGTTGATCACCAGAGGGATTGCCCAGGCCCGCGCGATGATGGCGGCATGGCTGCCCACAGAGCCCTCTTCCAGAACAATGCCTTTGAGGGATCGCCCGTAATCCAAAAGCTCAGCCGGTCCGATGTTCTTGGCGACCAGGACTGCGTTGTCTGGCCTTTCGGATCCGGTGTCCCGTCCCTGTCCGGTTAACTCGCGCAAGAGGCGGTTGGCGAGGTCGTCGAGGTCGGTGCCCCGAGCGCGCAAATAAGGGTCGGTGGCCTGTTGCAACCTGGCCCGCGCCGTGGACTGTTCTTTCTCCACTGCGGCTTCGGCGGACAGGCCGCGCGCCACGTCCTCTTCCATCCGGCGCAGCCAGCCCTTGGAATTGGCAAACATCCGAAAGGTTTCCATGACCTCCAGCGCCTCTTCATCGCCGGAGGCGGCTGTGTCGAGCATGGTGTCGAGCGTGCCACGCAAACGCGCCACTGCGTCTTTGAGGCGACCCAGTTCAACCTCTGGGTCATCGGCAATGGGGTTGGTCACCACCACGCGGGGGTCGTGCAAAAGCACGGCACCTTCGGACGCGCCTTCCTGGCCCATCACGCCTTTGAAGGTGGCAGGACGCTGGTGGAGCGGCGAGAGCGCGGCGCCTTCGCCCAGAAACGCCCCCAATTCGGTCATTTCAGCCAGCACCATGGCGACGACCTCAAGACCATAGACTTCGTCTTCGGAGTAACCGCGTTCCTCTCGGGATTGCACCACCAGGACGCCCATGCCTTGGCCAAGCCGTTGGATGGGCACCCCGAGGAAGGCTGCGTATATCTCTTCGCCGGTTTCCGGCATGTACCGGAACCCTTTCTCAGACGGTGCGTTGGCGGCATTCAAAGGGCGTTTGGTGGCGGCGACCCGACCCACGAGACCTTCGCCGATGCGCATACGGGTCTTATGCACCGCCTCGGCTTTCAGACCACGGGTGGCGCAGAGTTCCAGCGTTTCGGCATCGCGAAACAGATAGATGGAACAGACATCCGTGCCCATGCTGTCGGAAATCACCTGGGTGATCCGGTTTAGGCGGGCCTGACCCGCGTCATCGGTGCCCAGGACATCCCGCAGGCGTCCCAGGAGTTTCCGGCTCTCTGTTTCCTTGTCGTCGGCCATGGCTCCGCCGCCTTAGGACACTGCGTCCAATCCGAACACATCATGCAGGGCGCGCACGGCCAGTTCCATATATTTCCGTTCGATGAGCACGGAAATTTTGATCTCTGATGTGGCAATGACCTTAATGTTGATGCTTTCGTCACGCAGCGATTGGAACATCTTAGCGGCCACACCGGCGTGGCTGCGCATGCCGATACCCACAACCGACACTTTGGCCACATCCGTGTCCGCCACCATGCTGTGGAAGTTCACTTCGCCCCGTTCCTTGGCCTCTTGCACGGCGCGTTCGGCGCGCATCACTTGATCGGTGGGGCAGGAAAAGGTCATGTCAGTGCGGCCCTCTTCGGAGATGTTCTGCACGATCATGTCCACATTCACGCCAGCCTCGGCGAGAGGGCCGAAAATTGCGGCGGCGATGCCGGGGCGGTCGGCCACGGAAATGAGGGTCATTTTCGCCTCTTCCCGCGAATAGGCGACGCCGGATACGACGTTGTCTTCCATGATTTCCTCCTCATCGCACAACAGCGTGCCGCTGGTCTCGTCAGTGTCCTCGAAGGACGACAGCACCCGCAGGGGCACCTTGAAGCGCATGGCCAATTCAACCGAGCGTGTCTGTAGGACCTTCGCCCCAAGGGAGGCCAGTTCGAGCATTTCCTCAAAGGCGATCCGGTCCAGTTTGCGCGCCTTCGACATGATCCGGGGGTCGGTGGTGTAGACGCCGTCCACATCGGTGTAGATGTCACAGCGCACTGCGTCGAAGGCGGCGGCAAAGGCCACGGCCGTGGTGTCTGACCCGCCGCGGCCCAGTGTGGTGATGCGGCCTTCGTCGCTGATGCCTTGGAACCCGGCAATCACAGCGACCGACATGCCTTCCTCGAACTTCTGATCCAGATTTTCGCGGGGAATGTCCAAGATGCGTGCCGCCGAGTGCGCCGAGGATGTCTTCACCGGAACCTGCCAGCCCTGCCAGGACCGCGCAGGCACATCCATGTTTTGCAACGTCAGAGCCATTAGACCGGCGGTGACGTTCTCGCCGGAACTCACCACCGCGTCGTATTCTCGGGCGTCGAACAATGGCGAGGTTTGGTTCACCCAGCCCACAAGCTCATTGGTTTTCCCGGCCATGGCGGACACGATCACGATCACCTTGTGGCCGTTTTCCACTTCGCGGCGCACCTTTTGCGCGGCGTTGTTGATGCGGTCGATCTCGGCCACCGAAGTGCCGCCAAATTTCATCACCAGGATCGTCATGGTCTGGTCCTTGGGGTCAGGTCCGTATGTGTCTCACCGCCGATCTGGGGGCAGACCTAACCGGCCACGGTGTGATAGGTGGCTCGCCGGGTGGGTGCAAGGGGCGCTATTGGGCCGCCAGCAGGGGCGCGACCATAGGGCTCTGCATGGCGTCTGCCAGAAAAGGGAACGCTTGGTGCGCAGCGAACAAGCGTTTCCGGCTCAGCGGAGTGGTGTCCGCAAAGGCGCGGCTGTCGTTGTCGCCATGGACTGTGCGAATGTAGAACGGTCGCCGGGCAGCGATCACGCGCGACGGGTGGCGTTCCCCGATGCGTTTGTGACTTGTGGCCAAAGGATGCCGGTCGGTGTCGGCGGGGGCGACGAGGCTCAGCCCCAAGTTCGTAAACGGCACATTGCGCCAAGCGAGGCTGGGCGGTGCGTGATCGTGCAGGTGCAGCGAAAGTCCGGTGGCAAAGGACAGAAATGTGTAGCCTGATCGGGGCAGATCGTGGGTCACGGCATGGTGCGCTTCGATCTTCAAAAGCTCTGTGAAGTCGCACGACAGCGCGTCGTCGTCATCCAAGACCACTTGCGCCAGTGGTTGCCGAGGATCGAAGTGACGGCGCACAAACACCCGGAACCTTAGGCTGGCGGATGCTGGACCTTTGGCCATCACGCGGACCCTTTCGGGGCCGAGCGTGTCGCTGCAAAGCTCCACCAAGCGCTTGCGCCACAGCTTCGGCATGGTTCGCGCGGTCAGCACCACGTGGAGGAAATCGGGATCGGTTTGTGCGGCCAAACTGGGAAGCGTGAGCCGTTCAAACAGTGCAAACCGGCGCGCAAGGCGGGCATCATCGAATAGGAGCGCTGGATCGGTGGAGGCCGCAGATTGCCAACCTGACTGACCCAAGTACGAAAACCGCGTTTGGTAGATGATCTGAACCGGTTGGCCTCTATCGGACATGTGCCAAGCCGTGGCAGGTGCCGGTTAACATCCTGCGAAGTTGGGACCGCGCTTTGACGTATTTGGACGCGGCACTGGGGTCATTCAGAATGGAACGGTCTCACCGTTGTAGCTGACCACTGTTCCTGTCTTGGCCAATGACAGTTCGTCAAACCGCGCCGCCAGTCCATGCAGAGACTGATCCAAGGTTAGTTCTGCGGCGGAGCCACCCATGTCGGTTTGAACCCAGCCCGGATGGTACACGCCCACGGCTATGCCCAAAGGCTCAAGATCGCGCGCCAAATTCCGACCCAGATTGGTCACCGCTGCCTTGGAGGCGCGGTAGGCGTAGCTGCCGCCGGGCGCACGGTCCGTGGACCCCATGGCGGACGAAATGATGGCTATCCGTGGCGCATCGGACATCTGCAAGTTGGGCAATAGAGCTTGGATGGTGAGAAAAACCGCGGTCACATTCACCGAAAAGCTCGTGTCCCAAACGTCGTGAGCATAGCCGTCGGCCAGCTTCATGCCCTTGTCCAGATAGACACCTGCATTGCACACGAGCAGATCGACGGTGACGCTGTCGAGCTCTGACGCCAGGTGTGCAAAGGCTTCGGGCTTTTGCAGATCCACTGTCACCCAGTGGCCTGCCTCTTCAGGCATCTCACCGCGGGTTGTCCCGACCACGGTGTCGCCGCGTTCGGTAAACAGGTCCCGGAGCCCTCGCCCGATGCCACGGTTGGCGCCAGTGATCACGATAGCCATGGGAAGTCTCCGGTAAACGATGTTACCTCAGTTGGTGCCGCGACGGTCCCTAAATGGCAAGGGCAAGATGGGAATGCCATCTTCGACCAAAGTGCGAGCCTCTTCGGCGTTTGCCTCACCATGGATGGCCCGCTCCGGCGATGATCCGTCATGGATCGCCCGTGCCTCTTCCGCGAAATTGCGACCTACGTAGTCGGAGTTCGCCTCCACCGCTTCGCGCAACTTTTTCATGGCTTCGGCGGCTTTGGGTGGCAGGCCAGTGGCCATGGTTTCCGCAGGCGTGTCGACCTTTGGTGTCGTGGGCAGCGGCGGCCGATTGTTTGCTTTTTCACTGTCTGACACACGCGGTGCCATGATGGCCTTGGCCACATCTTTTCCGCCACAAATGGGACATTCAACGTGTCCTGCCGCGGACAGACTGTCGAACGCGGCGGCGGATTGAAACCAACTGTCAAAACTGTGGTTGTTGGCACACTTCAAAGCATAGCGGATCATGCAAATCCTACTCTCACACAGACCTTAACCGATCGTATTGTTTTTATTGCCAAGTTCAAGATCGACGGTGTCGCGGGTGGTGGGGGCGTGGCAACGCGTCCGGGCGGAACGAGGCCAGGATACTGCGCAATTCAGGTTCATCGACCAGTTGGATCGCCTGGGGAATGGCGCACCACTGCCGCCGCCGTTCACCCGTTTCTCGGTACTCTCGCGCCAGTCGTTTCACGGCCACCGCATAGACCGCCACCACACAGGGCACACCGGATTTCATGTAGGTGTACACGCCGAGGCAATTGGGATGGGCCCGTCCGATCACGCCAGCTTCTTCGTATGCCTCTTGCAGGGCCGTTTCGGCGGGCGTGAACCCGTCCATGGGCCAGCCCCGTGGCACGATCCAGCGTCCTTTGCCCCGTGTGGTGACCAGCAAAACTTGGCAACGCCCTTTGACCATGCGGTAACACAGCGCCGCGTATTGCGACCGCACTTGGCGGCGATGCGGGGCGGCCAAGCTGGGGTGCAAAGGGTCAAAGCGTTGCAGTGTCATGGGCGCGGTGCTGTTTTGGGTCGGCTATCCGTCGCCATGTAACTAGGTCGAGGCAAGTCTGTCCACGGCGACACGTCCGTGCGGTGGGGTTGAACATCGCGTGCTTGGCGATATTTCCGAGAGGACAAAGGAGCGTGCCATGAAGTCTCTGTTCTCGATGATTTTCGCCGCTGGAGTGACATCCGCCGCCATGCCCGCCGGTGCTTTCACTTTCACCAATATCGATGGGGGCACCCACGATATGTCCCAATGGGCGGGAAAGCCCGTCTTGGTGGTCAACACTGCGTCCCATTGCGGGTTCACCGGTCAGTACGACGGTTTGCAGGAACTGCACGACACCTACGGGAGCCAAGGTCTCGTGGTGCTCGCCGTGCCGTCAGATGATTTCAACCAGGAGTTGGGCAGCGCGGAAGAGGTCAAGGAATTCTGCGAAATGAACTATGGCCTGACCCTGCCCATGACGGATATCACCAACGTGCGGGGCCGCGATGCGCATCCGTTTTACCAGTGGGTGGCGTCCGAGACCGGGTTCGTGCCGCGGTGGAACTTCAACAAAGTTCTGATCGGTGCGGACGGTCGCGTGGTGGACACCTTTGGCTCTTCGGCCCGCCCCATGTCGCCCTCGGTCCTAAAACCCATCGAAGCGGAATTGGCCACTGTCATCAACTGATCCCCGCCCGGTCTTCATCGGGTCCGAGGTCTATCGCGGGTCGTCCTATGGGGCTTGGCATCCCTTGCGTGTGCCGCGTGTATCCACCGTTATGGACATGGTGCGGGCGTTGGATTGGTTGGAGCCGGGGCAGTATCGCACGTCACCCAAAGCCAAGACCGAAGGGCTGACCGCCTGGCACACGCCGGACTATGTGGCGGCGCTGCAAAAGGCGGAGTGTGACCAAGACGTGAGCGAACAGGTCCGGCACCGCCATCACCTGGGCACCGCGTCCAATCCAGTTTTCCCCGAAGTCTATTCGCGCCCCGCCACCGGTGCTGGGGGCGCGCTGTTGTCCGCGGCATTGCTTGCCAAGGGTGGCGTCGTCCACTGTCCAGGCTGTGGCACGCACCACGGGATGCCGGATCGGGCCAACGGGTTTTGCTTCCTCAATGACCTGGTTTTAGGAATGCTGGCCATGCGCCGCCACGGGGTGCAGCGGATCGCCTATGTGGATATCGACGCGCACCATCCCGATGGGGTGGAGCACGCCTTCGCCGACGACCCGGACGTGTTGCTGGTCTCGGTCCATGAAGAAAACCGCTGGCCTCGGACCGGTGGGATTGGTGATCGAGGTGTGGGCAATGTGTTCAACTTGCCGGTGCCATCGGGGCTGAACGACGATGAGTTTGCC
>JBCDFD010000021.1:0-23977 GCA_039178645.1 Pseudomonadota bacterium | reverse complement strand
GGGCCTTCTCCAAGCTGAAAGCGCTGATCCGAAAGGTTGCCGCGAGAACTTACGACGATCTTTGGCGAGCTGTCGGGAATGTCTGCAGCCTCTTCACGCCTGACGAATGCTACAACTTCTTCAACGCAGCAGGATATGAAATCATTTGAAGTGAACACGCTCTAACGGATCGCCAGTGGCATGCGATTGAGCCTTTGTGTCCTGGCGGTGCATCCGCGGCCGGGCGAACCGGAAGCGATACAAGGATGTTCCTCGAAGCGGTGCTATGGATCGTGCGGACGGATGCCCCCTGGCGAGATTTGCCACCGGAGTTCGGCAACTGGAACAGCACGTTCCGCCGCTTTCGAAGATGGGTTCAAGCCGATGTATTCAAACGGATATTCGACGTCCTCAGCAATGACCCAGATATGGAATATGCGATGATTGATGCCACCATCGTCAAGGTCCACCGCCACGGAATGGGCGCAAAAGGGGGACTCAAAGCCAGGCCATAGGCAAATCGAAAGGCGGTTGGACAACCAAAATCCTGGCTCTGGTGGATGCTCTTGGAAACCTCGTGCGGTTCGTTCTGATGCCCGCCAATCGTTACGATACGGTCGGTGTTGCGCCGTTGATCAGGGGCGTTGAGTTCGGCGCGCTACTGGCGGACAAGGCGTTCGACAGCAATTGGATCATCGAGGACATGAACAAACGCGGCGCAAAGATCGTGATTTCTCAGCGGCCGCAACGTCTGCAGCCGCTGGAGATTGACAATGAAATGTATAAGTGGCGACACTTGATAGAGAATTACCTCCAGAAGCTGAAGGAATTCAAACGCATAGCGATGCGGACAGACAAAACAGACACGTCCTATGCTGCAATGGTCAACCTCTGCGCCGCTGTCATCAACTCAAGATGAATGTCCACAAGCCCTAATCAGTTGAAGCTCACCCGAACTTCAACGCGCCGGTTTTCGGGGTCATAAACATCTGCCGTGCGCGGTTCCCGCTCGCCTAGCCCAACTGCGATTAGTCTGTCTTCTGACACGCCTTGTGCAATGAAGTGAGCCCGAACCGTGGCGGCACGTGCACGGGACAATTCATCATTGAACGCATCGGTGCCATGGCCATCGGTATGACCTTCCACGGCGAACTTGATCGACTGGAGCCGATCATCGTTAAGCGCTTGGACATAGACACCGAGACGGTCTTTGGCTTCGTCGGTCAGTTGGGCCGAATTCAAATCAAAGGTCACCAGCATGTCGCGACCCTTGGGTTTTTCCTGATCAGCGCATTCCTGCGCTGTGCCCATGCAGAGCCCTTTGGATTTCCCCAGAACAGCGCTCTGCGAGAAGAAGGACACCAATTCATCCACGGTCGGTGCCGTTTCAGCCTGAGCCGACAGAGATACAGGGGTCAAAGCACACGCAACGAGCAGAGGGGCAAACCGGCGGATCATCAGGCATTCTCCTAACATGTTATGCAAGTTTACGATATCTTGGCCAGTCTGGTCAAATGGACTCCGGCACTGCACTTTGGGGTCGGCAATCCTTTGCCAAGTGGCTACAAACCCTCTTTTTTTGCGGTGTGGTGGTCGGCGGCCAGACTGAACCAATGGCATACTCGGGTAAATGGGCCCGACAAAACCACTCAAGGTATTCAGGCACGGCCACCGGTGGCATTGGCTTTTCGCACCGCGTCCGTTCCCAGAACAATCGCAAGTCCCAAAGTGGTCCGACACATGGGCCAATGTTGTTTGCTCGTGCGTCACCGTGCCTATGCTGCGTCGCAGTATTATTCATCCCTAGGCTGTGCCTCCGTGGTAGGTTCTCGTTAGAAACTCTGCGTTGCAGCATGGACGCGGCGGCATTCGGCCACATGGCTCGATGCCACTTGGTCAAGAAGGGACCGAAATGTTTGGTATTCTTTTGTCTCTGGTTTTGCTGATTTATCTCGCCTATCGCGGCGTGAGTGTGATCATTCTGTCCCCGGTGCTGGCTGTCCTTGCGGTTGTTCTCAACGACGGTGGTCCGGTTCTGGCCACCTACACGCAGGTGTTTTTGCCCGCCTTGGGCGATTACCTCGTGAAGTTCTTCCCACTGTTCCTGCTGGGCGCGATTTTCGGGAAGGTCATGCAGGACACGGGCAGCGCCACAGCTATCGCCAATGGAATCATAAAGAGCGTCGGGGCCGAACGGTCCGCGCTGGCTGTGGTCGGGGCCTGCGCCGTGCTCACCTATGGGGGTGTCTCCCTCTTTGTGGTGGCCTTCGCCGTCTACCCTGTGGCCGCAAGCCTGTTTGTGCAGGCTGGCATAGCGAAGCGATTGATCCCCGCCACCATCGCGCTTGGGGCCTTTACCTTCACGATGACGGCGCTCCCAGGGTCCCCACAAATCCAGAACGCGATCCCGTCGCCTTATTTCGGAACCGACAGTTTTGCTGCGCCATTCCACGGGGTGGTGGCTGCGGTGATCATCGCCGCCTTTGGCCTGTGGTGGTTGCAGTTGCGCATCGGTCAAGCGGTGAAGGCCGGCGAAGGTTACGGCGAAGATGACGAATTCCTGCGCGGTGAGGGGGACGCCCCCAAGGAAAAAGCCGAAGACCTTCCCACGCTATGGATAGCACTTTTGCCCATCGTGGTCGTGATTACCATGAACCTGATCACGTCCCGCCTCGTCCTACCGATGCTCGACACAACCTACTTGGCCGAAGCTGCCTATGGCAATTCCAGCCTGGATGCGGTCCGTGGGATTTGGTCACTGATCGTGGGTCTGATCCTTGCGATCCTCGTGGCCGTGGCGCTCAACGTCAAGCGGTTGGTGGACGTCAACACATCGCTCAAAGACGGCGTGGCGGCTTCGTTCTTGCCGATTTTCAACACTGCCAGTGAGGTGGGCTACGGCACCGTGATTGCCTCGCTCGCAGCCTTTGCGATCATTAGGGACGGGGTCGTGAACATTGCGCCGGGCAATCCGCTCGTGTCCGAGGCCATCGCCGTGAATTTGCTTGCCGGGATCACGGGGTCGGCATCCGGTGGAATGAGCATCGCGCTGGAGGCTCTGGGCGGGACCTATTTGCAAATGGCTGTCGAAAACAACATCTCGCCCGAATTGCTGCACCGCGTGGCGGCGCTGTCTTCGGGCGGGTTCGATGTGCTGCCCCACAACGGCGCGGTCATCACACTGCTGGCCATTTGCGGCCTCACCCATGTGAAGAGCTACTTCGACATCTTCATGGTGGCTGTGGTCGGACCGCTCATGGGACTGATCGCCGTTCTCGCGCTGTCCTTCGTGTTCTGAGCTGGGTGCTGATATGAATAAGGGAGCCCGAAGGCTCCCTCCAAAATTCGTGCGAGTGTGAGTAAAGGCGAAGGGCTCAGGCCTCTTCGGTTTCGCCTTCTTCTTCGTCACCGCCGCCACCGCCAAGGCCCGCTGGCGCTTGGATGTTGGCCACGACGAAGTCACGGTCGATGGTCGGCTTGGTGCCCTCGGGCAACGTGATCGCCGAGATGGTGATGGTGTCACCGATTTTCAAACCGCTGAGGTCCACGGTGAGCTTCTCTGGAATGTCACCGGCGGTCACCACCAATTCCACTTCCGGGCGCACCACGGTCAAGATACCGCCGCGCTTCAGGCCCACACAATCGTCGTGCCCGATGAACTCAACTGGAATGAACAGGTTGATCTTCGACGCCCGGCGCAGGCGCATGAAATCCACATGGGTCGGCAGGTCTTTGACCACATCCCGCTGCACCCCGCGGCAGATCACACGCACATCGTCGTGGCCGTCCATCTTGAGGTTGAACAAGGTGCTCAGGAACCGGCCTTTCTTGAGGCGCGTGAACAGCACATTGAAGGGGATTTGGATTGCAACAGGGTCGATGTCGCCCCCGTAGACAACGCCAGGTACCATGCCATCGCGGCGGGCTTGACGGGCGGCCCCCTTGCCTGTCCCCGTCCGGACCTGGACTTCGAGATCTGGGATCTCTCCAGCCATATCGTATCTCCTAAAATAGTGAGCCGCCTCCAAGGGTGTCGGCTCTGATGAGCGCGCCGCATAGCTGAGCAGGCCCGCGCGCGCAAGTCCCAAGCGGTGCGGCTCTCATTTCGCTCACTTCCGGTTTTGAAACAAAGGGTGTTTGCGACGGGGCAGTGGGTCCCTTGTGGGGTCACGCCTCCCGTGTCAGTGGCGCGGGATGTCCTATGCCGCTGATATCCGCGCCGCCTGGCGCACTTGGCCCTGTTTTGTGCTCATGGGGACCATGTGGGGTGGGTTCCACGCCTATGTGCCCCAGGTCAAATCCGCGGCGGGCGCATCCGATGCCGCGTTTGGACTGGCGTTGCTCGCGTCGGCGGTGGGGTCCTTGGCGGCCATGGCCCTGGCCCCAAAGTTTGAGACATGGACGGGGTCCCATTCATTGGCGCTGTGTGGTGCGGTGATGGTGTGCTGTTTCCCGCTGCTGGCCGGTGTGGGCAGCGTCTTTGGGCTGACGGCAACGCTCATTGTCATTGGCATGACGCTGGGCCTCACCGATGTGGTGATGAACGCCCAAGTGGCGCGAGACGAGGCGGCAACAGGCCGATCATTGATGAACCTCAACCACGGGCTCTACTCTCTGGCCTATGCGGTCGCGGCGCTGACTGCTGCGCCTTTACGTGGGGCCGGTTTGGGACCTGAGGTATTTTATGGGTGCGCCCTTGCCTTTGCAGCGGTCATTCTCTGGCCTGTGCGATCCGCTGGCACCTCCGATGCGGCTGCGTCTCAAACCAAGGCCGAGCGTACCCCTCTGCCTGCTCCAGTGATTTGGGGTGGCATCATTGTCCTGTTGTCCTTCGCCAGTGAGAATGCGGTGGAAAGCTGGTCGGCACTCCATGTGGAACGCACCTTGGACGGCAGCCCTGCGCAAGGGGCGCTGGCGCCTGCGGCCATGGGGATCACCATGGCCATCGGTCGTCTCAGCGGGCAATGGCTGGTTCCCAAAGGGCGCGAACGCCAAGCGATCCAGCGGGCCAGCGTTGTTGCCGCGTCCGGCGCATTACTGGCTGCTCTGGCGTGGACACCAGCGGTGGCCTGGGCCGGGTTCGCCTTGGCGGGTTTGGGCCTGTCGATCTTGGCCCCGTTGGCGCTATCACTCATCGGTCAGATCGCGCGCCCCGAGGTCCGCACCCACGCCGTCGCGCGTGGCACCATGATCGGATATGCAGGCTTTTTCTTTGGCCCACCGATCATGGGTATGGTCGCGGAATTGGCGGGCCTGCGCGCCGTCTATCTTCTGATCGCGATGTCGGCGACCTCAATTCTGCTGGCGCTTTGGGCCATGGACCGTCATCGCGAACCCAGCTGACCGATAGGCCGATCAATACGGATCGTTATTCGCAGCGTGCCGTGCGGATCACGCTGGTTTAGTAGGCCGCCGTCACGATGATCTCGACCTTGAGAACGTCTCGGGCCAACCTGGCTTCACCACAGGCGCGGGCCGGGGCGTGGCCTTCGGGCACCCAGGCGTCCCAGACTTCGTTCATCTCAGCAAAGTCCGCCATATCCGCCAACCAGATGATCGCTTGTAGCATTTGCTTGGGCGAGGACCCGGCCTGAGCGAGCAGCGTTTCCACTCGGGACAGGCAATCCCGCGTCTGCTCTGCCACCGTGTCACCGGCCCCCACTTGTCCGCAGAGATAGACCACCCCGTTGTGCTTCACGATCTTGCTCATCCGCGTGCCGGTTTCCATCCGCTCGATCATGGCAGGTCTCCCGTCTTTCCGCCTGAGGGCCAAGTCGAAGTGCTCAAAGCACGTACCGGCTGAGGTCAGCAGACTTCGCCAACTCGCCCAACTGCCCTTCCACAAAGGGCGCGTCGATGGTGACGGATGTGCCCGCTTGGTCCGGGGCGGTGAAGCTGAGGTCTTCGAACACGCGTTCCAAAACGGTGTGCAAACGGCGCGCGCCGATGTTTTCGACGCTTTGGTTCACTTCTGCCGCGATGCGGGCCAGGGCACCAATGCCGTCTTCGGTGAAATCGACTGCGACTTCCTCGGTGGCCATGAGCGCAGCATATTGGCGGGTCAGGGCGTTGTCGGTTTCCGACAAGATGCGAACGAAGTCGGCTTCGGTGAGCGCGCGCAGTTCCACGCGGATGGGCAAGCGGCCCTGTAATTCGGGCAGAAGGTCCGACGGTTTGGCGATGTGAAACGCGCCTGACGCGATGAACAGAATGTGGTCGGTTTTCACCGGACCATGCTTGGTTGACACTGTGGTGCCTTCGATCAATGGCAGCAGATCACGCTGCACGCCTTCGCGGCTCACGTCGCCACCGCGCGCATCGGACCGGGCGCAAACCTTGTCGATTTCATCCAGAAACACGATGCCGTTGTCTTCCACCGACTTTAGCGCCGTCCGTGTCACAATCTCATCGTCCAGGAGCTTGTCGGCCTCTTCGTCGATCAGTACTTGATAGCTTTCGGCCACGGTCATCTTGCGACGCACGGTGCGGCCACCGAAGGCTTTGCCAAAAATGTCGCCCAGGTTCATGCCACCGCCCATGGCCCCGATGCCCGGCTGACCGGGGATTTCCATCATGGGGAAGGGGCTGGAGGTGTCTGCCACATCAAGCTCGATCTCATGGCCGTCCAGATCGCCTTTGAGCAGCTTTTCCCGGAACTTTTCGCGGGTGGCTTCGCGGGCGTCTTTGCCTGCGATGGCTTCGATCACGCGGTCCTCTGCGGCCTTGTGCGCGCGGGTTTTCACATCGTCCCGCATATGTTCGCGGGTTTGGGCGATGGCGGCATCCACCAGATCGCGCACGATCTGTTCCACGTCGCGGCCCACATAGCCGACTTCGGTGAACTTCGTGGCTTCCACTTTCAGGAATGGTGCTTTGGCCAGCTTGGCCAAGCGGCGGCTGATCTCGGTTTTGCCGACCCCGGTTGGTCCGATCATCAGAATATTCTTGGGATAGACCTCGTCGCGCATTTCTGGGTCCAACTGCCGCCGCCGCCACCGGTTGCGCAGCGCCACCGCCACCGCGCGCTTGGCGTCTTTCTGGCCGATGATGAACCGGTCCAATTCCGAGACGATTTCGCGTGGGGTGAGATTGGTCATGGGCGGGCCTTTCCGTGGTCGCTGCATTCCGCAGTGCCCGTCAGCTATGCAGTCGGACCGTCGGTTGCAAACCAAAAAGCCATCGGCAGAGCATTCAGAGTCAAGGCCCAAAGAGTCAGAATACTAGACTAGTGTGAACTGAGTTTGATGGTTAAGGGTTCCCTAACGGAACACTTGGCGAGGCCGATCTTGCCGCCGCGGCACAGCAAAAGCGCCCGCGTGACACCAGACAAGGAGCGCACCATGGCGGCAGGTCCAGAGCTTTCTGATTTCAATTCCAACCTGAGCGGCACCCAAGCCCGCGTGGAAGAGGTCCGAGGTCTCGTCCAAGAGGGCGTGGACAAAGCTCAACAGGTTGAAGACGCGCTGAACATCTTTGATGACATTGCTTCCAACGCTGATTTTGTGGCGTCGGTGATTTCTGGCATCAAGGTCGTGGTCCAACTTCTGGGCAAGGTTGGTCCACTCAAGTCTGTATCGGTCCTGCTGAAAAACGTGCTCGACGACATGTCCGATGCGGTGAAGGCGGTGGCCAACAAAGCCCGCGACATCGACCAGAAATTGGAGCCCAGCAAGGAAAAGGTCCGCGACGCCCGCGAAGAGCTTGAAGGCATCGAAGAAGACCTGGGCAACGCGTCGGACGAGCTTGAAACATATCAAACCGCCGGTTTGGCGGTGGAAAACACGCTCGACGTGCTCGATGGGCTTCAGGTGGCGGATGATCTGTCGGACGATGTGGACAACATCGTGGAAACCCCCAACGATGCGGTGTCCTCGGTCAACGAAGCCTATGACGATGCAGTGGACGCGCTCAATGGCGTGGGGGGGCTGCTCAATTCCATCCGCCTGCCGGCTTTGAACCTGGCGATCAACATCCAGAATGACCTGAACAAGATCACGGGTGATCTGGCCTTCCTCAAGAAGCCATTGGAAGCGGTCAACGTGGTCCTGCAACCGGTGAAATGGGCGCTGGATGCCGTAGACTTCGTGTTCGACAAAGTGGTGTCGCCGGTTCTGAACCCAGTTCTTGATGCTTTGGGCGTCACCAAGGTGATGGACAAAATCAGCGACAGCCTCAAAAAACTGCTGCCCGATGTGGGGGACCTGACCAGTGCCGAGGACGCGCTGGAGGACGCCATTGACGCCCTGACGCCCAACGTGGGGCTGAGCTTGGGGCTGGGGATCGACGAGTTTTTGAACGGCGATGCTCTGGGTGTTCCCGAAACCTTCGGCGTGTTTGACTTCCTGGACGATGCTCTGAGCGATCCACAGCTGATCCTAGGGACCGACGGCAACGACGGGGCGCTGGCCGGTGATGGTGACAACAACATCATTTCGGGCGGCGATGGGGATGACACGCTGTTGGCTGCGGGCGGTTTGGACACGCTCACGGCGTCAAACATCTTTGGCAGCGCCACCGAAGAAGACATCTTGGTGGGGGGTGCAGGCAACGACCTGCTTTTCGGCACCAACAACGGGATCACCCGTGCGGTGTTCTCGGGGAATATCTCGGAATACCAAATCACCTTCGAGGAAGGCACGGGGCGCACGTTTGTCACCCATGTGAAGCCTGCCAATTCGAGTGAAAACGACGGGCGTGACACGGCCATCAATGTGGATTTCTACCACTTTAATGGGGTGGAGTTCAGCGAGTCGCTCCTGCGCAATGGTCTGAAAGTCTCTGACGGCAGTGGCGGGGCGGCCAATCCCTTGGTGCTGGTCGGTGAAGACGATGCAAATGCCGATCAGCGCGACTACCTGATCGCCGCGGGCAATGTGAGCATGGTGCTCCTGGGGGGCGCGGGGGCTGACAATCTGGTTGGCGACCTGGGCGACGAAACCATGCTGGGCGGTGAAGGTGATGACAACTTCGACGCCGGCGAGGGGAAGAACGATCTGATCGGCGGCGATGGGTTCGACACTGCGTCCTACAAAAGCCGTGCCGCCGGTGTTCAGGTGGACCTTGGGTTCCACAAAGGCGAACGCAAAACTTTCCTGTTTTCACCATCTGACACGCTCATCCAAATCGAACGTGTGGAAGGCAGCCTGCACGCTGACCAATTGTTTGGGTCGCACAATGGCACCGACCTGGAAGCCTTGTCTGGCAACAGCGGGTCGGACTTGCTCAACGGGTTTGAAGGTTGGGACCTGCTCGACGGGGAAGACGGCAACGATCTGATTATCGGCGGCACTGGAACTGACACGGCGTTGGGCGGTGACGGGCTGGACATCCTGGTGGCGGGCCAGGGCCGCAACGATTTCTATGACGGTGGGCAGGGTTTCGACCTGCTCACCTATGACTGCATCCCGGATCGCAACGGTTCTACGGATTTGAACACGCTGGGCACAAAGTCCTACGAGGGATTTGTATTTGCCAATCCTGGGGACAACGAAACCGGCTGGGCCGTTGGCACCTATACGGTTGCGGATGGATTTGCCCCTTCCGACGACACCGGCACGGCTGACGGTTTCCGCCGCGATTTCCCGGTGACTATGACAGCTCACGATGTCATTCGAGGCAGTGAAGAACTGACTGGGGACCGATCAGCTTTCCTTGATGGCGAATTGCGTCTGCAATTGCGGTACCTGGGCACCGAGTCTGCCAGCGGCTTACCGGATGTGCGGGTGGTCCTGGAAAGCGTCACCGAGGCGGGCGACCCGATTTTCATAGCGGTGACAGCAGAAAACATCACTTCGAACCCAAGTAGCCGAATTTTCGACCTAGCGGCCTCCGAGGACTGGCAAGTGGTCGATGCCTCGGTCTTGGAAAACGACGCGTTTAAAGCGGGCGACCAAGCCACTGCTGACCAGATCGCTGCGGTCGTGGGCGACATTCGAAACTTCTGGCTCGTGTCCACACAGATCGCAGGCGTGTTGAGCGTTGGGACTATCACCTTTTCATCGCCCGAAGCGGGAACTGACCTGGAGGGCCACCTGGATTTTGCCCTGACGGACCTGGACATAGAACCGGTGGGCCAGTCGCTGGAAGTGGATTTCGCTGATGGCGAAGTGGATCGGTTCAAAACGAGCAACGGCAAACTGACCAACACCGACCGGTTCCAAAATATCGAAGCCTTCGTGGGGTCGAATTTCGATGACACGTACCACATTGATCTGGCCGATAAGGTCGACTTTGTCCGAGTGGAAGGCCGCGATGGCGACGACCTGTTTAACATCGGGCAAGGTATTATCACAGCCTACGGCGAAGGTGGGGATGACACATTCGTGGTGAACGAAGTCACCAGCTATGGTGGTAACTTGGTGGGTGGTGTTGGCGTTGATTTGCTCGACCTGAGCAATCTGAACGATGACTTTGGCTGGTTCATCGCTGGCGGTACACTGCAGCAGGTCGGCGAAGGGTCAGACCTGAGCATTCTTCAAAACAGCGGCAACCTCACGCTATTTGGTCCTGAGTTTGCCATTAATGGGTTTGAGAGCGTCATTGGCACAAACGCGTCTGACCGGATCAGCGGGTCCCAGTCGATCAATGCCGGGGGCGGCGATGATGTGGTCCTGGTCACATCCAGCCCGGTGGAAGCCGGGGCCACCTACCGCGGTGGTTCGGGTGATGATGAACTGGTCATCTTCAATTCGTCCGACGCCAAAGTGCGTGGCGGGTCTGGCAATGACGTGTTCTCGGTCATTGGCGGGTCCAGTTCTCAGTTTGGCCATTCGGTCTTCGGCGATGCTGGCGACGATTATATCATCGTGGCCGGTGGTTGGATGTCCATCAATGGGGGCAGTGGCATCGACACAATGAGCTTTGGGTCCGAAGGTTTCACCGGCGGCTTGCAGCCCGTGACCGTGGACCTTGGGTTAAACGTCTTCCTCGGCGCGGCCGTGGGATTGCAGGTGAGCGGGATTGAAAACCTGGTTGGCTCGCGCGGTGGCGATGACCTGACTGGCGACAATGGCGTGAATCTCATCATCGGCAACGATGGCAACGACAACATCAGCGGCGGAGGGTCAACCGACACCGAGGAGTTGGCCGAAACCGCTGGCGACCAACTGTTCGGCAACGAAGGCGAAGACACGCTCAAAGGCGATGCGGGGGATGATCTGCTCCATGGCGGGGCCGATGACGATACGCTCATTGGTGGCGATGGAACGGACACCGGGTCTTGGGTGTTCTTTGAGGAAGTTCCGTTCGGCAGCAACAGCGTCAACAACACCGTCATAGGCCAAGTGGACGCTGACCTGAGCCGCCCTGTGCCCAGTGCGTTTTTCCGCAAAGTCTATGCTGACGACGACTATGCAGTGGACATCACCGGTTGGGTTGGCAGCGGACCGAGTGCGCCAAGCAATCCGACTCAAGTGCACGGGACCAATGGGCGCACGGCCCTCTTGGTAGAAGCGTCCACTTTCCCAGGTAGCCAAAGGAGCGTCACGAAAACCTTCGATCTCGTGGGTGAGGTGTTCGGGGAAAGCCCGGATGGCCCGATCGAAATCGTCATTGATTACGCGCTGCTGGATGGTGAATGGAGTTCCAGCAACTCCCATGGCCTGAAGATCAATGGCGTCGAAGTGTTGGAAGTGTTTGGGACCGCCAAGGTGACGACCCCTGCAAATCTGTCCGGGCTATTTGGGACCTATACGGTCGACATAAGACCGTTTACCTCCGATTTTTTGGGCGACCGTGACGGTGATGGGCAAAGCGATGATCGGGGGCGGCAAATTGTTGTGACGCTTACAAACCCCACGGATGACCTGGAAATCGAGATTTTCTCCATGGGGAATTTCGCGGCCCGTGCGAAACCGATCCGCATCGAGGACCTGCGGATTACGGAAGTCACGCCAGAAACCGATGAAATGGCATCCATTGAAAACCTCGTTGGCGGCGCGCAGGACGACAGGCTTGTGGGGGACGAAGGTGAAAACGTCCTGTCCGGCGGCAATGGCGATGATTTCCTCAACGGCAATGGCGGCGACGATATCCTGATCGACGGCGAAGGGTATGACGTCATGTACGGTGGCCTTGGCAGCGACCGGTTCCTCATGGGCGCCGGTGCGCGCGATGGCCAATTCGGTGATGTGGTGTTCGCCGACGTGGGCAATGTCAACGGCGCAGGTGTTGACTTCGACGTGGTGGATTATTCCGGCCTGTCCTTCGGTGTCACAGTGGAACAGGTCGCCGATGGCCAGTTCAGCGCGTTGAAGACATACACCGTGGGCTTCGCCCGCTGGGAAGACACCCAGACCACCGAAGAACGCAGCAGTGGCTCGCTCTTCGCCACGCCTTGGGCTGTTCTCCAGGGCAACGACGCCACCTACACCGACAGCATCGACGATCTGCAATTTGCCGGAGTCGAAGACGTTCTGGGGCGGGTTGAAGTGTTCTCACAGGAACTCACAGTGCGCGATGAGTTGATCGAGGTGGAATCCGTCGTGGGGACGCTCTTGGACGATACATTCATCGCCTCCAGCTTCGTCGACAATTACGACGCCGGCGACGGTGCCGCCGACATGCTCGACTTCCGCAACAGCACAGTGGCTGTGGAGGTGTCGTTGGAAACTGGCACCTTCTCGGGCGGTGATGCAGCCGGCGGGACGTATACCAATTTCGAGGCACTCACGGGCTCTGACCTAGATGACACGTTGGAAGGTGACGGCGGTGCCAACATCCTCATCGGGGGCGCTGGCAACGACAGCCTCAAAGGACGAGTGGGCGCCGACCATATCGAAGCCGGCGCGGGCAACGACATCATTGTTGGCGGTTTGGGCACTGACGTGTTTGTCTACGCTGTGGCTGATGACGAAGATACGATCACGGACTTCCGCGATGACAAAGATACGCTCGACCTCATCGATTTTGGTTTCGCGACGGTTGCAGACGCCACCGCTTTGGCAACCGAGGTGGGTTCGGATGTGCTTTTCGATTTTGGCGGCGGCGACACTCTGCTGGTCAAAAAAATTACGCTCGCTCAGATCGAAGACGACATCCAAGTGGTGCCCTTGGTGTGACGACACCTGCGCGGTCTTTCCTTGGCCGCGCGCCTTGGGTAACGAGAGGCGCTCAGGAGACCGCCCATGCCCATTGATCCCGTCAAGCTCACCGCCGACCTCATCGCTTGCCCATCCGTGACGCCCACCGAGGGTGGGGCAATAGTCCTCTTGCAGGCGCATCTGGAAGCCGCGGGGTTCACTTGCACACGGGTGGATCGTGGAGGGATTGCGAACCTATACGCTCGCTGGGGCGACAAGGGGCATTCCAAGACCTTTGGCTTCAACGGGCACACCGATGTGGTTCCGGTGGGCGACGAGGCTGCTTGGTCGGTGCCTCCTTTCGCAGCCGAAGCCAAGGACGGTTGGCTCTACGGGCGCGGGGCCACGGACATGAAATCCGGCGTGGCAGCGTTTGTGGCGGCGGCTGTGGACCTTGTGGAAACCGCGCCCCCGGATGGTGCAGTGGTTCTCGCCATCACCGGGGACGAAGAAGGCGACGCGCTGGACGGGACAACGGCTCTGTTGGATTGGATGGCGGACATGGGCGAGGCCATGTCAGTCTGCCTGGTGGGCGAACCCACATGCCCAGATACCTTGGGTGACATGATGAAGATCGGCCGCCGAGGGTCGCTCACGGCCTTCTTCACGGCCACAGGGGTACAGGGGCACGCCGCTTACCCTCACCGTGCAGCCAATCCCGTTCCAGCCATGGCGCGGCTGGTGCATCAGCTTTCGGCCTATCCCTTGGACGACGGCAACGACCACTTCGACGCCTCCACTTTGGCCGTGACCACCTTCGATACAGGCAACCCGGCCACCAATGTGATCCCGGCCCAGTGCAAAGCCACTGTGAATATCCGGTTCAATGACACCCACTCGGGGGCCAGCCTGACCGGATGGCTGAGCGCACAAATGGCAGAGGTCGCCGCGGCCACTGGGATCGAGTTTGACATGACCACGAAGGTGTCCGGCGAGGCGTTTCTGACACCGCCCGGCGCGCTGTCGGAATTGGTGGCCGAAGCGGTGACAGCGGAGACAGGCTTGACCCCACAACTCTCCACCTCCGGGGGCACGTCGGACGCCCGGTTCGTCAAGAACCATTGTCCGGTGGTGGAGTTTGGCCTTGTGGGCAAGACCATGCACCAAGTGGATGAACGGGTGGAGATGGCGCAGATCACGCAACTGAGCACCATCTATCGTCGGATTTTGGGGAGCTATTTCGCCAGATGACCCACCCTGGGACCCACCCCGGATTGCGCATCACGTCGGGCACCACCGACGCCGAAATCGCAACCGCACGCAAGCTGCGGGAACAGGTGTTCATCGTCGAACAAAACGTTCCCGCCGAAATCGAATGGGATGGCAAGGACGCAGAGGCGCACCATTTGCTGGCCTGGCTCGACGGTAAGCCCGTGGGCACGCTGCGCTGGCGCAACCTTGGCGACGCGGGCAAGATCGAACGGGTCTGCGTATTGTCTCAAACACGCGGCGTTGGGGCCGGTGTTGCTATGATGGATCAAGTGCTGGCGGACCTTCGCGCGACGGCTGGGATCGAGACTGCGAAACTCAGCGCGCAAGTGTCGGTGATTGCGTTCTACGAAAGGCTGGGGTTCACCGCCTATGGCCCGATCTATGACGACGCGGGCATCCCGCATCGGGATATGACTCTGCCGCTGGCGGAAAAACCATCGCCGTGAAACGCCCCACACTATTGGTGATGGTCAAAGAGCCGAAACCGGGACGGGTCAAAACACGCCTTGGTCGCGACATTGGCATGACAGCCGCCGCGTGGTGGTTTCGCCACCAATGTGCCCGCTTGCTGCGGCGATTACAGGATCCCCGGTGGGACTTGCTTTTGGCGGTTTCACCTGGCCGAGACGGAATGCAAAGCCGCGCTTGGCCCCGTCACATTCACCGCTGGCCGCAAGGTCGGGGTGATTTGGGCGACCGTATGGGTCGCGCTTTTCGGCATGCTCCAGGCGGCCCGCTGGTCATTGTCGGCGCTGACATCCCCGGCATCACGTCATTCCATATCGCCGAGGCGTTTCGCGCATTGGGGGATCACGACGCGGTGGTGGGGCCGGCGCCTGACGGGGGGTATTGGCTAATTGGGCTGGCGCGGCGGGTGCCTCCGCCGCCGCAGCTATTTGATAGGGTGCGGTGGTCCACAGAGCACGCTTTGGACGATACTCTGGCCACGCTGAGGGGGCTGCGGGTCGCTTGCGTCGCCACGTTAAACGATGTGGACACCGCGGCTGATCTGACGGCCAAGCCAGCTTGGGACGGGCGCTAGCATTTAATTAAATGCCAGAGCCCCGCGCTCCGATCGGGCGGCAATCTCGGCATCGTAATTCCAGCGCAGGCAAATGTCTCAACTCGCAACGGTTTTCGTGCGGTCATCCTCAGGTGGTTGCACAACACGTCCGGGCAAGTCCGGCAACGCTTTGGCGATGCGCCGACCTAGCGTGATGCCGGGAAGCTCCACCCAGCGGTGAACCGCAGCGGAAAGCAAGATCAACGCAATCGAAAACCCCACGACTTCGGCGCGTGTGTGCTCCAAAACCGGGGCCACAACCCGCCGCCAATGGTACAAAAGCGGTTGGTGGATCAGGTACATCGCGAAGCTGACGGTGCCGAGCCATACCAAAGCCGGGTGGCGCAGCACTTGGGAGAGATAGCCACGACCAACGGCGAAGATCCCAATGACCAGCGCAAATGCGAAAAACGCACCGCTGGAGCGCACGTAGGCCGCCACCACTGGCCCGAGGTCCAGACCCATTTGATGCGCAACCCGTGCAACCTGTCCGTTCACAAGGACCAATATGACCAGACTGCCAATTTCGGCGCCGGTCCACATAGCTCGGTTTTGTCCCGGTAACGTGGTCAAGCGCGACGACAACAGGGCGCTCAACGTCATCCCGATACAGAACTCACCGACGCCCGCGAGGGGGGAAATGTAACCAAACGCCAGGGCGCTAAAGCGGTTTTCCGGATCGTAGAGCACCTGCGTGGCAAAGGTCAGCCACAGCACGGTTCCCACCACCGCAAAGACTGCGAACAATGCCCAGCGAAGGCGCGCCAGCAACAGCACCATAAGTGGGAAGCACGAATAGAAGAACAGTTCGGCGGAGATCGACCAGGATGGTCCGTTCAGCCCCCAAAACACGGCACGGTCACTGTTCCACGCGTGTAGCAAGAGCCATATCTGCGCCTCTTGCCAATCGCTTAAGGCTCTGAGTTGGTTTTCGAAGCCAGGGGCGACAATCCAAAGACCGCACAGAGCCAGCACGGCCACATGGGCCGGCCAGATGCGCATGAACCGCATCAGAATAAAGCGGTGCCACCCCACCTCGGACATGCGGTCCGCGTAGCTGTAGTGCAGCACGAACCCTGACAGCACAAAGAAAAAGGAAACACCGTTTCCCAAAACGTAAGGGTGAAAGACGCCACGTTCGAGCCAGATCACACCCTCGATATGGTGGAAGACTATCGCAAGGGCGGCAAAGAAACGGAGAGATGTTAAAGGATCAAGGTTCGAACGCATTGGATCATGTGTTTGGCTGCTCTGCGGGTGACTAACACTGTCCCTTGCTTAGGCAAAGTCTCGGATTTCTTTCGCAGAGTCGTGTCGCCCATTTGCGACAAGGTCTGCGCTTGGCCTTGGGTGGAAAATCCGGACACCGCTTGACACCGCGGCGGCACAGTTTTCCATGGGTTCATGTTTGATCTGATAATAAAAGGCGGCACGCTTCCCGATGGGCGTGTGACTGACATCGGCATCCAGGGTGACCGGATCGCTGCGGTCGAGGACTTGGGCGAAGCCGAAGCGGCGCAAAAGATCGACGCCAGCGGCGATCTGGTGTCGCCACCCTTCATCGACCCGCATTTTCACATGGACGCCACGCTGAGCCTGGGCCTACCCCGCCGCAACGAAAGCGGCACGCTGCTGGAAGGGATTGGGCTATGGGGCGAGCTCAAAGAGGTCATGACCCTCGAAGGCCTGCGCGACCGGGCGCTGAGCTATTGCGATTGGGCGGTGTCCATGGGGCTTCTGCACATCCGCACCCACGTGGACACTTGCGATGATCGGCTCTTGGGGGTGCAAGCCCTACGCGAGGTGCAGGACATTGTGCGGCCCTATCTGGACATCCAACTGGTGGCCTTTCCGCAGGATGGGCTCTACCGCTCGGCCAATGGACTGGAAAACGTCACGCGCGCCTTGGATATGGGCGTGGACGTTGTCGGGGGCATTCCACACTTTGAACGGACCATGTCGGATGGCGCGCGGTCAGTGACAACGCTATGCGAATTGGCGGCAGAGCGGGGCCTGCCCGTCGATCTGCATTGTGATGAAACCGACGATCCCCATTCCCGGCATATCGAGACGCTGGCCTATGAAACACAGCGGTTGGGGCTTGGTGGGCGCGTGGCGGGATCGCATCTGACCTCCATGCACTCCATGGACAATTACTATGTCTCCAAGCTCCTGCCGCTGATGGCAGAGGCCGGTTTGGCGGCGATCCCCAATCCGCTCATAAACATCGTGCTCCAAGGGCGGCATGACACTTTCCCCAAACGGCGTGGTCTGACGCGGGTGAAGGAAATGCGGGCTCTGGGTATTCCCGTGGCTTGGGGCCAGGACTGTGTGTGTGATCCGTGGTATCCGCTGGGCACGGCGGATATGCTGGATGTGGCCTTCACGGGCCTGCACGTGGCGCAGATGACTCACCCCGACGAAATGCGGGCCTGCTTTGATATGGTTACCACCGAGAGCGCACAGGTCCTGGGGTTACAGGACTATGGGCTTGCGCCCGGCTGCATAGCCTCGCTAGTGGTGCTGGATGCCACCGATCCGGTGGAGGCGATCCGCCTGCGCCCGGCGCGGTTGGCGGTGATGTCCAAAGGCAAAGTGGTTTCCACAAGTCCGCGCGGGGCGTCCGCACTGAGACTGCCCAACAGGCCAGACACTCTCAAACGCCGCACCCCGAAAACCACGGCCCCGTAGCGTCCTGTGGGCACCAACGTGTTTGGTGCTCAGGTCTTCCCCGTGGCGCGTTGATAGGCGGGCCGGGCCATCATCCGTTGGACATACTCATCGAAAACAGCATTGTCCGCTTTCATCTTGGCCACCATGGCCCACGTGGCGCAGTGCGTGAGCACAATGTCTGTGATCGTGATGTCATCGCCGTTGGCGAAATCCTGACCAATCAAACGTTCTGACACAACATCCACCGCGTGGGCGTATTCCCATGCAAGTGTCGGCTTCAACCCCTCGACGCGCTTTGGTTCCGGCAACACAAAGCCGTGCTTCGCCGCCGCCCATAGGGTCGCGTCCATCTCATCCATGACATACATTGTCAGGGCATCTTGCTTGGCACGGTCCAGCGTTCCGGCTGGGGACGTCAGCATCCCGTGCTTGTCAGCGAGGTAGGTCATTATCGCCAAGCTATCGGTCAGAATCGTTTCGCCGTCGCGCAGGCTCGGGACTTTGCCCAGCGGGTTAACGGCGCGGGCCTCTTGCGATTGCGGCAGCGCGTCGATGTGAGCGTAGGGTTGTCCCAACTCCTCCAGCATCCAGATCACGCGGAACGCCCTCGACCGGCGTGTTCCAATCACCTCATAGGTCATCCCCGTCGTCCTCCCATCACGGCCAACCGGATGAGCGCCCGTTCCATCACCGCCATGGGTGGGGCCGAACTGGCCGAGCGCAGGGTCAGGTCAGTATCGGTCAAAAGCGTCAGCGCGCTTTCCAGTTTGTGCAGTCCCCAAGCCGAGGCTTGCCGTGCCATGCGATCCCGCCGTGGACCAAACACGGGTGGTCTGGCCCGAGACAATCCCGCCGCCGCACCACCTGGATCGCTGGCCGCGCTGTGGAGCAGACGGAAATGGCGGGTCGCCCCGATGGCCAAGGTCACGGGCACCACGCCTTGGGATTGGAGCCGCCGCAAGGTCGGCCCAATCTCTCCGGTTCGACCTTCGGCCACGATATGCAACAGGTCATCCATGTCGGCGTCCAGCGACACTGGTGCCACGGCAGCGATGTCATCGGAATTGAGTGGCGTGTCATCCCCGCGTTTGTAGAGCGCAAGTTTGGTCAGGAACTGCCTGAAGTCGCCGGGATCAAGTGCCTTGGCCAGATCGGAGATCGCGCCCATGGTGTCCCGTGGAAGGTCGGTGAGACCTTCTTTGGTGAGCATGTTTTCAACCTCGGCCCGGCTTGGAGGATCATCATAGATGCCCACCGCATAGGCGTTGCTGTGTGCCTCAAACGCTTTGCGCAGTTTGGACCGCGCATTCAAACCGCCCGCGGTCACCAGCAGATAAGCATCGCCGGGCGACCAGTCTTCGAGCGCGATTGTCAGGGCTGGGGCCAGGGCGTCGGTGGCGTCTTCCACCAAGACAATCCGTTGTCCGCTGGAAAACATCGACACTTCCTTTAGGGCATCGGCCACCATGGATGGGGTCCGTCGCACATCGCCCGCCGCCAAACGGGTCAGCCCCAGGTCGTCGCCCTTGCCCAAAAGTCCAGCGACCACCTCTTGCCGACGCAGCGCCACCCGCATGGCGTCCGCGCCAAAGATCAGAAGGCCGGTGTGCCGCGGGTCCGGTTTGGCGAAATAGCCGGGGGCCTCGCGGGACGATAGTTTCATCCGGCGGTCCCTGGAACGCTGGCGTAAAGCTGGTCAATGAGGCGGTCGGCCAAGTCCACCATCAAACGGCGGTAGCCGTCACGCTCCGCCGCTGCCGTGGCCACAGTGGTTCCGGTGGCCGCGTAGCTGGTGAATGTCTCCACTTCCCCCGTGCGCTGCCGCCCGGTTCTAGTGTCGGTGAACACGTAGGTGGCGTTTCCCAGGATATTGAAACGGCGTGTGGCTTGGTTGCGGGTCACGGCCACGCGCCGCTCGGTGGTGGTCACCCGGACGCTAAGGTTAAAACGCGCGTTGTCCGCCGCCCCAAACTGGTCCTCTAGTCGCTGCCGGATGATGAAGCCATTGCTATTGGCGGGCGTCTGGACGGCCACCTGTCCTCGCAATGCGGCCCCGGTACCACTTGGGGCGTAAACCGGCTCAAAGCCACAACACGCCAGCGCCGACACCGAGCCCACGACAACAGCCCGTCGGGTGAAGCGGTCAGACGACCACATTCACAATCCGGCCCGGCACAACGACCACTTTCTTGGGGATGGCTCCAGCAAGCACGCGGATCACCGCCGGATCGGCGAGCGCCATGGCTTCCACCTCGTCCTTGGGCAGGTCCTTGGCGACCTTCAGTTCGGATCGGCGTTTGCCGTTGATTTGGATGGGCAGGACCACGCTGTCTTCGACCAGGAGGGCTGGGTCAGCTTTAGGCCAGGGGGCTTGGGCCACCAGATCTACGCCGCCGAGCATCGACCAGACCTCTTCGGCCAGGTGTGGGGTCATGGGCTGCATCAATTGCGCCATCGTCCGCAGGGCCTCAGCCTTGGCGGCAGCGCTGGCCTTGGATTTTGCCACAGCACTGGTGAAAGCATAGAGCTTGGCCACCGAGGTGTTGAACGCAAACCCTTCGATGCCCGCGGTGACATCGACGGTGGCACGGGCGGTGATCCGAGACAGGGCGCGGTCCTCCTCGGAGCCCCCTGCGGGGGCTGCCTCGTCGGACCGCTGTCGGACATCGTCCGCCAGGCGCCAGACCCGTTGCAGGTGTTTATAGGCTGCCTCGGCTCCGGCTGCTGTCCATTCCACGTCCCGTTCGGGTGGGCTGTCGGACAGGATAAACCACCGCGCGGTATCGGCCCCAAAGGCATCGATGATGTTGAGCGGGTCCACCACGTTTTTCTTCGACTTCGACATCTTCGCCGATGGGATGATCTCCACCGCCGTCCCGTCGGCGAGTTTCCCGTCGCTCACGTCTTCGGGCAAGTGATAGACCGGGCGACCGTTGCTGTCGCGGGTGTGGTAGATTTCGTGCGTGACCATGCCTTGGGTGAAGAGCGCGTCGAACGGTTCACGCGCTGTATCGGGCAAGTGCCCACAGATGTTCATCGCCCGCGCGAAAAAGCGGGAGTAGAGCAGATGCAGGATCGCGTGCTCAATCCCACCGATGTACTGATCGACGTTCATCCAGTAAGCCGCTTCGTCGCCGTCCGTAGGTGTCGTGGCCCGTGGCGCCGTGAACCGGGCGTAGTACCAAGAACTGTCCACGAAAGTGTCCATGGTATCGGTTTCCCGCTTGGCCATTTTCCCGCAGGACGGGCAGGGCACGTCGCTCCATGTTGGGTGGCGGTCGAGCGGATTGCCCGGGACAGAGAAGTCGATGGACTCGTTGCCACTGTCGTAGGGCAGCGACACCGGCAGGTTCTCTTTCTTCTCAGGTACTACACCGCAGTCGTCGCAATAGACCACCGGGATCGGGCAGCCCCAGTACCGTTGGCGGCTCAGGCCCCAATCGCGCAGGCGGTAGTTTTCGATGCCTTTGCCCCAGCCTTGAGTTTCCGCGTAGGTGATGGTGGCGTCGATGGCCTCTTGGCCCGTGGCCACATCCAGACCAGCGAAGTGGTTCACCCACGTCACCTTTTCTGTCTTAGGCGGCACAAATGCGGTGTTACTCACCGGCGTGTCATCGTCTTGGGCGAAAAACGTATCGATGACCGGCAGGCCGTATTTGCGGGCAAAATCCAGGTCCCGTTGGTCATGGGCCGGACAGGCAAACACTGCGCCGGTGCCGTAATCCATCAGGATGAAATTCGCGATCCACACCGGCAGTTCCCATGATGGGTCCAGCGGGTGGCGGGCCTTCAGCCCGGTATCCAAACCTTTCTTTTCGGCCTTCTCCAGGTCCGCTTCCGACGTGCCCATCTGACGGCACTCGGCGCAGAAGGCTGCGATGTCGGGGTTGTCCACTTCCAAGGCCTTGGCCAGCGGGTGGTCTGGCGAAATGCCGACAAAGCTCGCGCCCAGGAGCGTGTCGGGCCGCGTTGTATAGACCTCGATCCCGTCAAAACCAGACGTGGTCTCGGTCAAAGGAAAACTGAATTGCAGGCCCTGGGATTTGCCGATCCAGTTGGCCTGCATGGTGCGGACCTTCTCCGGCCAGTTTTCCAAGCCATCTAGGGCCGACAGCAATTCTTCGCTATGGTCGGAGATTTTGAAGAACCACTGTGTCAGCTCCCGGCGTTCTACGGGCGCGCCTGACCGCCACCCGCAGCCGTCTATCACCTGTTCGTTGGCCAGAACGGTCATGTCCACCGGGTCCCAATTGACCACGGCGTTCTTGCGGTACACCAAACCCTTTTCCAAGAAATCCAGGAACAGCGCCTGCTGCTGCCCGTAGTATTCGGGATCGCAGGTAGCGAATTCGCGGGACCAGTCGATGCTTAACCCCAACGGTTTCATCTGCCCGCGCATCTCGTCGATATTGGCGTAGGTCCAGTCTTTCGGGTGACCGCCCGTGGCCATGGCTGCATTTTCCGCGGGCATCCCGAAGGCGTCCCAGCCCATGGGGTGCAGCACGCTGAAGCCCGAGGCCGATTTGTAGCGCGCGATCACGTCCCCCATGGTGTAGTTGCGCACGTGTCCCATATGGATGCGCCCCGACGGGTAGGGGAACATTTCCAACACGTAGTACTTGGGCTTTGAGGGATCGCGCGTGGCGGTGAAGACCTCGGCCTCCGCCCAAGCGGATTGCCATTTGGGTTCTGCACTGGCGGGATCGTAGCGGGCGGACATGGGAACCTCGAACGGTGGGCGTTGCCAGGGTCTTATGCCGGGACCACCGTATCGTCCAGTATGTCAAAGGCTCCACGACAGAGCTTCGAGGAATTGTCCACTCACCTGTCCGCTGTCTGTGCCTTTGACCGCAGGCAAAAAGTGACAGCGCCGTGTCTCAAGCCCTCCTCGAAACGGCTTAGGTCACAGACTGTTTTCAGCGATACGTAGCTGCCGCGCGCGGGTTAGGATGGCATTTTCCACCGTCCGCAGCGTGTCCGCCGCCACGGGGCCGCTGCGGGTGGACATGGCCAAGTTGAGAGCGCGTGGGTCCAGGGACGGATCGCGGACGTGAACCGTGGCGCGATAGGCGATGTTCCCACCGGGCGGTGTACCATAGCCCATGACCAAAAGACCTGAAAACGGATCAGCGGCCTCAACGGGCATGAATGACAAAACCTCAAGCGTGGCTGTCCAGATGTAGCGATTCACCTCCAACGTCACATTGGGGTCATCGCGATTAGCAAATAGGTCGAAGACGCTGCTTTCTTCGGCTGTGGTTTCGGGGGGCGCAAAATCGGTGCTCACCTCGCGTGTGTCCTCGCCACAGGCGGCCACCAAAAGAGACGCCAGAACGAATGGTGTAACACGCATCATCGAGCATTGGATGGGCATAGAGGGTCCGCAGCCTTGTCTTTGTTTATCGCTGCCCGTGTCTTAGCGAACTGTGAGACATGCAACAAGGTTCGGCCGATGAAGAATGCTGTGAGGTAACTTAGGGTGTGAAGATCCGACTGTGGCATCAGTGCACCAATTCTCAAATCAGATCCGCAGAGATTTTGGGGCGAGTTGTATTTGTCGGGCCGAGATATGAAACAGGGCCAACTCAAGCGGGTCCTCCCGATTGAGGACCACTTGTAACCTACGAGGGAAATCATGAAAAAGATCCTCCTTGCTTCGAGCGCACTGGTCCTGGTGGGCGGCGTAGCATTTGCAGAGAGCACCGTCACCACAACCGGTTCCGCGGAACTTGGTATTTTCGGCGGCGAAGTTGGCTCCACCGATGTGGAACCTCAGTTCCACACTGACATCAACATCGATTTTGCAGCATCTGCGACCACCGACGGCGGCGTGGAATTTGGTGCAGAAATCGGCCTGGAAGAAGCCCAGGGCGGTGTTGCAACAACAATCGAAGATGACTTCACAGTCTTCTTGTCCAGCTCCTTCGGCAACTTGACCGCAGGCGACACCGACGGTGCGTTCGACTGGGCC
>JBCDFD010000020.1:0-24826 GCA_039178645.1 Pseudomonadota bacterium | reverse complement strand
GGGCAGACTGCGGACGATGGGCAAGAACACCGGGATGATGAGCAACACGATGCCGACCCAATCCATGAACGCGCCCATGAACAGCAGGATGAGCATCATCGTCAGCAAGATCGTCATTGTGGGCAGGTCAGAGCCGACGATGAGGTCGGCGATGTAGGTGGGTCCGCCCGCGAGCGTGTAGGCCCCCGCCAATGCCGCCGCGCCGATGGTCACCCAGATGATCGTGCCCGTTGATCGCAACGTGCGCATGAGACTGCCCCAGATCAGGTCCACCGATGCCTCCCCGCGCAAAAGCGCGATCAGGAACACCGCCAAGGCGCCCATACCCGCGGCCTCGGTGATGCCCGTGATGCCGCCATAGATGGAGCCCAGCACCACGCCGATGACGGTGAGTGGTGGCACCATGCCTTTGCCGTGCTTCCATCCGATCTCCACCCGTTCCAGCCCGAACACGCCAAACGCTAGCACCAGGCCTGCGATGACGGAGGCACCGAGCCATGGCAGGTGTTCCGGTTGGCCGAGCCAAATGGGGTCTTCGCCTGGTTCAAGGATGTTTTGCCCAGTGATGGTGAAAAACGCCGCCCGCGCCAGCAGGAGCGCGGAGGCACCGGACAGGAGCACCGACAGGAACGCCCCAAAGATCGCCCACTTCTCCGCTCCACCAGGATCTTCGGGGTGGGGTGTGGGCAGCGGCGCATCCTGGGGGCGCAACTGCGTGCGGATGATGATGTAGAGGATAATCATCGACGCCAACATGAAACCCGGCACAAAGGCGGCGGTGAACAGCGCCTTGATCGAAGTTTCGGTGATCAGGCCATAGATGATCAGCACGATGGACGGCGGGATCATCGTCCCAAGGGACCCGGACGCACAGATCGTCCCGATGGCGAGGTTCTGGTTGTAACCCAACCGCAACATCTGCGGCAGTGCAATCAGGCCCAGCAAAACCACCTCGCCGCCGATGATCCCCGACATGGCCGCCATGATCACCGCCATGATCGACGTGACAATGGCGATGCCCCCGCGGGTGCGGCTCAGCCAGAAATCTAGACTGTCGTACATCTGCTTGGCGATGCCGGACCGTTCCAGGAGCGCCGCCATGAAGATGAAAAGCGGGATCGATATGAGGACATATTCCGTCATCAGATCGAAAATCTTCTGCGTCAGAATATACAGGGGCCCGGTCCCCGGCCTTCCCGTCAGGATACCATCGCCAAAGGCGAAGGGGTTGGTCAGCAGCACCGGTTCAAACTTCATCACCAGCACGAGCACCGCCAGGATCGCAGAGGCGAACCCAAGTGGCATGCCGATGGCCAGAAGGAAGATGAGTGCGAAGACCAGGACCAGGGATATTGTACCGATGTCCATCACTTACCCCCCACGGAACGCTTGAGCGCTTCCAGTTCTTCTTGGTCAATGTCATCGGCGGCGGAGTGGGACTCCGGTTCTTTGTTCCAATCGTAGATCAGGTTCAGCACCGCCTGCGCCGCGATCAGCGACACCAGGATCAAAATGGCCGGTTGAATGGTGGCGGGGATGGGCGGGTCAAACGCGGTTCCGAACATTTCCCACCGGTAGAACTTGTTGATGAAAACCTGTTTGTAGCCGCCATAGACCAGGAAAAACGCGAAGGTCACGATCATCAACGCCGAGAAGACATCGCACGCCCGTTGGCCCCAGCGGGGCAGCACATCGTAGAGCAGGAAGATGCGGATGTGGCACCGCTGCTGCATCGCGTAGAGGCCCGCGCATAGGAACACGAAGCCCGCTAGCCACAGCGTCAACTCGTTGGCCCAGAGCGTTGGTGCCTCGATGGCGTAGCGCAGGAACACTTCCCACAGCATGATGCAGGTCATCGAAATGATCAGCACCATGGTCACTCGCCCAATGAAGAGTGCGGCATTGTCCACCGGTCCGCGGTCCTCAAGCTCCATGGTGGCGTGGCGCAGGGTACGCATACCCAGCCAGAAAAACACCGGGATCAGAATGACGGCCGCCCAGTCGATGATATCCGCATAGCCGCCGAAAATGCCGGGCAAGTTCGGGCTCACGTCTTTGGTTTGGTGCAGGGCGCTGATCTGACTGCGGAGGCTTTCGCTTTCCGGTGGGATCAGATCGAGGATGAACGCTGGCATATGCCAGATCGTCCATCCCGCAGCGACGATGAAGGCGAAGGGGACGATCCACTCCACCAAGGCTCCAGTGCTGTGTTGTTTCACGGCGTGCCCCTCCTCCCCTCAGGCAATGCGATAGTGGTCAAGGACCGCGCGGTCTGGTGTGACCCCGAGCCCTGGACCGTTCGGGATTTTCACCCGTCCCCCGTTGTTTTTTATCTGGTGTTGGATGTTCAGCGGCTCTTGCAGCAGGTCGTCGCGGAACGCGTTGTGCGTGGTGTCGAATTCCAGCATCGGCTCCCAAGGGTGCAGGCCGCCGGGCAGCGGTGGCATGGCGGCGAGCAGATGCAAGTTGGTGGCCACCGCGATGGCCGAACCCCAGACATGGTTTACCACCGGCGTGTGGTGAGCATGGGCCAGCGCAAGGACGCGCTGGTATTCGGTGATCCCGCCAAGGGCGCAGACCTCCGGTTGCGCGATGTCGAGCCCGCGCGATTCCAACAGCGAACGCCAACCCCAGCGGGTGAATTCGGCTTCACCGCCTGCGATGTTGACCTTCAGGCCTGCGCGCAACTCGCGGTAGCCGTCCAGGTCTTCCGGCGCGACCGGCTCTTCGAACCAATAGGCGTTCAGATCGCCCAAGGCCCGTCCGACCTCAAAGGCATCTGATGTCGTATAGGCATGGTTGGCGTCGGCCATGAACGGATAGTCACCGCCCACCCCGCGCCGAACCGCTTCGGCCAACCGGATATCGTCTCGCGGACCTAGGCCGATCTTCATCTTAGTGGCGGCAAAGCCCGCATCGCGGATGGCGGCGGCCTCATCGGAAAACCGCGCGCACATCTCTTTCACGGGCTCGTCGCGCAGCATCATGCCGTAGCCGTACACACACACATCCGTCCGGTGCGCGCCGCCCAACAGTTTATGGATGGGCAGACCTGCCACCTGACCGGCGATATCCCACAGGGCGATGTCGATACCGCTCAGCGCCTGGATCACCATGCCCTTCTGCCCGTGGTCGCGCGTGAGGTTGTAGCACCGGTGCCAGATCACATCGCGGTCCATTGGGTCCATCCCCAAGACCATCGGCTGAAACACCTGTTCGACGATTGCCTTGTTGCCAAGCGCGATGGCGCCAGGTCCAAAGCATTCGCCCCAGCCGGTCACACCCCCGTCGGTTTCCACTTCGACCAAATGGGCGGACCGCCGGTCGTAGAATTGTTGGGAATAGCCCAACCGTTCCGGCAGGTCGTAGCCCAGCACATGGGACGTGATACGGTTGATTTTCATGGGTCAGCCGAGGGCAGAGACACAAATGGCGGGCAAAGTGCCCGCCATCCGTGGGTCTCAGACCAAGTTGGTCCTATTGCATCGCGCCGATGCCAACCAAGAAGTCCACATGGCTCTGCAGCAATGCTTTGGCTTCTGGCGTGGTGGCGAACTCTTCCCAACCGGCGCGTACCGCAACGCGGAACTTGTCCAGCTCAACCGGATCCCAGTTGTAGAGGTTCACGCCCTTGGCTGTCAGGTCCACAGCATTCTGCGCATTCTTAACTTCGTTGATGGTCGCGTTATGCAGCGCCAAGCTGTCCATGGCGACTTCCATGATCTTCTGGTGGTGCGCAGGCATGCTGTCCCACACATCCTTGCGGCAGGCCAAGTGGTCAGCCGGCATGGAGTGGAAACCAGGGTAGTTGGTGTGCTTGGCAATGTCGTAAAGACCCAGGCCAATGTTGTTGGTCAGGTTCGCCGCGTCCGCACCATCGATGATGCCGGTTTCAAGCGCAGTGAAGATTTCGTTGAAGTCCATCACAATGGGCGACGCACCCAGGTTCTTGAACACCAAGGTGGCCATGCCGGGGGGCGAACGGAATTTCCAGTCTTTGAAATCTTCCACGTTGCGGATCGGGGCGGTGGAACTGAGGCTCTCTGGGCCGGGAATCCACCATCCGATGAATTCCATGTCGTACTGATTGTAGAGGTCATTGATCGCAGACCGACCATCACCATGCAGGAGCCATGCCATCTGTTGATAGGGGTTGGTGTAACCACCCATCAGATCGCCGGTGAATTGGAACGCGGGGTTCTTACCGGTCTGGTAGGCACCGCCGGTCATGTCGCAGTCGAGAATGCCGGTGGCCGCGGCGTCGAAGGTTTCCGCCGACTTCACCACCGACGACGAATAGAACATCTCGATGCTGATCTCGCCGTTGGACATGGCCTGGACGTCTTCTACGAACTTCGATGCCATCTGACCGGACAAGGTCTCGGGCGAGAAGTGGGTCTGGATACGCAGATTGGTCTGAGCGAAGGTTGCGGATGCGGTCAGCGCAATAGCAGAGGCCGCCAAGGCGAGCCCTTTGACAAAAGTCATAGATTTTCCTCCCAAGTGTGCCCCGCTTGCTGCGCGGCATCGTTCAGTGCGATAACGCTAACCCCAAGCGGCGGCGCGGCGCAATGGTTTTGTGACCGCGATCAATCACAGCTTAAACTTTGGGCCAAGCGCCTGATATGGGGCAAACTGGCGGTTTGGGGATGCTGTTGCTGCGTGACCGCTGGGGTGCTTCGCCCTTGGCTTCGCAATCAACAAATCGGACCTGCTCAAGCAGAACCCAAACCCCACGGCCTCCGTCAGTTGCTCCGGGCGGCTGGCCTGCCCATACTGGTGGCACGCAGACCTACCCGTGGGGTGACCATGTCCAAGACCGATTACCTAAAGTCCAAGATCGACCACTTCGTCCACGACTACGAAAAGAAGCGGCGAACCATCAAATGGCGCACGGAAAGCATGCGCACGGCGGCGATATTCCTGGCGGGTTTGACCACTGTTTTGGTGGGTTTGCGGGAGTTTGACGTCATGTCCGGGTATTCTCAGGCGTTGGGCATCGCGGCCTTGGTCGTCAGCGCGCTGGCCAGCATGGCGACCGCGTGGGAAAGCTTCGCGGGCTATGGGTGGCGGTGGGTCCACTACCGGGTGAACCTCATCAAATTCCGCATGCTCAAGGACCGGTTGGAATATGCGCTGGCCGAAAAGGACTCGCTGGACGACGCGGCCCAGGACAGGTTCTTCGCTGAAATTGAAGCGATTGTCGAAGAGGCCAACGACCAGTGGCTCGACCATCGCGCCAAATCCATCAACCAAAGCTGACGTCTGTCCGGGGTCGTAGCACCAAGACCTTCTAGCCTCGGGTGCCTACAGTCATTAAGGCCTTAGCAAAGCCGGTCAGGTTTGAGCCGGGACTTAAAGTACGGGTCACGCCATGTCGTCTGAATTGGGCCTCCTCATTTTCCTTTTCTTGGTTTTCGCCTTTGCGCTGGTGAGCCGCCGGTTGGGGTCCACCGGGATCACCGCACCGATGATTTTCCTGGGCGGTGGGTGGCTCTGCGCGCACTATGGTTTGGTCACTGATACCGCCACGGGCCACGGGCTGAGCATGCTCGCCGAAGCTGCTTTGGTCATCCTGCTGTTTGCCGACGCTGCCATGATCAGCCCGCGTGACCTGTTCCGGGATGCGGCGAAGCCCGGGCGCATGTTGGTCATCGGCCTGCCCATCATGATCGCCTTGGGGTTTGTTGCGGGGCTGGTGTTCCTGCCCGGCTGGCCGATCTGGGAAATCGCGCTGCTGGCCGCCCTTTTGGCGCCCACGGATGCCGCGCTAGGCCAAGCGGTGGTCACCAACCCCGCTATCCCAGAACCCATGCGACGTGCTTTGTCCGCGGAGTCTGGCTTGAACGACGGTTTGGCGTTGCCCTTCGTTGTCTTCTTTGGGTGCCTCGCTGTGGGTGGGGTCCACGACCAAGTGGAAACCGGCTGGATCGTCTTCGTGGGCGAACAGATCGGGTTCGGTGTCGTGGCCGGTGTGCTCGTGGGTGGTATCGGTGGCTACCTCCTGCGCTTGGCTCAGGACAAAGATCTGTCCGGCGAAGGGCTGGGTGGCTTGGCCGTCTTTGCTCTGGCCGGTCTGTCCTACCTCGTGGCCCACGAATTGGAGGGCAACGGGTTTATCGCGGCATTTGTGGCGGGTCTCAGCTGTGGCGAGATGCTCAAGGGCCGGGCGCACATGGTGTTTGAGTTTCTGGACACCGAAGGTCAGCTGGTGTCGCAACTGGCGTTCTTTGCCATCGGGGCGCTTTTGCTGCCGGTGGCCTTTGAACATGCCACGGTGGTGCTGGTTCTCTACATCCTGCTGAGCCTCATCGTCCTGCGCCCGGTGGCCATTTGGCTGTCACTGCCTGGGGTGGATACGTCAGAACGGCTGTTCTTCGGCTGGTTCGGTCCGCGTGGGCTGGCGACAGCGTTATTCGCGCTCTTGGTTCTGGAAGCCTTCGAAGACTTGGCCATGCGCGAGATGCTTCTGGCGGCGGCGGGTATTGCCGTGGTGTTGAGCGCGGTTCTGCACGGAGCCTCGGCGGCAGTGGTGGGCCGGGCCTATGCCCGTGCCCAGAGTTAATCCCAAAGCCCTCAGGTTCGCGATGCCCGGCGTTTGGCCAGTTCGACGGACACCGCTTTGACGGCGGCGGACTTGAGCGGTCCATAGCGACAAGCATCGGTGGTTTGCGCATCGCGGCAGAAGGCGTTGAACGCCCGGATCGTCCCATGTGTCAGATACCCATTAGGACGACCGTCGAGATATCCGAGTGAACCCAGTTCAATCTGCAGGATGCGGACGTAGGCGTTCCTGTTCAGCTTGGATGTCACCACCAATGCGCGCGTGAAGGCCTCGTCAGTCTGCGCCTGCACAACTTTTTGGGCAGCGGTCCAGAATTGGGCCGGTTCCACTATGGCGGCCAGATGCAAGGCCTCTTCGGCTTGGACTTTTGGTCGGACGCCCGGATGCTGAGTTAGCTTTAGCCGGAAGGCGACGTTGGCGTCTGTGCTCGGTTTGTGCACGCGGTAGTACCTCAGAAGGCTCTCCGCCGCACGGCCATCGCCGTCCCGTGCTCTGTCCGTCACTCGGGTCAGGATAACATGATCGTTCTCAATGGCAAGGCCAGTTTTGTACGCCACGTAGAGCATGGCGGTGTCTGCTTTGTGGCGGTCGCGCTGCGCCAGGGTGAGCAGGGTATCCCACCCCGCATCCTGGTCCGACAACGGGCCAAGCTTGCCAGTGGCATGGGTCACAGCCAGGGCCACGTCCGCACCTTTGACGTTTTGGGCTTGGGCCTGTTCCAGAACCTTGAGGGCCTGAGCATGGTCCCCGGTGTTGGCAAGCAACTTGCCCATGGCGACCAATGACTTTGCGTGGCCCTGATCAATGGCTTGGGCGTAGAGCACCATGGCCGTTGCTGGGTCTGCCGTGACACCGACCCCTTTTGCGGTGAACTGAGCCAATCGGTCGATAGCTCTGGGATAGCCGGTGTCGGCCAAAGCAGCCATCGCCGTATGGGCGGCAGCGGGTGCCGTCGCGACCAAGTCCATGGCGTCCTGGTAGCGTTCTTTACGGGGCGGTGCCGTGTCCGCCAGGGCAGGCGACAGGCATAAGGCAAACAGGGCGGCGGTCAGTTCACGTTTCACACTGTGATCCTCCAAACTTTGAATGTTGGAGCAAAGCTACCTTGACTGTGCGCCGCGATCTGCTGTGCCGTTGGACAGGCGGAGGTCTCAAAAGGATAGGGGGGACCTTGGGGCAACGGTCATCCGCTGCCCCGGTACTCGTTACAACAAAATACCGTCGCAGACCTCTGCGCGGAATGTTGCGCTCTGGTCGACATTGGTCAGGATCAAGCTGTATTGACCCAGGTCCACCACCACGTCGTTGGACAAAGTTTCGGTCACGAAATTGTCGAGCCAATCGGTTTCGGTGACGCCGTCGTCCAGCAAAGACAGCGCCCGAAAATCGAGAACATCGTACTCGCCGGACCCGTGGCGAAAGTCGGTTATCCGGTCGGTGGAGCCGTCGAGATCCTCGTCGCGGAACACAAACCGGTCACTGTCCGCGCCTCCGCTGGCCACGTCACTGCCTGCGCCGAGATATATTTTGTCTCGACCGCCGCCGCCGGTGATGTCGTCATCGCCGGAGCCACCGTTGATGGAATCCTTTCCGCCCCCGCCGTCGACGAGGTCGTTCCCGGACCCGCCTTTGATGTGATCGTTGCCGTCGTCGCCCGCTATGGAGTCGTTTCCCCGACCACCATCCAGAGCATCGTCGCTGGCACCGCCGCTGAGGGCATCATTGCCGGAGCCACCTTTGAGTTGGTCGGCCCCATCGCCCCCGCTCAGGTCATCGTGCCCACTGCCGCCACTGAGCGTGTCCGCTCCTGAACCGCCGTCCAAAGTGTCTGCGCCGCTTCGACCTTTGAGCAGGTCGTTTCCGCCGTCACCCGAGAGCAGGTCGCGGTCGCTGCCGCCATCCAGCGTGTCTTCGCCAGCGCCACCGGATAGGGTGTCTGTGTTCGCACCGCCCTTCAGCACGTCATCATCTGCGCCGCCCGACAGGTTGTCGAAGCCCGATCCACCGTCGAGCGTGTCTTCGCCGTCCCCGCCCAACAGCGTGTCGTGTCCGGCGGACCCGTGAAGGAAATCATCGCCGTCCCCGCCGTCCAACCTGTCATCGTCTTCGGCCAGAATGTTGCCGAAGGCGTCGTAGCGGGTGCCTGCCTCGTCATAGACGGAGCGCGCACCACCTTCGGCATTGGGACCTGCGCCACCCCATAGGGAGTCATCGGCGTTGGCACCCATCAGGTGATCCCCCAAAGACTGTCCGACAACCACGTCGCTGCCGAAGCCCCCGTCCGCAGTGTCCTGCCCATTGCCGCCTTCCAGCGTGTCGTCGTAGCTGGTTTCCCCTTGTGGGGCTTCGATCAACTCCGGTGCACGGATTAAGACCCTGGCATAGGTGTCGACCTCGGTGAACGGGTCCATGGCGCGGGAGTCGATGGCCCCGTCATTGGAATAGGACTTGGGTGCATCGGCCACCAGGATCAGGCGAAGCTCGCCGGTGGCCCCGTCGGTGACCACTCGGTAGATGCCCCCGCTTGTGCCGGTGCTGCCGTTCATGTCGTGATCGCCACCATTGCCACCGGCATAGAGGTTGCCATCGCCATCCACCACAAAGGCCCCAAAGGTCATGTGGGGGACACCATCGACCCAAGCACCGTCAATGAATGTCGACACGACGGGCGTAGTAGAGAACTCCGGCTCTCCGCCATTTGCGACGTTCGATACGTCGATCTGGAAAAGCTTGGCCGGCTGACCCGCTGAACTGGGGCGAACCAAGCCATAGAAGCTCTGGCAGTTGGCGTCATAGGCCACGTCCCAGACGCTATCGGTGACCATGCTTTTGGGGAATTTGAAGGTGACCGTGGTGGGGTTGCCGTCTTCGTCCAGGTGATCCACGTCGATCATGCTCACCCGGTCCATACTGGAATGGAACGCCCAGAGGTTGCCTTGGTCATCGAAATCCGCCGTCCATGACCGGTAGGGCGTGTCGCCAACACGGTAACACGCGCCGGACGCATCATAGGCCACCAGATCGGTTTTCGACACGGCCCGCTCGAGCGCATCCACGCCATTCGCCACCGCGATCCCGTAGAGCATATCATCCTGTTGATTGAAGCCAATGGCATTGACCACAACCGTGGCCTCGGCCCCTGCGGCGGTGTAGGTTTCGCTGTCGGGATCGAAGGCGTGCAGCTTGCCGTTGAGCACTTGGTAGATGTGGTTTTGACCTTCGGCGATCGCTTTGACGGTGACGTCTTCGCCACCCAAATGCATGACCTTCTCATAGTAGAAGATCGGTGCGTCTGTGTGCACCTCGGGCCCGGTGTCTTCGACCTCGCTGTCCACCGAACGGAAGGTGATCTCGCCAGTCCCGCCAGTGCCAACGAAATGAAACAGCGCGTCTTCGAAAACCCCTGAGGTGGTGTCGATCCGGCCAATGATCTGGCCGTTCCATAGCACCTCGACCGCGCCGCTGACCGTGCCAGAGCCGTAGTTGGCGGCGGTTTCAAACCCGATGGAGTATTCGGCACCGGCCACGGTTTCCACAGATTGTGACATCTCGGTGTGGCCATCGGCGGTCTGTCGGACCTGCCACGCGCCTGAGGCTGCGTATTGGGCAAAACTTGTGGCGCCCTCGACGCCGGTGAGGAGGTTTTGCGGAACGAAATCGCCAAATAACAGATCGTCACCGCCCTGGCCCTGCACTAGGTCATCCCCGGCAAGACCCACGATGAGGTTGTTCGCCTTGTCACCGACAAGGACGTCGTCGTTTTGAGTTGGTGTCATGGTCTTTTCCAATTGAGGTGAGAAACCTGACACCCGGCCACCGCTGACACAGGCTGCGGTCGCCGAGTGCCAGGAAACCGGCCACCGCGAAGGATGGCCTGGGACCGACCGGCTGTTGGGGACAGCCCGGCCGTTGGCTTACCTGGACCGCGACCGTTACCAGCCGATGCCCTGGTAATTGGGGAGATCGGTGGCGTCGGCATAGAGCCGCACAACGTCCACCACCGGTGTGCCTTTGACGGTGGTCGCCTGTTCCACAAGCGAGGCGTACTGGTCGTTGCGCTGCGTCACGATCAGCGCGTCGCAGGTGTCGGCAACCTCCGTGGCGCTGTCGGCAAGGAAGCCGCGCATTTCATCTGCCAGGCGCGCGAGACCGGGACTGCCGTGTTTCACATAGCCAAGCTGGCTTTCGATTGCAGTCTCGGCGGTGATGGCCGGATCGTGGGCCACGATCTCAACTCCGTCTTCGCGCAAGGCGGCGATCACTTCGAGGATCGGGCTTTCCCGCAAATCGTCGGTGCCCGGTTTGAAGGCCAGGCCCAAAACACCCACGCGTTTGACACCTGTGGCGCGGACCATGTCGACGGCCTCGTCAATCTGCGCGCGGTTCGAGGCGCCCAGGTTTTCGATCATCGGCAACGACACGCCTGCGCCTTTGGCGATATGGGCCACGGCACGGACCTCTTTGGGCAGGCATGACCCGCCATAGGCGAACCCGGGTTTCAGGTAGTAGGGTGACAGGTTCAGTTTGGTGTCTTGGCAAAACACGTCCATCACCTGATGACTGTCCACGCCCTGAGATTTTGCCAAACGTCCGACTTCGTTGGCGAAACAGACCTTGGTGGCATGCCAAACGTTGTCCACGTATTTCACCATTTCGGCGGTTTCGATGGAGGTGATGATTGGGGCGTCATCCACCGGCAGGTAGATTTTGCGCAAGATGTTCGCGCTTCGAGCGCAGGTGGCACCGATCACGGTTTTGGGTGGTTCGTAGAAATCCGCCACGGCCACACCTTCGCGCAGGAACTCGGGGTTGAAGGCGACGCCAAAGTCTTCGCCCAGTGTCGTCCCGGACATCTCTTCCAAAATCGGGGTCATCACCGACATGGTGGTCCCCGGGGGGATCGAGCAGCGCATGACGAATAGGTGGAAATCCGACTTCCGTGACAGGCCGCAGGCCATGGCTTCCGCGGCGGCTTTGATGAACCGATAGTCGCATCCGCCGTCAGGTGCGGTCGGGGTGCCAACGGAAACGAAAGTCACGTCGGTGGTTTCGACTGCATCTGCCAGTTGTTCCGTTGCGGAAACCAGGCCCGCGTCCACGCCTTCGCTCAACAGGCGGCCCAGGTCCTTTTCATGGATTGGGCTGCGACCGGCGGCGATGTCTGCGACTTTGGCGGGGTCGATGTCCACGCCCACAACCCGGTGGCCCAGGCTGGACAGGCAAGCGGTGGACACTGCGCCCACGTAGCCCAAACCGACCACTGAAATGGCGGCTTTGGTATTCAGAAGCTGGAATGGAATGACGGCTGCGTTGGTCTGATCAATGGGAGTGAGGTCCATCATGGGCTTTTGCCTTTTTCTCATGGTTGTGTCTGTTGAGGCCAGTTCTAACGCACTGGAAGAACGTAATAATTCGAGAGAAAGGCTATTTGGGCTCAATAAGGAACAGGGCTCCTGTCCCAAAGTATAGGGGGGCTGTCCCTCCTGGTTTTGCACACGGAAAAACGCCGGAGAGCGGGACTCTCCGGCGTTTGTTGAACCTGATACTACTGGTGGAGTGCGACGTGTCGCGTCAGGCGGCGTCGCGGCTTTCGGGGGCGCGGGCGTAGATGTCTTCGTAGCGGATGATGTCGTCTTCGCCCAAGTACGGCCCCGACTGCACTTCGATCAGGGTCAATGGCACTTTGCCGGTGTTTTCCAAGCGGTGGACGGCGCCCAAGGGCACATAGACCGATTCATTTTCCGACAGCAGCCGGACATCTTCGTCCACGGTCACTTGCGCTGTGCCTTCCACGACCACCCAGTGTTCGGACCGGTGCAGGTGGCTTTGCAAGCTCAGACGTCCGCCGGGTTTCACCATGATCCGCTTCACTTGGAACCGACCGCCCAAGGCAATGGTTTCATAATGACCCCAGGGCCGGTGACACTGAGGGAATGCTTCGGCCTGTGGGGCCTCGTCCCGTCGCAGTTCGGCAACCGCTTGCTTGACCTTCTCGCTGTCGTTGAGATTCACCACCAGCACCGCGTCGTTGGTGGCCACCACACCGATGTTTTCCAAGCCGACGCCCACCACGCGCATGTCGGGACGTTCGGACCGCAACAGCGTGCTCGCGCAATCAATCTGGGTCGCTGCACCGCTCAGGGCGTTGCCTTGGGTGTCTTGATCGGTGGCCCCATGGACCGCGCGCCAGGACCCCAGATCAGACCACCCGCAGGACACTGGCACCACCAGCAGAGCCTCCGCAGCCTCCATGATGGCGTAGTCGATGGAGATATCATCGCATCGGGCATAGGCGTCCGCGCCCAAGCGGAAGAAACAGAGGTCCGTTTCTCCGGTGGACAGTGCAGCCCGGCAGGGCATCACCAGACGGGGGGCCAGGGTTTCAAACGTCTCAATGATCGTTCCCACGCGGAACATGAAGATACCGGCATTCCAAAGGTGGCGGCCCCCTTCGAACAGCGCTTCGGCCACATCGCGGGACGGTTTTTCCACAAAACTGCGCAGACGTTGGGGCCGAGCCTCCATCGGAGCTTCGCTCAGTTCCAAGTATCCGTAGCCGGTCTCCGCATGGGTGGGGGCGATGCCCAAGGTCACGATTTCCCCGGCGCGGGCGGCCTCTGCACCGGCATCAATGGCATCGTGGAACGCTGCTGTGTCATCAATGCGCTGATCAGACGGCGCGACCAGCAGGATAGCGTCCGGCGTCGCTTCGTGGCGTAAGGCGGCGGTCAGAATGGCGGCTGCGGTGTTGCGGCCTTCGGGTTCCAATAGAATGTCCGCACCGACTGTGCCCAAGGCGTCCAACTGCTCCGCCACGATGAAACGGAAATCTATGCCGGTGACCACGGTGGGTGCAGTGAAATCCGACCCGCTCAGCCGGGACACGGTGTCTTGGAACAGGGTCTGGTCGCCCATCAGGTCCGTGAACTGTTTGGGGAAACTCTTGCGGGACGATGGCCACAGGCGTGTTCCATTTCCACCGGCGAGGATAACAGGGATGATCATTGGTCACGCTCCATTTGCTTTTGCGTTGGAGGCTTTCTAACCGGCTGTTTTGGTGACATCTTCTGTCCTGGAGGTCATGTTCGCGCGCGGCTGGCTAGGACAGCTATCCCAACGGATAGAAGGCTTGCCATTTGCACAGCCCGCGTGGAGTCCGACGGTCCACCATGCGGACGGGCATTCCCTGTCGACGGTATCGAGGTTGGATCAAAACGGGTGTGGCAACACGCCAATGTAGAGCGACAGCAGTGTTACGAAGGTCAGGACCGCAGTGACCAACTGGAACTTGGCCGTGCCGTTTTGCAGTTTGGCAAACCAATCATCGCCATTGCCCGCGCTTTGGTTGCCCCGGTTGGACCACTTCTGTTTCGACAGGTGGAAGATCATGAAAATCTTCACGGACGCGTTGATCACTTGGTTGAGATACAAAATGAAGGGCCAACTCAGGTCCACCGTACGGCTGTAGCGGTACAGAAATAGGCACAGCACCACGCGGCTGAACAGCACCCAGATCAGACAGGACCACAGGTACATCGGATTGAAGAACGCCGCGAGGATCGCCAGTGTTGGGCTCACCATCATGGTCCACATGGCGATGCGTTGATCCACGATGCACCACCAGATGAAGGGCTTCACCTTGCCTGGTCCCAAAGCGATGGCGCGCGTACCGTTGCGCAGCATATTGCCGGACCAGCGGCGGAAATTCTGGACCATGCGCTCAAGCCCATTCTCCTTGATCACCTCAATGGTGTAGACCGTGGCGTCGGGCACATAGGTCATTTTCGCATCGCGGGTGAGCATGTGATACCAGGTTGACTTGTCGTCACCGGACAGAAACCGAAAGCGGCCCCAGAGCCAGTGGTCCAGATGGTCGGCCTCAATCGTGCGGATGAACCGTTCGCTCAGCATATGCTGGGCGCGAAACACCGACATCCGGCCAGTAAGGGTCAGAACCTTGTCGGACATGGCATGGCTTTGCATCGCCAGGCGCCGCTGGGCAAACCGCATGTCGAGCCAGTTGGCGATCCATTTTGGGCCGTAGCAAATCACCTCTTCGTCGGTGGTCAGGGCTTGCAGGTCTGGGTCAGCGCCGAACATCGACAGGGTCTTTTCCATGACGTCATGGCCGTAGAGCGCATCGCCGTCCATGAAAATGACCAAGTCGTCCTTGTCCACACCGTTGCGGTTGATGGCGCGCAGGATCATCCCGATGGCCATGCGCTTGCCCGGTTGGTTCTGGCGCAGGAACACCAGTTCGGCGAGCTCGTCCGGGATGTCCTGGGCGTGGGTTTCCACAAACGACCGGATGATCATCTCGTCGTAGGACGACCCGGTGCCGATATAGAGTGTGGTTGGGATTTTTTCCCGCCGGATTTGCCCCAGGATGGACCCGATGACCCGTTTGGTGATGGCCGGTTCTTCGTAGTAGGTGGTCATCTGGATATGCAGGCGGCGCGGACGCCAACCGGATTTCCACACCGCGTCGGCACGGGCGCGCATGGCGGGCCAGCGTGTGCGGCGGTAAAGCTCGGCACGCACCGCGTGGGTGAACCACCACCCAAATCGCCACATGCCGAGCGTCCCCAAAACAAGCGTCACGTGCAGCGTGGCGGGATCGAAGAACCGGTTCACCGTATGCACCAAGAGCCAGACAACCACGGTCAAGATCAACGTCAGTCCCACCAGTTGTAGCGGATGCCATTTGGCCAACCCTTTGCGCACCGGTTTGCGGAACTGAGCGAGCCGGATGGTGAGGTCCTTGTCAAAGGCGTATTCGCTGTCTGGCGCGTACATCCGTTAATCCCCCGCAAATGCCAAAAGTGACTGGGTTCGAGTTTCCAGATTGGTGACCCAATGGCGTGTGGCGCTCAGGTCCACCGGCATGTGGTGGGGGAGTGTGGTACGAACCACATCCGCGCTGAGGTTTGGAAAGGCCACCGTGACCGTCATGCCAAAATCTGGGGACAGCTCCGGGTTGATGCCCGCTTCCAGGTTCTCAATGCGACCGGAAAGGATCTCTGGTGCGCCGCCGCGGCTGATGGTGACATCCACGGGCATCCCAGCGTGCAACGCGCTCGCCATGCGTTGATCCAACCAACCGCGAGCCTGACGCTTGGCCGCGCTTTCCAGTTCGATGGCCACATGGCCCCGCTGGAGGTATTGGCCGGGCAAGGCAGATATTTCCCGGATGTGGCCAGTTTTCGCGGCGATGATGTGGAGCGCATCGGCGGCGGCGCGCAGTGTTCCCCTTTGACGGCGAAGGCGGCGCAATTCGTCTTCGATCAGGTTAAGCTCGCGCTGCACCGCCGCGTGCGCCTCAAAGAGCGGCCCATGTTCTGCTGAAATGCGGCGGTCGAAGTCGGCCAAGACCTCGGAAAGCCGGGTGCGCTCCGCCACCGGACCAGTGTCCATTGCGCGTGCCAAACGCCCGCGCCGTTCTGCAATGACAGATTGCAATTCGGCCTCCCGGGCCTTGGTTGCCGCCAATCGCTTTTCCAAAATCCCGATGCGGCTGCGGACCTCGGACAAAGCGGCGGATGTTTCGGGTGTGCTCACTTCGATGAGGGTTTGGCCTTCCTCCACCCGCTCGCCCGCGGACACCAGAATCCGCTTTGCAAATCCGCCCTCAGGGGCCATGTGCGGGATCAATTCCGCTTCGATGCGCGCGTTCTGGATGTCCACATGTCCGACGCGGGTCCAAATGCCTTTGCCCAAAGTCCAAACCACAAATGTGGAGACCAGGAGATACAGGAGCACACTGAAGAACGCGCGCAGCGACCGTGGTGTTTTCCCTTTGGTGCCTTCTGCCTTTTCTTCTTCGGTTTCCTCCATGGGCACCAGATCCACAGGCGTGTCTAGGCTTGTGATGATCTCTTCTGTGCTGGCCATTTTGCCCGACAGAATTGACCGGTAGAACACCGCCAGCGTTTCCCGCTGACGACCCGTGAGGCCCTTGAAACTCAAAAACTGTGTGTCGTGATCAATGTCGAACGCCACGTCGAACCGGATGTCGACGCCCTGGAATGGGATCGACAGCACCGCGGTTTCTGGAAGCTCGCCTTGGGCCAAGGGGAAATGCAGTCCCTTCAATGACCAGCTCTCGATGGTCACAGTCTCACCCGATGCCAGGTCGAGCCCCAGCGGGGCCCTCACCTGAAAGGAAAGGTCGGACATCGGTCGTTCGTGGCGAATCTTCACTGCAGCGCTCCTCGGCTCGCGAGGCGTTTACGCGCTTTGTCAGGGGCTTGGATAAACCACGTCGGATAGCGACCTATCCATCTGTATAGGTCGCTTGGGGAAAAAGAATGGGCGCGGGTGTGAGGTCTGGTGCTTGGTCAGACCACGCCAGCATCCTTGCCTATCATCGCCGCTTGCGTGCGGTTCTTGGCGTCCAGTTTCCGGCACAGGGTTTTGACGTGCAGTTTGACGGTCACCTCTTGTAGGTCCAGGTCGCGGGCGATTTCCTTGTTAGATTTGCCTTCGCACAGGCCGCGCAGAACTTGCATTTCCCGACCGGACAAAACGTCGGCCAAGGGTTGTTCCGGTTCCTCTTCGGCGGCGTTTAGGAAATCCAACGGGATGTAGGTTTCGCCCATCACCATGAACTTCACTGCATTGATCATCGATTTTGCCGCCATGGTTTTGGGCAAAAACCCAATGGCGCCCGCATCAATGGCCTTCTGCGCCACCGCTTTGGTGGCCATGCCCGACATCAATGCCACCGGACGCCCAAAGGACATGTCGCGCGCTTTGGTCAGCCCCTCCAGATCATTCATGCCAGGCATGTCATAATCCAGCAGGACCAAGTCATAGGCGGTGTCGTTGGAGATCTTTTGGCAGGCCTCGTCCAGCGTGGTGCAGGTTTCCACCTCAAACCCACCATGGGCGACCAGGAAGGACGCAAGAGTTTCCAACAGTAAATCATGGTCATCAGCCAGTAATATGCGCATCGTCCAATCCTTCCGCCTTGTCCAAACGTGCAGAGGCGAGCGCCTGGCACAGTTGCGACAGATCCAATGGTTTGGCTAAGATGCCTGAAATCTGCGCCGCTTCAAGCCGTGGGTCCGACAGTCGTTTCGCCAAGGCTGTCACGACAAGTATGGGCAGGTCCGGCGTGGCGTCGCGAACGGCCTCCACCAACTCGCCACCGGTCATGTGGGGCATGTCGTAGTCAGTGACCAGTGCCGACCAAGCGCTGGGGTCGTCTGTGATCGCGTCAAGCGCGTCGCGCGGGTCCGCGCAGACGGCGACCTCGGCTCCATTGGCTTCGAGGTATTGAGCCACCACTTCACCAACCCCGCGGTCATCGTCCACCACGATGATTGTCATGCCGCTCAGGTCGGTGGCGTCCCCCGCGGCACGGTCGGCTTCGTTTTGGATCAGGCGCGCTAACGGCCAATAGAGTGTGAACGTGGTGCCGTCCCCGACCTTGGAACGCAGGCCGATGGCACCGCCCACGCTTTGCACTTGCCGGGCCACCATGGCGAGGCCCAGACCGGTGCCTTGCCGTCCCTTGGTGGAGAAATAGGGATCGAACACGCGCTCAACCGTGGCGTCATCCATCCCGCTGCCGGTATCCGCAACCTCCACCACAGCATAGGTGGATTTCGGGATCACATGACCGAGCTTCACGTCTGCGGGATCCTGCACCGGCCCACACGACACCGATAAGCGCACTTCGCCTGGAGCTTTGCCAATGGCGTCGCATCCGTTCAGCGCCAAGTTCAGCACCACTTGGCTGAAGGCCGTGGCGGTGCCGCGCAACGCGGTGGCGGGGCTGTTGTTTTCCAAAGTCAAGGTGATTTGACCGGGCATGCCGGGGCGCAGCAGAGCCTCCACATCCGCCAATGCGGAGGTCAGGTCGAATGCGCCTTGGGTGTTTTCATCCACCCCAATATCCAACATCCGGCTCACCAGTCTCGTGGCCTGGGTCCCGGCGGCCTTGATCCGCGCCAAGTGGCCGTGCAGTTCCTTGGGAACCTCCGGCTCCAACTCCATCAACGTGACCGATCCATTGATCGCCGCCAGAAGGTTGTTGAAGTCGTGCGCAATCCCAGCGGTCAACTGAGCAATGGTGTCCTGACCTTGGAGCCGCACAAGGTCGCGACGCAGGTCTTCGGCCTTCGCTTCGATCAGAAGACGGTCGGTGACGTCGCGCACGATGATCACCGCGCCGCCATTGTCCAAAGGTGAGCCATTGATTTCGTGTGTCACGAGCCCGGCGTCCGTGTCGCGGGTCACAACCATCTCGAACGGCGCACGGGTGTCCATGGTCGCGGGCTGATCATAAAACGCAAACCAAGCCTGCCCCAGCCCAAGCTCAGCGTTTGGCAATCCCATAAGCCGCGCGGCAGCGGCGTTCATATAGATGAGCGCCCCGGCTGCATCCGAGATTGCGATCCCGTCGGTGGCCGCCTCAATCGCGGCAAGGCGCTGGCCCAGCAAACGTTGCGCGGACTTCATTTCCGTCACATCTGTGGCCGACATGACGGTGCCGCCATCGTCTAACCGTGCGGCGCGCACCAAGGCGCTGCGCCCGTCGGGCAGATCAATCTCAACGCCGGTGGTCACTTGTGTCAGTGCATCCAAGTCGGCGCGTGTGAACTGTTGGGTCATCTGACCCGCGCCATTGGTGGCGTGAGCAACATAGTCGTCCCAGTTGTCGTCAAACGTGGTGCCCGCGTGCCAGTTGAGCTGCGGCGCGGGGAGCAGGTCGGCCACGGACGCGTTGGCGAAGGCAATCCGCCCGTCAGCTTCCAGCAATAGGAATGCATCCTCGGTTGCCTCCAACGCTTGCCGCATGCGCGCGCGCAGATGGTCCCGTTCCCGTTCCGCCTCCACCCGCTCGGACACATCGGTTTGCGTGGCCACCAGGCTGTGCACTTGACCGTTGGCATCTGCGACCGGGAAGAGCGTCAGCTCGTTCCAAAACAATTCACCGGACTTGCGCCGGTTGCGTAGCAGAAACCGGCCTGGCCGCCTGTGGCGCGTGGCGTCCCGCAACCGCGACCTTTCCGTTGAGCCCGCCGGATCCGCCGCCAGGAAACGGCAGTTTCGACCCAGAACCTCCTCCGCGAGGTATCCGGAAATACGCTCAAACGCCCGGTTCACATAGACCAGCGGTCGTTCGTCTGACCTCGCATCGGCGATGGAAAAGCCCGACGATGATCCTGCAATCGCAGCGGCGAGCAGGTCCTTTTCGGCCGCCACTCGGCTGTTTTGCAACGCTTGCATGGCCAGGCCCGCCAGTCTTTCGGTCAGCGTCATGGCCGCCTTCCCAAAGCCGCCGGGCTTGGGGTGAAAGCTTAGCAAGACCGTGTCGCTTTGCACCGGCACCGACAGCATTCCGGTGCTGTCACCTATCGGCAGTGCACCTTCCCAGGGGCCCAGCAGTGGCAGGTCAATGACATTGCGCGGTCTGTTATAGAGCTCCACCGGCGCGGTGAATTCAGTGCCGATCAAGCCGCTGTCGTCGCTGGCCAACACCTCGGACCTGCGGTCTTCCAAGCGCTTTGCAATCAGCGTGGGCGTGCTGCCCAGCTGCCCATGCAGGGAACGAAATATGGACAGCAAAGCTTCATTGGGGTTCGGGGCAGCGGAATAGGCTTCCACGCAACTCAAAAGCGACCGAGTTTCTTCGAGGCTGCGCGCCTCTCGATCCCGCAAGCTCTTGAGTTCGAGCAGCGCCTCGCGCAACCGCTCGTCATTCGGCATGGGCTCACCCTCAGTCCTGGCTCAGCCGAACACTATGCAGGAAATCATGAGATTGCCATGCCGGTTGCCTGCGCCGATGAGTGGACCCTGTTCGCCGAAGGTGAACGCGCCCAGAAACGGTGCCCCATCCAACGCCTCGCGCACGCCTTTGGTGACTTGAGGCAGTTCATGGCGTACGGTCAGCATGCAGCCGCCACAATAGATCATCAGCGCGCCTTTGACGGTTTGTGTGCTGCGTCCACCGGTGGCGCGTGCGAGCGATGCCACGCGTCCGGCACGGTCGCATAGACCTTCCACAGTCCCGGTCATCATGGTGATGTCTTCGCCTTCCTCCATGGTGGCGAACATGTCGAGCGCGCCGTCGCCATGGGCGGTGGCCGGGTGCGCCAGCAGGTAGAACGGCACGCTGCCGACACTGGTGATGGGCCGGCCTAGGGGCCAGAGCGTGCTGTCTGACAGGATCGCCTGGGGATCGGCGTGTTCTTCGGTGCGGGCCACGGCCCCACCGGTCCAATCGGTATAGACATCCAGCGCAGGGCGCCCGTCGATTTCGAACACCCGCCGTCCGTCTACCTTTGTGACCTTGCCGGTCTTTTCAGTTGGCGAGTACCCGTTTTGATAGGCGAAAGACACTGGCGCCGATGGATACAGAACCGAAACCATCACACCGTTTGCCGACTTGTGGCTGCTGTCGAAGACAAACCAGTTGCCCTCGACGCTGTTGTCCGCGGCACTTCCACCAATGATGGGCACGTCGCGACCCACCACGCTTTCGATGCCAGCAAGTACGGCTTCCTCTTCGCCGGGGGTGCTGGACACCCACACCAGATCGGGGCGTTCGCCGGTGCGGTCTGCTTGAGCCTGGGCCTGCATAGCCGCTGCCCGTGCCGCGGCCTCGGCCCCGTCGTCACCGATGGCCACCATAGCAGATCCATAGGCACCGGCCTTGTCTGCAATGGCAAAGGCCGCCACCGCAGCGCAATCGGCGGTTTCGGTCATGGCGCCCAAGCAGGACGTGGCGCCGTGCAGCGCCGTGCCTTCGGACTGCCCCATGACACCGGAAGGGTCGACGTCACAATTGATGTGCAGCGCCACGAAATCGAACTCCGACCGTCCAAGCATTTCTTGCACTTCGCGGATCGACTCCGCCGCCATCGACTTGATTTCCAAATTCGCCTCCGCCGGTTTTGTCGGGACCTATACAACCAACTTGCCCCGTGTGGGTGTGGCAAAAGCCTAGCGACCTATCCCAAAGGATAGATTTCGCCGGGAGCATGGCTGAGAACTCATACCTTGAACGGTTGCAGTTTATCCCAATCGAAGGTCACGCCGATGCCTGGCGTATCGGGGGCCAAAGCCAAATGGTCACTGACCTGCAACGGCTGCGTGGTGTATTGGTCTATCGGAAAACTGTGCACCTCCATCCATCCCGCGTGGGGTTGTGAGGCCAGAAGGCTCACGTGCAATTCCTGCATGCCATGGCTACACGCCGGGATATCGTGGGCTTGGGCAAGCTTAGCGGCGGCGAGCCAGCCGGTGATCCCGCCGCAATTGCTGGCGTCGGGTTGAAGGAAACTTAGCTTGGCTTGAGTGCACGCGTGGCCAAATTCGTGGATCGTATGGAGGTTTTCACCCATGGCCAGCGGCATCCCGGTGGCGTCCGCAATCTGGGCATAGCCTAGGTAGTTGTCGGGAATGGTGGGTTCTTCGAACCACACCAGATCGTAGGGCTGGAACGCGCGGGCAGCTTCGATGGCCTGGGAGACTGACAGCGCATAATTGGCGTCGACCATGAAGGCGATGTCCGGGCCGATCAGGTCCCGCACAGCTTTCACGCGGTCCAGGTCGGTGGCCAAGTCCGGTTGCCCCACTTTGATCTTGATCCCGTTGAAACCGCGCCCGAGGTATCCTTCGGTTTGGCGCAGGAGCTTGGGCAGATCGAAGTTCAGATCAATGCCGCCCGCATAGGCTTTGCACCTATCCGAAACACCGCCCGCCACTTGGTGCAGCGGTTGCCCGGCGGCGTGGCAGCGAATGTCCCATAGGGCAATATCGATGGCCGAGATGGCAAACGACGCGATCCCGCCCCGTCCCACGTAATGGATGTGCCAATCCATGGCTTCGTTCAGGGCCTCCACCTGAGCCGCATCGCGCCCCATCACGAAAGGGGCGAGATCCTGTTCGATCATCGCCACGATGGCCTGCCCGCCGCGACCACCGGTGTAGGTGTAGCCGGTGCCCTGGGCTCCGTCCGTGGTCCCGATGGTGACAGTGATCAGTTCAAAATGCGTGTGGTCGCCGTGTTTCGCATCGGTGAGCACTTCGGCCAAGGGCACCGCAAACCGCTGAACCTCCACTCGGTCGATCATCCCGGTCATGGCAATTTCTCCACAAAAGCCGAGAAAGCGTCATCGGGCAGACCTGCGGTTTCCGCCTTCGCGGGATAGTTGCCCGACCGCGCAGCTGCGGCAAAACCTGCCAAAGCAGACCGACGTTCCGCCTTGATTTGCTGTTGGAGCGCGTGAATGTTGCCAAAGGCTCGCCCGTGGCGGGGGCTATCAGGCTGTTCCCCACAGATGTCGTTCTGAAACAAATAAATCACGTCGGCCCCCGATCCGGAGTCCAGGGACGTGGTGATGAGCGACGTGCGTCGGGTGATTTCCGCCATGACCCGGTCACAGATCACTTCGGCTTCGACCGAGAATGCGCCCGCGTCCTCCATCCTGCGGAAGTCCTGCCATAGTTCAAGCGCTTCCTCAGCGGTTTTGCCGATGGCGCGCAGACCGCCTTTCCAGGTGGATTTGCGTGGGATCAGCCCGAGGTGGCACATGACCGGCATGTCTTCCCGCGCCAGCAGTTCGACAATGTGAGGACCCCGCGCAGTGTAAACCGCGTCGGCGCCGTCCTCCATCGCTTTGAATGCGGCGCGCAGAACGTCTTCGCCGGTCGGGTAGGTGGGGAGGCCGAGTGCGGCAGTGAAAAACATCTCGGGCGCGCCTTCGCGAACCGCCGCGGTGTTTTGGGCGTTTCCCATGATCAGGTCGAGCCCTGCATCTGCCGCGGCGGCGGCTTCTTCGGTGCTGTTGGCTGTGGTCTGCACCAATTGCCGGTGGCCCTTGAGCGCGCGCAAGCCAGCGGCGGTGTAATTGCGCACCTGTGGTCGCGCCGCCCAGTCGTAGATGCGTGCCATGTCCTCTCCTCCCGTTTTGGCTAACCTTCCCCAGAGCGGTTCACGCTGTAAAGGGGGTTGCATGTTATCGGTAACAACGCTTTTCTACACATGCTGAGAAATGGGCAGAGGGTGTCTGCTGGACCCGCCCAGCGGATGGTCAACCATCCGTGCGAAATCCCTCGTCAGTGACAGCAAACGGGGGGAACCAATGCACCGCACTGGAGTGATCGGCCTTGGCGATATGGGATCGGGCCTGGCCAAAAACCTAATCAAAAACGGATTTGCCTGCGCGGGCTATGACCTGAGCGAAACGCGATTGGCCGCTTTGACCGACTTGGGCGGCACCGCCTGCGCCAGCGTCGCCGATGTGGGTGCGCAGTCGGATGCAGTGTTTGTCATGGTCATGAACGGCGCGCAGGCCCGCCAAGTGATCCTGGGCGAGGGCGGTCTGACGCAAACCATGCCCAAAGGCGGCACCGTGATCCTGTCGGCCACCATCAAACCGGCAGAGGCCCGCGCCATTGGCTCCGATATGGAAGGCAGCGGCATTCACATGATCGACACGCCGGTGTCCGGCGGGTTTCCGGGGGCGCAGGGTGGAACGCTGACAATGATGGCCGCCGCTCCGGCGGAGGTGATGGAAACGTTCAAACCGGTCATGGAGGCCGTGTCGGCCAACATTCACCATGTGGGCACCAAGCCTGGGGATGGGCAAACCGTGAAAGCCTGCTTGCAATCGCTGATCGGTGCGCAGTTCGCGGCGACCTTTGAGGCGGCGGCGTTGGCGGCAAAGGCCGGCGTCGCGGGCCAAGCGATTTTGGATGTGTTTTCGACCTCGTCCGCGGGCTGTGGCGTGGTGAACAACGCGCTGGAAAAGATCATCGACCGACAGTTCGAAGGCACCGGTAGCCATATCAATACCATGCACAAGGACCTGACCATATCCATGTCCCTAGGCGAAGAGTTGGGCGTCCCGCTTCACACCGCCGCTGCCGCCATGCAGATTTTCCACGCTGGGCGGACCAAGTACCCTAACGGGGACAACTGGGTCTGCACGCGCGTGATCGAAGACATCGTGGGCGCAGAGCTTCACCGCGCCAAGGCAAAATCCCTATGAAGCTGGGAGTGATCTGCGACGGAATTTCACGGGACCTGGCCTATGCGGTGGATGTCATGGACGAGTTTGGTCTCGACTATGCCGAGCTTCAGTTCGTGGGCGAACACGAGGTGGGTGACCACTCGGCCGCTCAAATCCAAGACATAGACGCCCTGCTGCGGGACCGAGGCAAGCCCGTGTCCTGCCTCAGCCGCCATGTCTTTGCCGGGCTCACCACCGCCAATGCGCCCGGTGACGAAGCGCATACCAAACATAT